>CAYVFG010000038.1:0-1719 GCA_964450915.1 uncultured Candidatus Saccharibacteria bacterium | reverse complement strand
TAGCGTCAAAGACAATTCGGCAAGCTTGGATGGCGGATATTCTGTGTTTGGAAAAGTATTGTCTGGAATGGACGTTGCAGATGCAATCGTTTCTGTTCCTCGCAATGCAAACGATATGCCGAACGATCCGATTACGATTACGTCGGTCGAGGTAAAGTAATTACAATTTTCCCATTAATCCAAAGATGGCGTCACGACTATCGTCGGGCGCCACTTTGTTTTTCTGAATTTTCCCGCAGATTCTGCATTCATGAACAAGATCTAGTTTTTCCGGATTCGACCCTTCTACGGCAATGGCATCCATGAGGCTACGGCATGTGCTTGCGCGGTCGCCTGGCACAGCATCATCTACGTGCTTTGATGCGAGGCATTGGGTGCAGTGATTGCGACATGTGCTTGCTGCCGGGGGTACGACAAAGCCACAGGCTTCGCATTGGAAGCCTGTGTTAATGCTGATAAAGTTTTTTCGTTTCTGCACGGCTTATTGTCCGCGGAATCTCAAAATGCCCATGTCTCGTCCCCGCTTGATTTCGCGAGAGATGACGCGCTGGTGCTTTGCGCATGCGCCCGTCTTTCGGCGAGGGAGAATCTTGTTCTGTCCGCTCATGAACTTGCGAAGCAGTTCCGTATCTTGCATCGGAATTTCTTGCAGCTTTTCAGCGCACATTACGCATTCTGTAGGATATTTTCGCTGTTGTTTTGGATTCATAGTGATTTAAAATGGGATATCTTCGATTCTAATTTCTTCGTCTGCGATTGGGCCTGCTGGCGCTTGCTGTTGTTGTTCTTGCGCTACTGGTTGGCTTGATGGTGTTGGTGTAAACGATGTTGCTGATCCTTGTGACATTGCTGGCGCTGCGTTGTCTGACTTATTCCCAAGCATGATCATATTTTCCGCTACGATTTCTGTTCGGTATCTTTTCTGGCCAGAAGTCTTATCGTCCCAGCTTTGCGTCTGCAGAGACCCTTCGATGTATACTTGCCTGCCTTTTGCCAGATACTGTGCCGCAATTTCTGCTAAGCGTCTCCAGGCAACCACGTTATGAAATTCTGTTTTTTCTTGGTTTTGGCCTTGCGCATCCTTCCACACTCGTCCGGTTGCAACTGAGAAACTTGTTACTGCTGTGCCTTGCGGGGTCGTTCGAGCTTCCGGATCTCGGGTTAATCGGCCTATAATCATGACTTTATTTAAATCCATATGTCTATTTTACCTCTTCCGTTAGCGCTTCTTCGATTCCTTTTTCAACGTCTTGCATCGTTACTTCTTTCGCAGGTTTCGTAGCAGGGATATCTTTCTTCTTGTCATGTTTTGCAAATCCGCCTTTGCCCTTTTTCTTCCCATGCTTTTCCATTACTTCAGGAGTGATTCTTGCTCGTGCAGGTGTTGCGAGAAGGGTAAGTCGTAGTACGCCCTCGGCCTTCTTCAGGAAAGTAGTAAACTCCAGTACGTGTTCCGTAGGCATTTCGAGGTTCATAATGCGCATAAACGCAGAGTCTTGTTTGCCAACCTTGTATGCAAGCTTTTTTCGAAGCGCATCGCCTGGCTGAGTGATAGTGCCCTTATATTCAGAGATTTTCGCATCTACGGCGCTATTAAGCGACGTTCTAGCTTCCTCGCTTGTTCGCGGGTCGATAAGATATGTCAGTTCGTACTGGTTTTGTTTCATGGCAATAGTGTAGCAAACAGGCCTAAAAACGTCAAACGGGTATGCTAGAAGC
>CAYVFG010000037.1:0-2089 GCA_964450915.1 uncultured Candidatus Saccharibacteria bacterium | reverse complement strand
GACGTGGCCGAAACGATGGGATGGAGCCCCGCTCATCGCGATCATGCCTCGAGTATTCGAAAGTCCGTTCGCAAATTCGTCATCGATCGTATATCCAGGCCCGCCCATACCGTATGACGAAACATCATCGCCCTTTGTATTCGGATCCCCGGCTTGGATCATGAAATTCGGAATCACTCGGTGAAACTTCACTCCGTTATAGAATCCTGCGCTTGCAAGCTTTAAGAAATTCGCAACGGTAACAGGTGCTTTGTCAGGGTATAGCTCCATGGCAATATCACCCTTGGTTGTATGAAGCGTAACTTGCGGTGCTCCGGTTGTAGGAGGAACGCTTGAAGCTTCCGGTGTAGCAGATGAGGACGGCATTACTGACGGCTGACTTGTTTCTTGTTGCATAGGTTTTGATTGTGAAAAATAATAAACGGATCCGGCAAGAAGCACGGCAAGAACGATAATCGGCAGAATAATCTGATTATTCATACCTATTTGCCTTCTAGCGTAGCCTTATCTTCAACTTCTACTGCTGCCCAGATAGCTTTTTCCAAATCTTTCGCAACCTTCGGATTTTGGCGCAAGAACATCTTTGCTGCCTCTCTGCCCTGGCCGATTTTCTGATCCCCCATCGAAAGCCAGCTGCCTGCTTTTTGAACCAGCTTATACTCAATAGCCTTGTCGATAATGTCGCCTTCGTAGCTGATTCCTTCGTTATACATAATATCGAACTCTGCAACGCGGAACGGCGGAGCCACTTTATTTTTTACAATCTTTACATACGCACGGCTTCCGATAATTTTTTCTCCCATTTTAATCTGCGCACGTCGACGAATTTCCAATCGAACGGAAGAGTAAAATTTCAGCGCTTTTCCTCCCGTTGTTTCTTCCGGATTTCCGAATACGATGCCGATCTTCATGCGAATCTGATTAATAAAAATGACGGTCGTATTCGTCTTGGCAACAATACCAGTAAGCTTTCGGAGTGCTTGGCTCATGAGGCGCGCCTGCAATCCCATGTGCGAATCGCCCATTTCTCCTTCAATCTCTGCGCGAGGGGTAAGCGCTGCAACGGAATCCACAACAATAAGATCAACAGCGCCCGACTTTACGAGCGTCTCTACGATATCGAGGGCTTGCTCGCCGTTATCCGGCTGACTGATGAGCAAGTCATTCAAATTAACGCCAACGCGCTTTGCATACTGCGGATCAAGCGCATGTTCGGCGTCTACATAGGCAACTGTTCCTCCTTTTTTCTGACAGTTCGCCGTTATGTGCAACGCAAGCGTAGACTTTCCAGATGATTCCGGCCCATAAATTTCTACAATCCTTCCTCGCGGAACTCCGCCGATTCCAAGCGCAATATCAAGGGATACCGAGCCTGTTGGAATCGCGTCGATATCCACTTTCTTGATTTCTCCCAAGCGCATAATAGCGCCTTCTCCGAATTTCTCTTTAATCATGTCGACTGCAGACCCTACTGCAATATCCCGATCGTCCTGGGCTGATTGTTTCTCTTTTGTTTTGGTTGGTTCTGATGGCATACAATAAGCGTACTACTTTTCACGCAGTAAAAAAAGCTCCTTTACCGTCTGTCTGCCCGATGCATTGGATGCGACAACCTTTACAGGATTGACGCCAATATGAAGGCTTAGTTGAGCTGTAAACGTAGCGTCGCTTTGGAGAAGCACCTGCTGATCGTTTATGGTCAAATGCGCATCCGGCTCTGCCTTTCCGGCAACCGTAACATCTGGCCCGTCGACTACGTGGTTTACAGGGCTCGTTATGGCAAGATCCGGGAATTTCCAAAAAGATTGCACCTGCCATGCGATATATGCGCCGACAGAAAGCGCAATACACAGACCAAGCGCAATAATAACCAACCTTGGGTTAAGCAACCTATCAAACAATCTATCCGGCGTCAGGAGCTTGAGCGGCACGCGCGTACGAACAGAAGACAATGCTCGCAAAATAGCGCGCAAATCCTTTGCGGAATACACTCCCAAATACTGCGCATATGATGTATATGCTCCTCGCGCATACAGTTCCGCAGAGAACACCGAGTAGTCCTCTTCTTCGAGCGCACGAAGCTGCGCAA
>CAYVFG010000036.1:0-2257 GCA_964450915.1 uncultured Candidatus Saccharibacteria bacterium | reverse complement strand
ATGTCGTGGTTTTTCCTGCCGTAATAGTAACAGTGGTCGGCACTCCCGTAATCGATCCTAATATCTGCGGCAACATGGAAACATAATATTTTCCGGCCGGGAGCTCTTGCGCGA
This sequence comes from uncultured Candidatus Saccharibacteria bacterium, assembly GCA_964450915.1. Lineage (GTDB taxonomy): Bacteria > Patescibacteriota > Andersenbacteria > UBA10190 > UBA10190 > HO2-45-11b. The sequence continues at coordinate 2,143 of CAYVFG010000036.1, read as the reverse complement.
ATGCTCCGTTCGGGCCCGGTACAATAGTTGCAATCAATAGTGATTGATCCGCAGATGAAACGGTAATAGGCCGATCGGCGAACATCTTCACAGATGGAGAGCATGCGGCACCCGTCTGCCCAGAGGCGCAAATAGGACCAATTGTCATCACTCCTTGCAATACCCCAGTACTAATCGGCGTCGCGCTTGGAACTGGCGTCGGTGTAATTTGCTGAGTCGGCATTGGTGTCGGTGTAGCAATACTATAATTTGGGAACGTAAGCGGAAGCGCAATAGTCGACGGAAAATCGGGTAATCCGGAACCCAAATTCTTTTCAACAATAAGCGTTCCCTGGGACGTCGTCGGGAAAAACGCGAACGTTGCGCTAAACGGAATAAACCCGTTCACGGCCGTTGTCGCCGTCGGCTTTGCTTGTACATATGCAAGCCCATGGCCTGCAGCATCCAAAAGTCGCACCGTAAATGCACCGCCAATATACCAATCAGGAATTGCCTTCCCCGTTATCGTAAGCGGACTTACCACCTGCGACCCTTGCGTTAATCCGTCGATATGAATTTCGCTTGTTCCAAAACCTCCTTCGGGAGTTACAAGCGGAATAGGAGTTGCCTTTACGGGCGCAGAAAATGTGCATCCGTTGCTGGTTCCGCACTGCACCCACAACAGCACCACGACGCCAATTGCCGCAATCACAATAAGCAATCCAAATAATCGCGACGCGATGAAGGTCATGCATAAAGTATAGCACGAGGAAATAGAAATATTTTAGGTAAAAAAAGCGAGAGTGATGAAACTCTCGCTCACGAAGATTGGATGAGGGCAGGTGGCGGAAGAGCACTTCAGAACAGATCAGGACAATACCAGCAAGAGCGAATTCTTGCCCTGCAACCTACCACACTGTACGTAAGTCTGAAGCAGATAAGCGTGCTTAACTCAATACACTAGCAAGGAACCTCCCTGCTCCCTAGGAGACTTTGCTCTATCGCACAGCACACAAGCCAACAGAAGCAAATACACAAGCAAGAGCATTTACTCTTACTCCCTGGAAGAGCGTGGTATACACAAGAGAACTATACAGTTCAACGCAACACTTAAGATACTTGCGAATAAATTTATTCGCACATTCGGGTGACGTACTTTTGTCCAGCGTACTACTGGATGCAGAAATGCAAACACGAGCAAACAAATTTTGTTTGCCGGGCAGTCTGGTTGTGCCTAGTCTACTGCACTGAAACAAAGAACACACCACCTTGGCATACATCACACAAGCAAGCTAAGTTCTTGCCCCACACTCCGGGCTAGGCCAGAATGCTGTACGAAACTCTAGGTAGCCTGACCTCATTTCAATACAAGCAAGAATAATTCTTGCTCAAAACTGCCACACTACGGGACAGTGCTCTAGGCTTCCAAAGAGAACGTAACTTGAATTGTAAAAGAACATGCTAAAATAACATATTATCATAATTTTTGCAAGAAAAAAGCGAGAGGGGTGAAACTCTCGCTCAATAGACTAGCAGACCACACACGAAGGAACTTCAGCCTAGTCTGAAAACTTGGTATACCAGCAAACAAAGTTGTTTGCTCAGCACTGCTCTCTAGTACGCAAAGCAGGACCGAAGGCTAGGGAAGAGCACTTAATAAATACCAGCAGGAAAACCTACCCTAAACCGTAATGGAGGTTAACAGACCAAACATAAGTCCACCGAAACGAAGGTGATACACTAGCGAATAGGAGGCCCCTCCGCTCAGGACGATACTTTGCCCTACGAGACCATGCTGGAGAAAATCGCACGTTAAGACTAGCAAGAATACTTGCTCATTAATACATCGCAGATTAGGTCACCAAACTTGACTTGACTACAGCGAACAAGAATACAAGCAAGGTTTGCACCCTGCTCATCACCCCACCAAACTCGACCCTAGGCAAGTAAGGAGAACTGGTGCGAACGCCAGTTTAGCACATTACACAAGCGAATATTTTCTATACTCGCCCTTCAATGCACGATTGGATAGTCAAGAGTACCAAAGCCTACAGATCAGAACCGCACCTGATAACACCAGCAAGAATTCTTGCTCAATACTCGACCATATCTTACTGTAGTAAACTTGAGTAAACGGGATAAAGAAGCAAATTTTCTTGCTCTC
>CAYVFG010000035.1:0-3039 GCA_964450915.1 uncultured Candidatus Saccharibacteria bacterium | reverse complement strand
TGCCTTTCAAGTGGAAACAGAGCGGCAGCTTAATACGGCCTATGCAGATTGTACGGGACTCATAAACTACGACTCGGCCTTCGGTCCAGTGGCATTCAACAGTCAGGCATTGCCGTATTTTACAACGATGGACATACGATCGTATGACCCCTCACTTCCCGATGTGTACGTTCAGCAATTTGCTCCCATTGTCGCACATCACAATGGGCTCGTCGTATCTGGGTCAGAAAAACTGCCATTTCTATACCCAGACGCACAGCGTCGGGAAGAAACTCAGATTATTCCACAGAAAATGAGAAAAAAACGAGAGTGGCAGCTAGACGTAATATCTCGAGGGTATGAGGCAGTCTACAACAGACGTCATGAAACGTCGTCCTAATAACATGACGAACCCGCCGCACAGATATTCGTACCAACGAATTTCCGTGCGGCGCTTTCTTTTTTATGTATGATACAGATATGACCAAACAAGAACGAGCAAAAATTATTCATAATGAACTGGAAAAACTGTTCCCTGGCGACTTGGCGACGCCCCTGGATTACAAAACTGAATTTCAATTACTTGTTGCCGTTATACTGTCTGCACAGTGCACCGATGAACGCGTGAATATTGTGACGAAAGATTTATTTAAAAAATATAGAAGCGTGAAAGCGTTTGCAGACGCAGACATTCATGAATTAGAACAGCTCATTTTTTCTACGGGATTTTACAGAAGCAAGGCAAAAGCCATTAAAAACAGTGCGATTATTATTCACAAAAAATATAACGACAAATTGCCAAGCACGATGCAGGAATTGCTAGAACTGCCTGGAGTTGGCAGAAAAACTGCCAATGTTATTTTAGGGCACATATTCGATACCGTAGAAGGCATTGCAGTAGATACGCACGTTCTTCGCCTCTCTAAAAAATTTGGACTTACAACCCAAACAGGTCCGGATAAAGTAGAAAAAGATTTATGCGAACTGCTTCCGAAAAAAGATTGGTGGAATTTTTCCTATCGCTTAAAAGCCTATGGCCGGCAATACAGCAAAGCGCATCAGAAGGATTTGGATACGGATCCGGTAAGTATTGCTTTAAAAAAGAAGACTTGGTAATTTTAAAATATGAATGAAAATACTAAATATGGCATTGAACTCATCGCGGACTTGCACGGTTGCGATATCTCTACGTTTTCACAGGAAAATCTCGAAAGATTTTTTATTGAACTTTGTGACCTTATTAAAATGAAGCGTCATGGAGACCCTATGTTTTGGATAGACCATAGCGACATTCCACATTTAAAGGGTGTTTCAGGTATTCAATTTATTGAAACAAGTAACGTTGTAGTGCATTGCATCGAGCTACAGAAAAGCGTCTATATAAATATATTTTCTTGCAAAGAATTCGACCCAAGCGTTGCCGGCCAATTCGTTAAAGATTTCTTTAAGGCTGAAACAATTAGCTCGCAGCTGATCGATAGAGTCTAGAAAATATCCCAATAACGATCCGACAAGCGTTGCGCTAACCGCGTCATTGCGAGCGTAGCGAAGCAATCTCGTCATGCTTATTTGCGAAGATTGCCACGTGGTCCCGCCTTGGCGAGACTCCTCGCAATGACAACGCGCAAGAAAAAAGCTACGGCATCCTAGCGCGTAGCTTTTGAATTCGAAATACACTTTATGCAGAAATTTCTGCGAGACCTTTTTGTCGAATACGTGCGAACTTTTTCAAAGAAACTTCTCCCAGAAAAACCCTCGGGGGCCAAGAAAATGGACGCGAATCTTTTCCTATGAGTTCTTCAAACTTCTGAGCCGTAAGCACGCTGTATTCTTTCCCGTCCAGCAAACGATCAAGACGACCATAAACCACAAAAGCAATTTCCGTTTGCATGTTTACGTAACACAGAAATTGATGGACAATCGAGTCCTCGGGTGGCAGAAGTTCCCAAACCTTTGCCAGCAACTCCCGGTCAAACACAAACACCGTCTCTCCAGAACTAGTGATTCGTGCTGGTCGAAAAAATTCCGTGCAGTGACGCGTCTCAAGACAATACCCGATTTTCAGCTGAAATCCGACTTGATCCCCTTTTAAGAACTCTATAAAAGGCGGCGTCATTTCTCTTCTCCTCGTATTGAAAGGAACGTGAGTATAGCAATACCACAACCACGATAAACTAAAATACGTTTTCAAGCAAGAAAAAAGCCCTCTTCACATTTCTATGACCAGAGGGCTTCCGCTGTTCCAATTGTGTTATCACACGGATACTCAATGCAGCAGTACAACCATCAACTCTTCCGCCTTGCAACGTCTTGCAAAGCTCTTCCGTGAATAATCCCATAAAATGAGCATGGCGTTGAGCTAAGCAGCTTCCCGCAGGTATCGCAATCAAGATTCGGCCGAAATCTTTTTCGCAACTGCACGTTTGTTGTATCAACGCTCACAACAAAACAGGTATTACATATACTAGGCACAAAAAGAAATGAGTCAAGATACAAAAAAGCCTCGTTAGTGTAACGAGGCTTTTTTATGGAGATACTGTTATTCCAGTATCCCGTCGAGATTTACGTCGTACAGAATTTGCTCTTGGAGAAGTCGATATGAAACAATTTCATCCTTCTTGAACCACAACGGAATTTCTCGCTGCGCTTCTTCTGGACTATCGGAACAATGCACCAAATTTCGAACTGCTCGATTATCCAAACTGGAAAGAGAATACGAATCCACTGTTAAGTCCCCTCTAATAGTTCCGATATCGGATGTTGCAGGTTCTGTTTCCCCTACCAACTTCTTCACGATTGCAACCGATTGGTTACCCTCAATCACAAATGCTAATACTGGGCCAGATGTAAAGAAATCAACGTTTGATTTGATAATGTCTTTTCCGTACTCAATTACTTCTTTCTCAATCGGCATTCCATGGTTCTTTCGGTCCTCAACAATGCGAGTGCCTTTTTTCATGAACCATTCCTCATCTTTGTTATAGTGCTTCCAGCACTGGTCAGCTTCCGGAACCAAAAGCTTCACAGCAACAAACTTAAGCCCAGTTCGTTCGATGCGCT
>CAYVFG010000034.1:0-3358 GCA_964450915.1 uncultured Candidatus Saccharibacteria bacterium | reverse complement strand
TTACTTGTTCAACGATGCGTGCGAATATGTCGGATTGCTTGTGAGCAAGTTCGGCCATTACTTGTCGATCGAGCTCCACTTTGTGAGTTCGAAGTGCGTGGATGAACTTCGAGTAGGTGAGTCCGAGGGGTCGAACGCCGGCATTGATAGTTACCTGCCAGGTAGATCGAAATACTGCCTTTTTCTTTCGGCGATCTCGGAATGCATATTGGCCAGCCTTTAATACAGCTTCTTTTGCAAGCTTAAAGATGGTGCTTCGTCGATTGCGAAAACCCTTGGCTCGCTTTAGCCATTTCTTGTGTCGATTTCGCTTAGGAATGCTTCGAGGTGCTCGTGGCATAGGAGTATATTATTTAGCGTACGGCATTAATTTGTCAATACGGCCGGCATCAGCCTTGTGGATTTGCTTGTCGTTATGCTTTTTTCGTGTCTTATTACCAGATTCAAGTCCGTTAAAATGAGCTTGGCCAATAGAGCGACGCTGAACTTTTCCCGTTGAGGAGATAAAGAATCGCTTTACTGCAGACTTTTTTGTCTTTTGTTTCATAATCTTTATATGGTAGGTGATTAGCTGATTTTCGTCAATAATACCGTGAGGCCGTTTGCTGCTCGAGAAAACGTATCCGCCGGCTTTGCGCCCCCTGGCACGCCCGCTACGAACTCTTTGATTCGCTCTTCTGCAAGGTCAAACCGCTGTTTTTCGCGCCCTCGGAGCTTGATTTCAAGCTTTACCTTATGGCCTTCTGCCAAAAAGCCGGCAGCCTGGTTCAGGCGCATGTTCCAATCATGGTCGTCTGTCTTGAGGCCAATTCGAATACCTTTAATGTCTTTGCCTTTGCTTTTTGCCTTCTGCTTGGCATCTTTCTTTCGTTTCTCGTACAAGTGCTTTCCCATATCCATAATACGAACCACGGGAGGATTTGCTTTGTCTGCAACCATAACGAGGTCGGTGCCGATTTCTTGCGCTTTTGCGATGGCTTCCGCGATCGGGAATACGCCCATCTGTTCTCCTTCAAGCCCGACAACGCGCACTTCTGGTGCGGTGATTTCTTCGTTTGCCGGAGGTTTCTTTTCTACCGGTTTTGGTCTGTGGCGATATCGCCGTCTTCTGCTTGGCATAGCTCATATAGTAGCGTTTTAGAGGGGAAAAAGCAAGAATAGGGCATAAAAAAGCCGACGGTGGGATGGCCGTCGGCAACCGTCATGCGGCGGATCAAATCTCAAGTATTGATCTACTGCTTTTGGTGTGGCTTGACTCGATCAGCGATAACGGGGTTATAGCTGATATGATTACGCATCTCTGCATGCGAGACAGGGCGATCTCTTTGATAAGGGCTCGAATCTCGGGTCTACCCATGCCTGGTTTAGCAGCTGCTTGTCGAAGAGCTAACAGCTGTTCGTACGAAATCACTTGATCATTCAGAATCTCATTAAGACCTACGGGGTGTATGTGTATCATCGCTTGCATGGGATATTCCTTTCCAATGCGGACAAAAGAACATGTAATTTCTACTCCTTTTTGAATATACTGCGCGTAAAAGAAAAGACAAGCTGATTCACTTTTTTATAATTCCAAATGCAAGGATGAAAATTGCAACAAGTCGCATAATTGGTACTGCTGTCGTTGATGAAAAAATTTCTATTACAAAACTTACGTACATGATTGCTTTCACCAAGCTTATTGCAATCCAAAACCCTTGCACCTCATGAAGTTGTACGCCGGTATGCGCTGTACTCGCAATTGCCTTTTTGGTGCTTTTAATGGTGAGAATAATTTGCAATATAATAATTATGATCGCTACTAAAAGGCTAAGTAGGTGTGCAAGCCCGATTGTAATCATGAATACCGTAAACGTGATGCCGTCTGCAATTAGATCGAATTTTTTCCCAGCTTCTGTGGAGGCGTGCTGAAATCTCGCAAGCGAACCGTCGAGCAGGTCTGCAAGTACGCTTATTGCAAGAAATATGAGTGAAGCATAATAGAAGTGCAGATACGTGATGATTCCGAAAAGTACCATGCTTACAATTCCGGCAATGCTTACCATGTTTGGCGTTATTTTATACCGCGTGAGAAATCGCAATATAGGCGTCAGCGCTTTGTCTCGAGGGGTTCGTACGTTTATCATCATGTTTTATTATAACCGAAAAATGCTACAGTATAGCTATGTCCGATCTAGCATATAACAAGCGAGCGCATTTTGACTTCGAAATTCTTGAAACATTCGAGGCAGGCTTGGTATTGCTTGGTGCCGAGGTAAAGTCCGTTCGCGCCGGCCACATGAGCCTCAAGGGGGCATATGTTACTATGCACAACGGCAATGCAGAACTAACAAACGCAACTATACCGCCATGGCAGATAGTAAATACGCCAAAATCGTATGATCAGACCCGGTCGCGCAGATTGCTGTTATCTGCGGAGGAGTTGAAATATCTTACAGGGAAAATCTCCCATACGGGGTTGACAATAGTGCCAATTAGAGTATATAATAAAGGTTCTGTTTTGAAGGTTGAAATCGGTCTCGCGAAAGGAAAAAAGTTGCATAATAAAAAAGAGCAACAGCGCGAAAAAGATATCAAACGAGAAGCAGAAATATTTTTAAGAGGAAAAGAGTAATTTTTTTACGGGCATGCTAGGCCTCGAACAAGTGAACATTTTAATGAAGAGCGTGTCGTGAATCGTGTTGAATCCACGTAAATTCCAATCAACACATCTGTTACGTGCAAACGTTATGTCTCGCGTGAAAGTTGCTTTTGCTAACGCATTTGCGCCTTCATTTGCGACAGCTATCGCTTAAATTCGGTAGCCATCGGTAACCATCATCCGTCGGGTAGGTTATTCGGTGTTATGTAGACGGATATCGTTTTCTTTGCTTCGCATAGGGAAAACGAGAATGCACATATGCGATACGCATAGTGATATCTTTGCTGATTCTTGTATCAGGATGCGTAACTTAAATCAGCTGCACACGGAAACACTCCCATTGAAATACCATTTGTCACGGCGGTTCAATTCCGCCCATGTCCACACATCTTGACAATTCATAATACATATGCTATTGTTCACTTACTTGTTGCAAAGAGGGGCGTGTAGCACCTCTGTTCCAAATCAAAGCAAAACAGGAGAATACCAGTGAATTTACTCGGACTACAAGTAGAAGAAAATCGTCGTAACCTCAAAATGACAGTACTTCGAAGACAAGGAGGAATGTGGCATCGACAAGAGGTGGCGCGCTTGTGTAATGGCTTGATGACTGAAGTGAGTGAACATCCCGAACATCCAGAGTGCTTAATTCTCTTTGGGCATCATACCAAAGAGAAAACTCTGGAAGCTATCGGCGGCGGACAAGCCTACACCGCA
>CAYVFG010000033.1:0-4658 GCA_964450915.1 uncultured Candidatus Saccharibacteria bacterium | reverse complement strand
TATCGCGGGATGGAGAAGTAGTATCTCGCCTGGCTCATAACCAGGAGATCGCTGGTGCAATCCCAGCTCCCGCTACATCAAAGCTAGAAGGCGCGCGTGCTATAATACAATTCATGCGATTTCAAACTCCTCCAAAACCGTTAGTCATAATTATTCTGGACGGTTGGGGTATTAGTCTTACAAAAGAAGGAAACGCAATCGCAACTGCAAACACGCCGACGATGGACGAGTATATAAAAAATTATCCGAGCGCGGCAATATCTGCTTCCGGAGTAGAAGTAGGATTGCCCTGGGGTGAAGTTGGCAATTCCGAAACCGGGCATCGTAATATCGGGGCGGGCAGAGTCATGTATCAGGTGCTCCCTAAAATAGATAAAGCGATACAGGATAAAACGTTTTATACCAACCCCGTGTTCTTAAATGCGATAGAACACGTCCAAAAAAATCACTCCAACCTTCATCTTATGGGGATGATTTCCGACGGCGGCGTCCATTCGCACTTGAGGCACCTTATAGCCCTTCTGGAAACATGTGCACAGCAAGGCATGCATGAGCGCGTGTATATCCACATGTTCACCGATGGGAGGGATACCGGGAAACAGCGTTCTCCTATTTTCATTAACCGATTGGAAGATGCAATTGGAAAGTTCGCCGTCGGAAAGATTGCATCCGTAACAGGAAGATTCTATGCAATGGATAGAAACAATAATTGGGATCGAACAGAAAGCACATACAACATGCTGACAGGAAAGACTCGCGGCGAAGGCGCAGCTTCCGCCTCAAGCGCAATCGCCCGCTCATATAAAAACGGTATTTTTGATGAGAAGATAGCCCCCACCACGCTTACGCGCGGGGGCGAACCGGTAACGGAAATTAAAGACAACGATGCTGTGATATTTTTTAATTTTCGGCCAGATCGCGCACGCCAGCTGACGCAGGCATTCATACAGCCAAGCAAAGCGGGTTTTCCGATAACGCCGTTGAAAAATCTCTACTTTGCGACAATGGCAAAATATGATGATACGTTCGATTGCCCTTCTGCATACATCGAAGATATCGCGAGCAATCCGCTGGCTAAAGTGCTTGCGGATGCACACTTGAAACAATTCCATATTGCAGAAACAGAAAAATATGCACATGTAACGTATTACTTGAATGTCGGAAACGAGCAGCCGTATCCGAACGAAGACCGAGTCATGATTCCCTCTTCAAGCGTTTCCGATTTTTCCGAGGAGCCTTTAATGCAGGCGGAAAAAATAACAGATAAGGCAATAGAAGAAATAAATAAAAACAACTACGATATTTATTTTATTAATTTCGCGAATGCAGACATGGTCGGGCATACGGGAAATTTCGATGCGGCTGTAGCTTCATGCAGTTTCGTGGATACGTGCATTGCACGAATTCAAGAATCGGTATTCTCGCACGACGGCGCAATCCTGATAACGGCAGATCACGGGAATGCTGAAGAAATGATCAACCCGACAACTCACGCAATTGAAACCGACCATACGACGAACCCCGTTATCGTTCACGTAGTAGCTCAACAATTCAAGCGATCTGCGCCAAAAAGCGAAGCTGAGATAGATCAAATTTTATCAAAACCGATCGGCGTATTATCTGATGTTGCGCCGACTATACTAGATATTCTTTCCATAGAAAAACCGGCACAAATGACTGGTGTATCGCTACTGCCATCACTGAGGTAACTGCGGCGAAAGATTTTTATACTCGTGAGCATCTTCAAATGCGGATGCAGCTTGAAACATTGTTTCTTCTTGAAAATGCGATGCGATAATTTGCAAACCAACGGGGAGATTATGTTTCGTCATTCCGCACGGAACCGACATTGCGGGCAATCCGGCAACGCTGATCGGCACCGTATACGCATCAGCTAAATACATCGCCAAAGGATCAGCAGCTTTGCTCCCGAGCAAAAATGCCGGTTCCGGAGATACGGGACCTACAATAACGTCGACCTCTTGAAATGCTTGCTCATACTCCCTTCTGATCAATGTTCGCACTTTCGACGCTTTCCCATACCACTCCTCAACATATCCACTCGATAACGCATACGTTCCCATTAAAATTGCACGCTTTACTTCCGGGCCAAATCCCTCGCCGCGGATTCGCTTATAGTGATCAAGCAATGCCTCTACTCGGTCTTCTCCAACCTCGTATCGCAACCCGTCGTATCGCGCCAAATTTGAAGATGCCTCTGCTTTTGCAATCAGATAATATACTGCAATTGCTGCCGGGGTTAACGGCAATGAAATTTCTTTAATCTGTGCCCCCTGCTCTTTTACCGATGCAATGGCATCGGTAATAATTTGCTGCACTTCGAGATCCATCCCTTCCGCAAAAAATTCTTTGGGCACGCCGACAGCAAGACCTGCAATACTCTTCCCGCATGCATCAGCATACTTTCCAACCGGAATACTCGAAGTTGTTGCATCTAACGGATCTTGCCCGGCGATAACTTCCAGAATCTTCGCAGCATCGCGCACCGTTTTCGTTATCGGCCCAGCGGTATCTAAGCTGCTCCCATATGCCAAGAGCCCGTGGCGGCTTACTCGCCCATAGGTCGGCTTTACTCCGACAACTCCGCACATACTTGCGGGCTGACGAATCGATCCGCCAGTATCCGTCCCGAATGCTGCTATTACTTCCGCACTTGCAACTGCTGCTGCAGACCCGCCACTGCTTCCGCCCGCGATACGGGATACATCCCATGGATTCTTGGTTTGCGGAGCAAGGCCGTTATTTTCCGTACTAGAGCCCATTCCGAATTCGTCCTGCTGAGTCTTCCCCACCGCAATCGCGCCAGCAGACAACAGCCTATGTACAACCGTAGCGTTGAACGGCGAAACAAAGTTTTTTAAAATGTTCGAAGAAGCATTCGTGTGGCCGAATGTCGTTGCAATATTTTCTTTAATCGCAATCGGCATGCCAGCAAGCGGCCTTGCTGCAAGCTCGGTATCAACCTCGAGCACCGACACTTGCCGCTCAGCTTCGTCTTTTGTTAATTCAACAAACGCACTAATATGCGGTTCCCATGCAGCAATCGCATCAAGGCTTTTTTCAAGATTTTCTCGTGCGTTCATAGTCATGATACGGTTTCTTCAGCAAACACCGCAGACACTTTCACATAGCCATTATGAGTGCTTGCATTTTTTAATAATTCTTTCGGATCTGCGAGCGTATTATTAATTGCCACATCTTCACGCATCACGTTCTTAAGCCCGGAAACATCGTCTGCGGACGGAATATTCTCAGTATCAATTGCCTGAATATCTTTAAAATTCTGCAACACTCCGGAAATTTCCTTTTCGAATCGCTGCGTTTCGGCGTCAGTGAGATTCATGCGCGCAAGTTCTGCAATTTTTTTGATATCCATAGTCGGTACTATAGCGCGCCTTTTAAAAGGGACGCAAACTGACTTTCGTTAATAATAGTAAGGCCCATTTTTTTTGCTTTCTCCTCCTTTGATCCGGCATCCTTTCCGAGTACCACATAATCTACGCCAAGACCGACGGTAGAGGCTATCCTTCCTCCAGCAGACAGCACATTCTGCTTTGCTTCTTCGCGCGTTATATTCTGCAAAGTTCCGGTAAACACAAACGTTTTCCCCGATAGCGGCCCAGCACTTGCTTCATCTTGGACCGTAATGCCGACATCGCGATATTCTTGCAAGATGCCTTTGCCGAGCTTGCTCCCGAAAAAATCAACGAGGCTCTGAGCAACCTTTTCGCCGACGCCGTCTATTTTTTCAAACTCTTCTTTTGAAAGTTCCGCGATAGCATCAATGTTCTTATATGCCCGGGCAATATCCTGCGCCGTTACAATACCCACATTCAAAATGCCGAGCGATGCAAGAAATTTAGGAAGCGATATTGTTTTTTTGGATTGAATTTCGGCAACCAAATTCTTCGCAGACTTTTCCGCAAATCGTTCCAATGGCAATAAATCGCCTTCTGTTAACCTGAAAATATCTGGTGCGCTCGAAATAAGCCCTTCCTGTAATAACTGTTCGACAATCTTGTCCCCCAACCCATCAATATTAAAGCCGGAGCGTCCTACTGCATATAAAATCTGTTGCTGTTCGCGCACAAAGCATTCCCGATTCACGCATCGCACCACTATGCCTTCCGCATCCTTTTCAACGGCAGACCCGCAAATCGGACACTTCGACGGCATGCGAAACGGCTTGCTGTCTTTAAGGCGAAGATTCGGCAAGACGCGAATGACCTCAGGAATAATGTCTCCCGCTTTTCGGATCACCACCGTATCGCCTACGCGAACATCTTTTCTTCTTACTTCATCCGCATTATGGAGAGTGGCGCGCGAGACCGTCGTACCCGCAACTCGTACCGGACGCAAATGAGCTACCGGAGTGAGCGCTCCCGTTCTGCCAACTTGCACGTCTATATGCTCAACTATCGTAGTTGCTTCTTCGGCGGGAAACTTGAACGCCACCGCACCGCGAGGAGCCTTGCCAACAACGCCGAGCCGATCATATGTTGCACAGTCGTTAATTTTAATAACTAATCCGTCTACTTGAAATGCATGAGCAAGCCGCCCCTTCTCTGCCTCCTTTATATACGCAAATACTTCTGCAAGATGTTTGCAATGCTGCGCATTCGGAGGAACCGGAAATC
>CAYVFG010000032.1:0-4671 GCA_964450915.1 uncultured Candidatus Saccharibacteria bacterium | reverse complement strand
CTCAGTTCGGATTGGAGTCTGCAACTCGACTCCATGAAGCTGGAATCGCTAGTAACCGTAAATCAGCTCGTTACGGTGAATACGTTCTCGGGCTTTGTACTCACCGCCCGTCAACTCAGAAGAGTTGATAGTACCCGAAGACCCTGCTTCGCAGGGGCCACGGTAAGATCAATGATTAGGAGTAAGTCGTAACAAGGCATCGCTAGGGGAACCTGGCGATGGATCACCTCCTTTCTAGGGATACAACGCCTCTCACCTGATGGCTACGGCCATTACGAGAGCGCCTAGATGTCGAGGCTTGTAATCTATTAGTGTTTCATTACATTCTTAGAGGAACGAGTCAAAATTCATTTGAGAATAAGCGGAAATCATACCTTCCCTTTAACACATGCGGTATGAAAAAACGGTAAACCTTTACAATCGCGCAAAGTTTCGCAGGAACTAGAAAATAGCCCCATATGGGGCTATTTTTGTTATTTAATGGCTTAATATAGGTTATTTATATATATTATAGTTGACATAATAGTAAAATAGGAGTATTATCTACTTGTTCAGTTACACCAGCCCTTTCATTCTCCTTACCCCTATGTAGGCGGTAAAAGAGAAGAAAATTGAAAAAGGATCGAAAAATGGCTACATACAACGAGATCATCGCAAAAGCTGAAAAAGTAACCCCATCGGAGGCGAGAGAAAGTTGTTTCAATCTAGAACCACCCGTTCAACTTCGATGCATTAGACGGCTCGAAGGTCACGGAATAATTGAAAAGGGTGAATTAGTACACGCCAGCACGATCGATGAGCTTGGCCGCTACCCTGATCATGTGCACCTTGTAGAGATGGGGTGGTGGTGGCCCATCAATGCATTTGAACTAGTTTCTGAAACGCAAGGCTAGTAACTACGAGAGCAATCTCGTTAATACTGCCTAGAAAAGTTCGAAAGAGTGTCTTACTAAGATACTCTTTTTTCTTACACAAAAAATGCAAAAAACACCCTAATACTGTTTACTATATGTTACGCGCGTGTAGCTCAGCCGGTTAGAGCGCTACACTGATAATGTAGAGGTCCCAAGTTCGAGTCTTGGCACGCGCACCACCCAAAACTGCTATACTACTAAGATGCAACTTCCTTCCGAGGTACAAGACGTTATTACCAAGCTAAATATGGCCGGATTTGAGGCGTATGCCGTTGGCGGATGCGTACGTGATTTGTTACTGGGCAAAGAACCAAAAGACTGGGATGTAACCACCTCCGCAAACCCAGAAGAAATCCAGAGAGTTTTTCCAAATTCGTTTTATACGAATACATTCGGGACCGTTACTGTTCGATTTCCGAACGAAAAAATAGAAGAAATTGAAGTAACTACATACCGCATCGACGCGGACTATAACGACCAACGACATCCGGACTCGGTGACGTTCACAAAAAGTATTCGCGAGGATTTGGCTCGCAGAGATTTTACGATCAATGCGATGGCGCTTGCACCAACAACAGACGCCTCGCCGCACAACGATACGGTCAACATGGACGGCATGACGATCATCGACCCGTTCGGCGGATTAAAAGATTTGCATACTCAAGTTATCCGCGCAGTGGGGAACCCCAGCGAACGATTCGCAGAAGATGCGCTTCGCCTCATGCGCGCAATTCGCTTCAGCGCCCAGCTAGGATTTGAAATTGAGGAATATACGCTTCACGCAATTACGGAATATGCGCCAGCGATTGAAGCAGTGTCGCAGGAACGAATCCGCGATGAATTTATAAAAATTGTTATGAGCCGCAGTCCGGAACCTGCCATGAATCTGCTCCAAAAAACGGGGCTGTTAGCGATGATATTACCCGAGCTTGAGGAGGGCGTAGGCATCACCCAAAACAAGCATCATGTGTACACCGTATTTGAACACTCAATAAAATCGCTGCAATTTGCCGTGGAATTTAACTACTCGATGCACGTGCGCATCGCTGCACTCTTTCACGATATCGGGAAACCTCGAACTAGGCGATTCGCAAACGGCGACTATACGTTTTACGGGCACGACATCGTAGGCGCTCGCATGACGGAATTACTCATGAATCGATTAAAGTTTCCGAAAGATCTGACAAAAACGGTAACGCATCTCATCCGCCACCACATGTTCTTCTATGATGTGGGCAAAGTAACGCCGGCGGGAGCACGGAGATTGCTCCGCAGGGTGGGTAAAGACAACTTCGACGACCTGATCAAGCTCCGTATTGCAGAGAGGAAAGGTTCCGGTGTGCCTAAAGCAGAACCGTATCGCTTGCGCCACCTGCAGTTTATGGTCGAACAAGCCAGCAAAGAGCCTATTTCCGTAGGGCAATTAGCCGTTACCGGGAACGATTTAATTCACGACCTCGGCCTTCGGCCCGGCCCGATGATCGGTGGCATCCTGCACGCGCTCTTAGCGGAAGTATTAGAGGACCCGAAAAAGAACGAGAAAAGTTATTTGCTCGAGCAAGCAAAGCTTTTGCAAGAAAAAACTCCAGAAGATCTTAAAAAGCTGGGGGAATCTGCTATCGAAAAAGAAGAGAAGAAACAGGAAGACGAAATAAAGCGGAAATACCACGTATAGTTGTGATACAATATTCGCATGAGTTTCCTACTTTTCTTTCTTGGAGCAATCATGATGGCAGCCGGATTTTCCATGGTCTGGAAGACAGCATGGTGGGATGAGAATTGGGGAGATATCGGCGCAATGTTCGGGCTCAAAGGATCGAGCCTGGAACATTGGAAACTGGCAGGAGTTATTTTGTTGTTCCTCGGGTTTCTGGTTGCATTCGGCATCTTTCAAGCATTCTTCTACCTCACAATCGGCCAATTCTTGCCAAACGGGCAAAGATAACTTGCAAAGCGCGGTATAAACCGCTTTAATACTATGCATAGATAAAAGGGCCCCTAGCTCATTTGGTAGAGCGCCTCGCTTGCACCGAGGAGGTGAGCGGTTCGAATCCGCTGGGGTCCACAATACTTTTTTGACTTCCGATTGTCACCAGGATACGCTCAATACAGATTATCCTTCATAATCCCCAATAGAAAGGAGGTGTCGAACATATGGCAACGTACAATTCTTTCTTATCAGTCTGGACTGGTGCCGTTACAAATTCCCTTGCTGACCTGTGGGTACAATTTATCAGCTTCGTTCCAAGCGTGATCGCAGCTATCGTCGTATTCCTCGTTGGGTGGGCAATTGCAGTAGCAGTAGGCCGATTGATTGAAAAATTGCTTGTATTAGTTCGAATTAATGCCGCCTTTGAGTCATTGCGCGGATTAAAGCGAGCTGTAGAACAAGCAGGGTTACGGCTCGATATTGCGCACCTTGTTGGAGAAATCTTTAAGTGGTTCCTCATCATTGTTTCGCTTCTTGCAGCAACCGATATCCTCGGTTTAGTGCAGGTATCTGAGTTCTTAACATCAGTTCTGTATTACATTCCAAACGTAGTAATTGCTGCGCTTATCCTCGTGATTTCCGTAGTTCTTGCGAACTTTGTATATCGTACAGTTCTTGCAGCAGTTGAAGCTGCTGGCTTCACCAGTGGTGGAGCAATTGCAGCAATCAGCAAGTGGTCAATCCTCGTGTTTGCCCTCTTTGCAGCATTATTGCAACTTCAGATAGCAAGTCAGCTTATCCAAACAATCCTTACCGCATTCTTCGCGATGGTAGCCATCGCAGGAGGCCTTGCATTCGGATTGGGAGGTAAAGACCTCGCATCAAAGTGGCTCGCAAAGGCAGAGCACGATATTGCAGGCAGAAAGAGATTATAAGACATGAGATTCCGCCCCTGGCGGGACACAAAAGCACATGTCTACAAGAGACGCAACAAGACGGTACCTCCAGGTGGGCCGTCTTTTGCTTATTTCTCCCCAAACACCCCTTGACAGGGTTTTTTATCCACATATACTACATAAATCATCTACGAACCCGATCTTTCCGGTTCCTCTAGACAAAAATCAATCCAGAGAATGAGAAATGTCTGAATTACGTATTTTTTGTCTGTGGGTTGATTGCAATACTATTCTGTAAATCCAGATCATTCACAATTCAAATTAGTATCATTGCAACCCGATTAGATCGATATCTTTTCGGAAGTAACCAATAATACGAACGATCACAATATAGAGCGAAAGTAATTATGTATTACTAGCTCTAAGCAATGCGAATCCAAACTGTGACAAGAAGTGAGATATATCATGTGTCATACACCGTTAAGAGTATATGGTGGATGCCTTGGCAATAAACAACGATGAAGGACGTGACCGGCTGCGATAAGCTACGGGGAGGTGCTGAGTAACCGTTAATCCGTAGATTTCCGAATGGGGAAACCCCCTTACCGTAATTGGTGAGGACTACTCTGCTGCAAGGCAGGGATAGGGATAACCTTGCGAATTGAAACATCTTAGTAGCAAGAGGAAAAGAAAAGAAAGAATAACTTTTATACGGATCTACCGTCATCTTTATAAGAAGTTGTTTGCATTCTCTTAGTAGTGGCGAGCGAAAAGGGAAGAGCCCAAACCGCATGTGTGTAATAGCTCATAAGGCGTTATGCATGCGGGGTTGTAGGTTTATGCACCTGTAATTTATGAAAACAAAATATGATGTATGTATTTGTCTAGAAGAACGCGGCTGGAATGCCCAACCAAAGAAGGTGAGAGTCCT
>CAYVFG010000031.1:0-5235 GCA_964450915.1 uncultured Candidatus Saccharibacteria bacterium | reverse complement strand
TCAAATCCGGGCAAGAATTGGAAAAAATCAGGAGCCGGGTCTGGAATATATATTGTGGATTCGATTCCTCTGGATTGCAGGGCAAAATGCACCGCAAGGCTGCTTCCGAGGGCGTCGCCATCGGGGTGCTCGTGATTGCTAATAAGCACGCGAGAAGCCGTTTGCAGTGTTTCTGCGATCTGTTGGACGGTGTTGCTATGTGCTGCTAGCAGATCACTTGCTAGATTTTTCGTCGTTGATTTCATCCAGTTTCTTGTTAATAGTGTCTGCGTAATCCAGTCCCGTATCTTGGCGGAACGAAATTCTTGGAATCGGGTGCAAATGCATTGCGCGATTCATCTCTCCTTGAATATCGTACATTTGTTTTTTTAACGCATCCAGCGTTTCTTGCGCGCGGCTTCCGGGATTGATGTATAAGTATATTCTCGAAAAGCGTAAATTGGGCGTCGTATCAACGCGGGAAATCGTCACAAGCACTCCCGAAGGGATGTCTGCGCTTTCAGAAAGAATTTCTGAAACGGTACGCAAAATATGCTTATTTATTTTTAGAATTCGTTCGGATACCATTTGTGTTCAGTTCCTATTTGCTGACAACAGAGCCCTTTTTAACGCGAGTTTCTCGGAGAATCTCCAACACGTCCCCTTCTTTCATTTTATCGCGGCTTTCAATAGTCATGCCCACCTGGTCGCCTAATTCCGCTTTTTGGAGCGGGCGCTTATCTTTTTGCAGCTCTACGATTGTGCCGGTACCGATCACTTCTGCTGCAGCGTCTTTCTTCGTTTTGTCTTTTCGCTTGATAACGATTTTTGCATTTGCCTCGACGATTCCTTCTGCAACTTCCCCGCCGATAATTTTGCGCTTCGCCGTAGAGAAAAAGACTTTTAATACTTTGATGCGGCCGATGTCTTCCGTAACAATGTCTACCGGCAATCGCTGTTCGATTTCGTTTCGCACATCTTCAGATAGCTGGTAAATAATCTTAAAAATACGAACAGGCACTTTTTCTTTGTCTGCCAATTTTTGGCTCATGCCCGCTACTTGTACGTTGAATCCGTAAATGATGGCGCTTCCTGCCCTGGCAGTTAACACGTCGGAGTCTGAAATAGCCCCTACCTCCGCTCGTACGATAGAAAGGCGCACTTCCTCCGGCATCATTGCAGTTACTGTCTGCTGAAGCGCTTCTAGGGATCCGTTCGAGTCAGCCTTAAGGACGATTGCGAGCGTTTGGCGCGTGTCCCCATCGTCTGCTTTCGACATTTTCTTGAGCGGTGCTCGGCGTTGTGCGGCTTTTGATGCTGCTTCCCCCTGTTCTTCTACTACCTGAAGAATATCTCCTGCGTGAGGGACGTCTTTTAATCCGATAATCGCAACAGGCATAGATGGCCCTGCTTTTTTGATCTGTTTTCCTTTAAAATCCAGCATTTGGCGAACTTTTCCAATCGTTTTTCCGATAACAACATCGTCTCCGATTTGCAGTGTTCCCGTGTGAATAATGATGGATGCAACAGGACCTACGCTCTTGTCGAGCTTGCTTTCAAGCACCGTACCCAGAGCAGTTCGTGTTGGGTCTGCTTTTGGCTGTTCGATATCTGATGTAAGTAAAATTAATTCGAGCAGTTCATCAATCCCCTGTTTTTTTAATGCGGAAATACCGATCATCACGGTCTTTCCGCCCCATTCTTCCGGAATCAAATCTAAGTCTCCTAATTCTTTTTTCACTTTGTCGATATTTGCTTCTGCGCGGTCGATTTTATTAATGGCCACGATAATCGGCAAGCCTTCCTTTTTCGCATATGCAACGGCGTCCTTCGTCTGTGGTTGTACTCCGTCGTCAGCAGCAACAACGAGCACTACGATGTCTGCGAGCGCAGCTCCGCGCTGGCGCATAAAATCAAATGTTTCGTGCCCAGGAGTATCAATAAACGTAATAACTCGGCCGTTATGTTCTGTCTGGTAGCTGGAAATTGCCTGAGTAATGCCGCCCGCTTCCCCGCTTGCAACATTTGCAGAGCGGATCGTGTCGAGGAGCGTCGTTTTGCCATGGTCAACGTGTCCCATAATCGTCACAATAGGGGGGCGAGGCACCTGCTTTTCGGGCTCTTCTTTTTTCAGGATCTCATTTAATTTTTCTACCGTAAGAACGTCTTTTTCCAATTCCCCAACGCTTTCCGTTGTTTTGTAGCCTAATTCCTGCGCGATAATTGCGGCCGTATCGTAATCCAAATCATCGTTAAGCGTTGCAAGGACTCCGTTTTTCAAGAGAGTTGCCAAAATATTTCCTACAGGAAGTTCCAATTTCTTTGATAAATCTTGTACGCGAATAATAGATGGCAAATCGATCATTTTACCCTTCAACTGTGCTCGGCGTTCTTGTTCGTTTAAATATCCGCGAATACGAGCAACTTCAGATTGGTCCAAATTCTTTTGCCCGTCTGCCAGCCTGATTCCCACCTCTTTTAACAAAAACATTAATCGCCCCTCAGTAATTCTGAGCTCTTCGAGCACTTCAACAATCTTTCGATTGTTTTTAGATGGGAATCGTCGTTTCATATCAATGACTTACTATATCGGATATTCCCTTAAAAGTCCATTATTTGCCCTAGAAAGCCAGCTTTGTGTTCTTATGAGGAATGAGTGCAAGGATTACGGCTTGTTTATAGTATTCCATGCGTTCCAAAGCGCCGTTTGTGAGCAATCCCGTAGCTCCGCTAGAATGCTTGGAATTTTCACTCCCAAATACCTGGTCCATTGCGTGTCCGAGCTCAATTCCTGACTGCACCAGCGTTGCAACTTCTGCTGGTAAGAAAAATACCCCCGCCTTTCCTTTTCCAACCACTCCTTCTCTTGAAATCACTACAATCCATGCAGACGCTGCCCATGTTCCATTAATTTCTTCGTTTCCGCCTTCTAATCCCACCGCATAATCGGCCGGAAGAGCCTCCATAGCGCGCTGTGCGCGATTCGTAGCACCTAACAGAGTGTCTGCATCATTCATCGGCTGATCGGCAACACCTGAAGCAACAGAAACGCCACGGATTTCAAACTGCTCATCAGGAAACATTGCCTCAAAGCCCGCTTTCACGGCTGCGATCTTCGCTGGGTTTTCCGATCCGACCGTAATTGTTTTCATACTTTGATTATACATGCCCTTCCGCTAGGCTATAGAGACGGAGAGGTGGCTGAGTGGCCGAAGGCGCTAGTTTCGAAAACTAGTGAGTGCGAAAGTGCTCCGTGGGTTCGAATCCCACCCTCTCCGCATCATAAAATAGCCCCGCATGTGCGGGGTATTTTTTGATTCGTGAAGCGGATTCGAAGGGTATTGTAAAAAGCTAAACTGCTTTAGGTTTTTACAAACCCGGGCGACGAAGGAGGAGGAAGCTATGTGCCGAAGGCACCAAGCGAACGACGGGTGAGGAGGAATCCCACCCTCTCTATGGGTTTGTAGTTAATAAATAATAAGAGAGATGAGTTCGTGCTGTGCGATGATTTACGATTTAGAAGTGGCTAGTTGTTTATTCTCAGTATCCTGTCTTTTCGATTTGATAAAAGCGCTCTCCAAATCTTGTATATTTGATGAATATCTTCCGTTGGTGTTATATCTTTTTAATTTTGAAATAACATCCTCTATTTTTCTAGAGAGGCCATCTGGTTCTTCAAAATCCTTCTTACTTAATGTTTCTAGTGATATTAAGCTAAGATCAAGCATTTTTTGAAGATTGAATTCATCATTAGAGAGCATGTGATTTTTAATTGCTCCAAGACAGCTGATTAGTGCTTCCCTGTGATCATGTTTACCATGAAGTACGTTTGCCTGTACTTGGTAAATTCCACCAATTGCCCTAGACGATCTTTCCTCGATTAATTCTTCTAATTTAAGTGTTTTTTCTTGAACCATCAGTTCCAGACTATTTTCAAGTTGTGTTTCAATTTCAGCACGCGATTTACTAGTTTCAAAAGTAATTTTATCTAAAATTTCTTGTGATTTTGTATCAAATATTTTTTGTTGGTTTTTTTGATTAATCCAGCTTATCAGTAAAGGTAAAATTACACTGACAACGGTCACGAAAAATGCGCTGAAGGCCATTAGCCTAGTCCAAGCAGAATTATAAAATTCATCTACTTTTGTAAGGATTTCTAGTGTTGAAGATGGGTCAATTTGCGCAATTTCATTCATAGGTAAGATTATTTAAAATAACAGTTAATCGTATATGTGATTATTGTCGATGTAAATAACGTATTTTTGGGTATAATTTCTCATATGACCTACATCGCCCTACTACGAGGAATTAACGTTGGCGGAAATTCATTAGTAAAAATGGCGGATTTGAAGCGCGAGATGGAGGATTTGGGATGCAAAAACGTAAAAACGGTAATTGCCAGCGGAAATGTGGTGTTTGATTCGAAGTTAACCGAGAAAAGCATCGCAAAAAAGCTGGAAACGGGGCTATCTTCTGCACTGAAGATAGATATTAAAGTTGTGGTGCGAACAATGGCAGAAGTAAAGCAGGTGATTGCCCATGCACCGAAAAGCTGGGAAAAGGGAGACGATATTCGCAAATATGTCGCATTTGTTCGCCTGCCTGCGAAGCCAGAAGACCTGATTGCCGAAATAAAGCTCAGAGAAGGTGTTGATTCCGTGGATTCGTGGGATGGCGTGGTATATATGACGACGAAACTCGCCGGAATTACTAAAAGCGGCTTTAGTAAACTTGCGGGCAAGAAAATCTACAAAGAAATTACGATTCGAAATTATACGACGGTGAAGAAGTTAGCGGATATCGGAGAAAATAAGTAACAAAAAACCCGCCGATATGGCGGGTTTTTTATTGTGGATTGTATTCGGTTCAACGTACGCGGCATCGGTCTACTCTTGCGAGAGTATTAATTCTCACTACCATCGACGCTGAAGAGCTTAACTGCTGTGTTCGGAATGGGAACAGGTGTTTCCCCTTCGCTTGAGACACCGCGAACGCTGAACCGAATAGGTTCAAATTAGTATCATTGCTTTTTTCACCGAATAATAGAACGACCGTACATAGAGGGAAATAATAATGCATTACTAGCCCTATGCTTTGCGTCTACATTCTGTGACATTGCCTTCCCTTTTACTAGACATAATAACTATGTTTTGTTTGCGAGGAGCATGAATCGTTATAACTCACGAGAAGTGAGATAAGCACGTATTCATACAACTGGACTAATTAGTATGGGTCAGCTCAACACATTGCTGTGCG
>CAYVFG010000030.1:0-6491 GCA_964450915.1 uncultured Candidatus Saccharibacteria bacterium | reverse complement strand
AGGGTATGAATTATCGCCAATTATGTGGGTTGTTGCATGGCTTCGAACAATGGCAGATAAGCGTTCTTATGTCCGATTCGGCAACTTTTTTACGGCCAGCATCCCGAGTGATGCCACGTATATTTTTATGTTCCTTATGCCAAAGCATATGGAGAAAGTTCGGGCATACATTGCAAAGCAGCCCATTCACGATGCAACGATGATTTTTTCGTAT
This sequence comes from uncultured Candidatus Saccharibacteria bacterium, assembly GCA_964450915.1. Lineage (GTDB taxonomy): Bacteria > Patescibacteriota > Andersenbacteria > UBA10190 > UBA10190 > HO2-45-11b. Next base: position 6,277 of record CAYVFG010000030.1, on the reverse strand, counting down.
GCATTTCCGATTCAAGATATTCCTCCGAGGATGATTTATCGTGCGAAAAAATGCGGACCGCTGTATATGTACAGCGCAAAAGATATCCGCTAGAGTGGGCAATATGGCAAAATACTTTCTCACCACACCTATTTATTACGTCAATGCCCAGCCTCACATTGGGCATATGTATACTGGAATTGCTGCAGATGTCCTGGCTCGCCATTACAGGGCGCAAGGGAGGGAAGTGTTGCTTTCCACGGGAGTAGATGAAAATTCGCAAAAGAACGTAGAGGCTGCAGAAAAGCAGGGGGTTCCAGTGCAGCAGTACGTGGATCAGATGGCAGATACATGGAAGAAGTCGTTTGATGATATGGACATCACGTACGATACGTTCGTGCGCACCACCTCAAAAGATCATGAAACAGCTGTGCAGGCGATGATTTCTGTAATGCAGGCAAAAGGAGATGTCTATCTAGGGGATTATAAAGGGTACTACTGCGTGGGGTGTGAAGAGTTTAAGGCGGAAAAAGATTTAGTTGATGGGAAGTGCGCCATTCATAAAACGGAGCCAAAGATTATTCAAGAAAAAAATTACTTTTTTAGGCTGAGCAACTATCGTGATCAACTATTGAAGTGGTATGAGGATTTCCCGGAAGCAATTCAGCCAATGTCTGCGAGGAATAAAATGTTGTCGTATATTACCGATGAAATGGAAGATATTTCCATCTCTCGTCAGTCTCAAAAGTGGGGGATACGTTTTCCAGAAGACGAAGAACACGCTGTATATGTATGGTTTGATGCATTAATTAACTATTTGACCGTTACTGGGTATCCGGAAGAAGGATTTGAAAAGTGGTGGCCGGCGAATGTTCATTTGATTGGAAAGGATATTATTAAATTCCATTGTGCGATCTGGCCTGCGATGCTGATGTCGGCTGATCTTGCGTTGCCGAACAATATATTTGCTCACGGATTCTTTACGATCAACGGTGAGAAAATTTCAAAAAGCTTGGGCAATGCGATCGATCCCAAGGAGCTAGTCAGCCAGTATTCTAAAGATGTATTGCGCTATTACGTACTGCGAGAAATTCCATTCGGAAGCGATGGCGACTTCTCATTCGATCGATTAAAGCAGCGATATAACGGGGAATTGGCCAACGGGTTAGGGAACTTGATATCTCGAACATTAGCGATGGTTGAGAAGTATGAAGTCGTTATTGATAATCCGGAAGAAATATCTCAACAAGGCCGTGAAATGATCGAAAAAGTGAATGCCCAAATAGAGCAATTTTCATTCGATAAAGCCCTTACGGATATATGGAGTTTCATCGCCAATTTGGATGTTGCCATTGATACGGCAAAGCCGTGGGAATTGGCGAAGACAGGAAATGTTGAGGAGATAGCTCGCGTGTTGGGCGATGTTGTTCGCGGTATTTCCGCAATTGGAACATCTCTTGAAGCATTGCTTCCGGATACTGCGAAAAAGATTCGCGAACTAGTAAGCGCGCAGCCACTGAAAAAACCATCTGAACCATTATTCGCTCGAAAGGATTAATTTCTGCGATATACTTACATCTATGAATATATTAGTTACGGGCGGAGCAGGGTTTATCGGTTCAAACTTTATTCGGTATTGGCTTAAAGCGCACCCGCAGGATGTCATTACGAATCTGGACGCGCTTACGTACGCAGGCAATTTGGCCAGCTTAAAAGATGTAGAGGGGAATCCTAATTATGAGTTTATCCAAGGCAGTATTTTGGATGCAGATTTGGTTGGGCAAGTAGTTGAAACTGCGGATAGGATTGTGCATTTTGCTGCAGAATCGCACGTTGATCGGTCTATTCTAGGTCCGGAGGCGTTTATTGAAACAAATATTCGAGGCACGTTTACGCTGCTCGAGGCTGCGCGCGCAAAAAAGATTCCGTTTCATCACATTTCAACAGATGAAGTGTTCGGATCGTTGGAATTAGGCAGTTCTGCAAAGTTCACAGAACACACACCGTATCAGCCAAATAGTCCGTATTCTGCATCAAAGGCAGGGTCGGATCACTTAGTTCGCGCATACCATGAGACGTATGGTCTGCCGGTTACGATTACGAATTGTTCAAATAATTTTGGGCCATACCAGCATCCGGAAAAGTTCATTCCGCGCATGATTACGGATTTGATGGACGGAGGTTCGGTAAAAATCTATGGCGACGGGTTGTATGTGCGCGATTGGCTGTATGTAGAAGACCATTGCCGGGCAATCGATGCAGTGCTTACAAACGGCAAAAATGGCGAAACATATTTGGTGGGGGGCATGTCGCAAGATATTTCGAATAAAGACATTGCGCTTAAGGTATTGGAAATTATGGGCCTTTCAGAAGATAAAATTACGTACGTTGCAGATCGTCCCGGACACGATAGGAGATATGCGGTGGATTGGACGAAGATTCATAATGAATTGGGCTGGCAGCCAGAGCACAGTTTTGAAGAATGGCTCAAAGAAACGGTAGAGTGGTACAAGAATAACCAGTCGTGGTGGCGCCCATTAAAAGAAAAGGCTGAAAGCATCTACAAATGATCGGCGTATTTGATTCCGGATACGGAGGATTAACCATTCTTGATGCATGCAAAAAAGCATTACCAGGATATTCGTACATATACGTAGGCGATAATGCGCATGCGCCGTATGGCCCCAAGACAGACGAAGAAATTTTTGATCTGACAAAACAGGGAGTAGAACAGCTTTTTAAAAAAGGCTGCAATCTTGTCATCTTGGCGTGCAATACGGCATCTGCCAGCGCGCTTAGAAAACTTCAGCAAGAATGGTTACTTGAGAATTATCCAATAAAAAAAATACTGGGCATTATTGTTCCTACTGCAGAGGCAGTATCCGGCCATGAATATACAGCAATTGGCATTCTTGCGACAGCGCATACGGTTGCTACTGGAGTGTATGAAAAAGAAATTCAGAAAAGAAATTCGAGCATCTCTATCACGGACCAGGCGTGCAATAATCTTGCAGGGATGATCGAACAATATGGGGTAGATGATGAGCGAGTGAGTGCAGAAATCGCGCAATGCGCCCATCAGCTTCTTGAAAAAATACCGAATCCTGACGCTGTGCTTTTAGGCTGCACGCATTACGAACTTATCGCAGAAAAAATTCAGCGCCTGCTTCCTGAATCAACAGCTCTTATTCGCCAGCCGGAATTAGTGGCTCAAAGCCTAAAACAGTATCTCGAGCGTCATCCAGAAATTGAGTCGCATCTTCAAAAAACAGGAACGTGCCAGTATTTCACCACCGGAAACCCTGAAGGTGTATCTCAAAAAAGCTCGCAGTTAATGGGGGAGAGCGTTATGTTTGAATCACTATGATTACGCCGTGGAAATTATTAAAGAGCGAATGGGCGCTGAATGAAAAATGGTATAAGGTTCGCAAGGATACTGTTGAAATAAGGGAAGGAAAAATTGTTGATGATTACTTTGTTTCCGTTGGGGATGATTATGTGATGATTATTGCAGTGACTGATGATGGTATTGTTCCGTTGGTTCGTCAGTATAAGCACGGTGTCGGAGAAATTATTACGGAATTGCCCGCAGGAGCCATTGATACTGGAGAAGATTCGCTTGTTGCCGCGAAAAGAGAATTGCAGGAAGAAACGGGATATACTGCAGAATCTTGGGAAGAGTTGGGATATTTTTATAAGAGTTCGGCAAAGTCGCGGGGCGGAAATGCTCGCATATATCTCGCAAAAAATGCCAAGAAAACATCCGCTCAAGATTTGGACGACAATGAGGATATCGAAGTTATCGAAAAACCGTTTTCAGAAGCGCTCGCTATGGCCAAGAGCGGGGAGCTGCAAGGGATCGATACCGTGCTTTCGCTTCTCCTTGCGGAAGAAAAAGTGTAAATATTTTTCGACAAATTCAAATTGTATTTTTAATGAGAAAAGCATATTTTTTGCTTGCGAGAGCCGTGTGGTTCTCGACGTATTTAGTTTCCTTTGCGGAGGTTGATGATCATGGGGCAAGGTGGACACGGCAGCGGTAGTAACGGCTCAGGCGGTCAAAGCGGTGGAGGCGGTGGCGGTGGAAAAGGTGGTGGATCCGGTACGCGAGGCAGATAGTCTTAAGCCGGTTAAATCAATTGCTCTTTGCTCTCGGCGAACTTCGTTCGTCGAGAGTCTTTTTTCTCAAAAATCCAAACTTTCTAAGCAAAAGCCTTTAATGTCGTTGGGCGTCCAGAAGTTTGTTAGATGTAATTTTTTAATTTGAAGTGGCTTGTCATCTTTTCCCATCGCAATAAATTCGCCACCGATTACTTCTTCGCCTGTTTTCTGCCATTCTTTAATAAAGTCTTGTACGCTTTTTTTCTGAATTTCAGAATCTTTTTCTGGATCTAAGTAAGATATTGTATCTTCTTCAATTCCAATAATAACAACAAAATGCCCGTATATTGGATCTGTTGGCACTTGCTTGCAGGCGATTATTGGAGTCTTGGTATCTAAAAGGTTTTTGATACTACGGGCACATTTCTCGAGTTCCAAAGAAAATTGTCCTTGTAGCACTTGAAAATCGTTTTCAAACAGATCATTCGTCATGTCGTTTGTCATCATGAACTCTCCGGTTTTATCCGGTCGTATGGTCTTTCTTTTCTTCCAAATATCATCCTGCGTTATATCAGTAATGCCAAAATAACGATAAATCATTTCCAAACAAGCGACCCCGCAATGTGTTTCGCCGTTTTGTTTAATGTGGGGGACAGTGAGAGTTGGCATAAGCCCAGAATAGCATTGGTAGATATTTTGGAATAGAGGAGCTGAAATTTGTTGCAAATAGTGCCTGACAAAATAATGTTGTGATGGAGGGTGTGAGTAGTTAAGATGGGTTTTTATGAACCTATTTATCGCCTTGGATACAAACGAATACAAGTTACCCAAAGGAACTATCCCGATTAATTTGACATGGCAATATAATTCGATTCAAGATTGGTGCAATAAGGTCCGCTTTACGAGCAAAGATGTAGTAACGGGGCATTCTATTGGAGCATCCGTGGCGTTGATAGTGGCGGAAAAGAACCCTCCTAAAGAGCTTCATTTATATTCTCCGTCGCCAATTTTTACGGAGACAGTAAATTTGCAGGCACAAAACTTTATGCGATTTATTGGGAAAAAGCGAAGAAAAGAAATACAACACATTCCCAAAGTTACTTGCCCTGTGACAGTGTATATTGGAGAGCTAGAAATCCCTGCTATGAAAAAGACTGCGCAGATACTTGCGCGGAAACTTCATGCAAAACTTGTGGTGGTACCAGGGAGGCGGCATGGGGATATAATTGGGGGTGTTAAATAAAAAACGGGAGCTTGGTTTGCAAGCCCCCGACGGATCATACGAATTTCGACTCCTTTCCGAGTATGAGGAGGTATAGCGCCATGCGAACGAGTGTTCCGTTCTCCGCTTGGCGGAAATATGCGGAGCCTGGAAAATCATCGAGGTCTGTGGCTAGTTCGTTGACGCGGGGAAGTGGATGCATGATAGTTACGTCCGGTTTGCAGTATTGTTCGACCATTGCTCGATTCAGTATGTATGACCCATGAATGCGTTCGTAGGCAGAAGAATCTTCAAATCGTTCTTTTTGAATTCGCGTCATGTAGACTACGTCTGCGCTTGGAAGACATTCCTCGATATCTTCTGAGTATGTGATGGTACAGTTTTTCGTTCGCAGGTACACAGCAAGTTCAGCTGGCATCTGGACTTCTTGCGGAGCGACGAGCTGAATGCGAATTCCTGGATATAGGGTTAAAAGTTTTGCCAGGGAATGAACTGTGCGCCCGTGCTTCAGATCTCCAACCATTGCGACTGTTAGATTCGTGAGACGCCCCTTTTCTTCTTGAATCGTGAACAAATCCAGTAGCGCTTGCGTCGGATGTTCCCCGGGGCCATCGCCACCATTAATAATGGGTTTACTGGAATACTGCGATGCAGTCTGAGCGGACCCGATGGTAGGATGCCTTATAACAACCATGTCGCAGTAGCTTGATGATACCCGAATTGTATCTGCGAGTGAGTCGCCTTTAGCCATTGAAGAAAATGATACGCCTGTCGTCGTATGGAGCTGTCCGCCAAGTCTCATGAATGCTGTTTCGAAACTTAGTCGTGTTCGGGTGCTTGCTTCAAAAAACAAGCTTCCGAGAATGTATCCGTCCAATACTTTACAACGAACCTCGCGTCGTTCTATTGGACGCATTCGATGGGCGAGTGCAAATAGTTCCTTAATACCTTCTACGTCGAATTGGTCTACAGAAA
>CAYVFG010000029.1:0-6572 GCA_964450915.1 uncultured Candidatus Saccharibacteria bacterium | reverse complement strand
GGGGGAGTTGGGGCTCGGCTTCTGGAAGCGGGTGGCGCTGGCTTAGCTCAAATGGGGTATACAGGAGCGCGACAGCAGGCTGGAGACTTTATCGGTGGTGCAAAAAATAATCTAAAAAATAATAAATCAATTAAGTCAGTAGGAGAAATGCTTGGATATGGCATTCGAGATAAAGATGGCAAACTTCTCCCCGGGAAGAGCACTGTGGGGTCACGAAGAGCCGATAAATTATTTGGCGGATTTAATGATCAAAAGAAGAAAGAACAAGAAGATATCGCAAAAGTTAAGAATGTACTTGCAAACAGTGGTGGGCCTATTACAGGAGTAAACCTAGACGATGACGCGTTACTACCTGCAATAATTGGCAAAGATCACGTCCTGGACTCATTGAACCCTGATGATATTAATCATATCGTAGAAAATGGAAGTCATGCTCAGCGTATGGCAATAGTAAGTAATAAAAAATACATGGAAAAAATAGCAAAGGACGGGAAGAAATTAACAGATCTACAAAATGCTATCAAGAAAAGCCACAAAATAGCCACGAACTCTGGCCAGAAAAAAGAAGCTGCTCAGGCAATGGACAGAATGATGCAGACAATAGATGCAAATAATAAAAAGTAACTATGGACATTGAATTATTTAAATTAATTCCCGCAAACTCTATCACCGGGCTTCCAGAGGGAACTCGTCTGAATTACCTAGAATCTGCACTATCCCTGCCAGTAAAGGCTCAAGATATGCTCTTTTCCGACTCTACGGGCGCATACGTACAAGGATTAGCAAAATCAAATCATATAGCGCCTGAACATGCATTCAAAATAGGATTAGCAATATTGGAAATAGCTATTCATAAAAAAGAAATTAGCGAACTTTCAACTACTCTTTCGAAAGAACTGGATGTATCACTCGATAATGCCGTCGAAATGGCATCCGAAATCGATCAAGATTTATTCGCGCCAATACAAGGGGAGCTCGATGCGTTTTGGGCGCAACAAGAGTCCGCATCACCAACTACGGCGGCACCAAAAAAACTGGATTCATTACCGAGCCAAGATACTGGAAATACTAATCGAACACCCATTGTGAACACCAATCCAGCATCGCCTCCCGGGATTCGCGGAGCAACGAATGTACTCGACTTGAAAGAATTAAACGCACGGCCCGAACAAAAAGATTTACCACCAAAACCTGTGCAGAAAAAATTAATGCCGGGGAATAGAACGGTGGACTTATCTCAGCGGCCAACAACACCGGACCGATCCACTGCTTTGCCGAGAGTGGCCCCTACACCTCCTCCGGTTCCGCCAAAGCCACAGTTTCCGTTACCTCCAACCCGCAGACCATAACCTATGCGATTTCAAGTACCACAATTTACAGATATCGAGGATAAGATTATCGGGCCATTTACGCTCAAGCAGTTCATTATGTACATCGTTGCGGGCATGTTACTGGTGCCGGTATATATCTACTCCGATTTATCGCTGTTTATAACTATCGCACTACCTGTTATTGGAATCGCTGCAGTGTTTGCGCACGTAAAAATATACGGCAAATCGTTTGGAGCTGTAGTGCTTGCCGGATTTTCATATATATCGAAAGGCCAGCTGTACATATGGCGCAGGCAAAAAGTTGAGCCGTTCAAGATTATAGATGATGAATGGGACGCCGTGCGCACAACTGCAAAGGCTGAACGGGAGTCTTCATCGCTCGACGCAATTGCGCAATCGCTCGATACAAAAGGAAACGTCAGCACAGAAGATATTGAAGATCCGTTAGCAGAAGAACCCAAGTAGCTGGCTGTGGTATAATACGTCCGTATGGCAATCTTCGACATGCTTAATCCTTCGAGCAAAGGGCGTGCAAGCCAATCGCTCATTAAAATTTCGGAGATTCGAGATGGAATCTTAATTTTAAACGACGGAACAATGCGAAGCGTGCTGATGATATCTTCCGTAAATTTCGCGCTGAAGTCAGAAGAAGAACAAAACGCCATCATCTATGCATACCAGGAATTTATCAATTCGCTGGATTTCTCCATCCAACTCACCGTTTCTTCTCGAAAAATGGATATCACCGCGTACCTAGAAGAAGTAAAACGCCTTCGAGACCTGCAAAAAAACGAGTTGCTGCATTTACAAATGACCGAATATATCAACTTCATCGGAGAATTGGTAAAAGGGAGCAACATTATGACCAAAACGTTCTTTGTTACTATCCCATTTTCCGTATCTCAGAGCAAAAAAGAGGGAACATTTGGCAGAATCACAAAAGGCGCCAAAGGAGCAACCGGAAACCTTAAAATGAACGACGTTGAATTCGAGCACAATAAAACACAGATTCTCCACCGAGTAGAGCAGATCGCAATCGGCCTTCGAGGAATTGGTTTGCGCGTGGTGCCGCTTAAAACGCAGGAATTAATTGAGCTGTTTTACAACTACTTCAATCCTACAACATCGCGAAACCAAAAATTGCGCAATGTTACTGCTTTGAAAGTAGAGGAAACTGAAGCTTCCCTATGAAATTCCCATCCCTATTCCCACAAAAAAAGTCGGGCACGCCTGCTGCTCCAATCAGCAAAGAGGATAAAGCTGTCATGGATCAATTCGAAAAAGGAGTATCCTCTCTTCGCGATCTCATAGCGCCGTCAGGATTCAAAGTAAAGACGAAATCTCTCGAAATAGACGGGAAATTCGCCACTACAGTATACGTCACAACATATCCCCGATACCTAGATACGAATTGGTTTGCCTCTATTGTAAATTTTGACGTGGAATTCGACGTTGCGATGTTTATTTACCCGCAAGACTCTGCAACCATCTTAAAAGAATTACGAAAGCGCATTACCCAGGTATCTACATCGATTACCATGCAGCAAGAGCAGGGGAAGGTGCGCGATCCGCAGCTGGAAACTGCATATCAAGACATTGAAGAACTCCGAGATAGGTTAGTGCAGGGAACTGAACGATTTTATCAATACGGACTCTACATTACGGTATATGCAAATACGGAAGAAGAATTGGATGACATCCTCTCTCAAGTTGAGGTATTGCTCGAAGGGCGCCTCATCTACGCAAAGCCGGCGCTATTCCAAATGGAGCAAGCGTTTACCTCAACGCTGCCGCTCGGACACGATAACTTGGCCGTAAATACGAATATGAATACATCGCCGCTTTCCACCAGCTTCCCGTTCGTAAGCTCGGATTTAACCAGCAACACGGGCGTGCTCTATGGAATTAACTTGCACAATAGCAGCTTGGTGCTGTTCGACAGGTTTAGCCTAGAAAATGCCAACATGGTCATCTTCGCAAAATCCGGTGCCGGAAAAAGCTATACGGTAAAGCTGGAAATATTGCGAAGCATGATGTTTGGTACCGAAGTTATCGTTATCGACCCCGAGCAAGAATACAGATATCTTGCGGAAGCCGTAGGGGGAGCATACCTGCAGATCGCTATCGCATCCGATCATCGCATTAATCCATTCGATTTGCCGGAATTAGCTGAGGACGAAAACCCGGAATCTGCCCTTCGGGAGAATATTACCCGCCTAATCGGCTTAATATCGCTCATGGTTGATGGCTTATCCGCAGAAGAGCAATCGATCGTAGACTCTGCGCTATGGGAAACGTATGCGTTAAAAGACATTACCCGCGGAGCACGCTGGAAAAATCCGGAGGTACCGACTCTGCAGGATTTTTACAACATTACGAAAGAAATGGAAGGCGGAAAGAATGTTGCAGTACGCTTACAGCGTTTCGTAGAAGGTACGTTTGCGGGAGTATTTAACCGAGCGACTAATATCGACCTCGATCAAGCGTGCATCGTATTTAATATCCGAGACATGGAAGAAGAATTGCGACCAATTGCCATGTACGTAGTGCTCGGATTCATTTGGAACCGTGTACGAAGCCAATTAAAGCGACGAATCCTCGTCGTAGACGAAGCCTGGATCATGATGCGCAACGAAGAATCTGCGAAGTTCTTATTCTCTATGGCAAAACGCGCCCGCAAGTACTATTTAGGAGTAACAACAATTACGCAGGACATTTCCGATTTCTTGGCATCAAAGTATGGCAAGCCGATTGTGACGAACTCCTCCATTCAGCTTTTATTGCGGCAATCTCCGGCAGCAATCGATACATTGTCTGAGGTATTCTACTTAACGGACCACGAAAAATTCAGACTGCTCGAAAGCGACGTAGGAGAGGGCATTTTCTTCGCGGGACTCAAGCATGTGGCAATCAAGGTTGTGGCAAGCTATGCCGAAGACCAGATTATTACATCCGATCCGCAACAAATCCTTGCCATTGAAGCAGCAAAGAAAGAATTGAGCGCTAATGCGTAATATATGGCAAGCAATGAACATGCTCGTCTTGCAGAATTAAACGCAAATCGCAATCGCATAGAGGCTCAGATACAAAAAAGATCCTCCAAGCCCCAGCCAATAAATACGGATATCGATGAGGAGAATGAGGATAGTGCGAATAGAGAATATGCCCATAAGCAAAATCTATCGCTATTAAAATCCATGGCCAGCAATAGAGCTGTAAAAATGGCAGACAAAAAGGCAGGGCAGATAGCCGGCGAATTTGCAGGGGGTTGGGTCGGTTCTATTATCCCTTTCTTAGGAACAGCAGCTGGAGCGTTTTTGGGAAGATATATCGGAGGGAAAAAGGGTATTAGCGGTATTATCATCTTTTCGTTAGTATCGATTCTTTTAGGAACAGTTTTCGTAACTATCGTATTTTTTTTATTATTCAGAGGATACTGCGACACATGGACTGGCTGGACAGTTGATAAAGTCACGCTTGGCATGTGCCAAAGCATCGGTTCCTTACAAAACGTAAAGTAGCGCGTGATATACTGGTACCAATGCAGCTATCACTCAAAATAGCGTTCGTGATAATGAGCACATTTTTATTGCTCGGAAATCAGCATATGTACGCTCAGGCGCAAATAGGAAACGGCAAGCCTGCACCTGGCGGAGACGTGATAGACGCTACTTCAGGAGCAAATACTGCAAATAGCGACCCATACGGGAATTTTGAAGTGGGACTGCCGGGCAATACTGATTTTAAAAAAGATCAGCCGGTATCCGGGGCCCTGTACTCCGGAACACCAATACGCGATCTTATTAATACCGCGGTCACCTTCGCACTCGCCATCCTCGTCATCATTGGGGTTATCACCATCGTTATTGGTGGATACATGTACATGACGGCTGCGGGGAATGCATCTCAGGTGCAAAGCGCCAAGGAAATGATTATGTCTGCATTGTTGGGCATATTCATTGCATTCATATCCGTAGTATTGCTTAACACCATCAATCCGTTCTTGGGGAAAAACGCAGTAGAGCCAAGCCTCGGGCCCGTGGGGAGCGGAGCGCCAGGGGGATAATACGGTATACTTATTTCGATCATGAACCTTAAAACCGTAAAATTTTTCATTACGCTCCTGAGCACTTCAACGCTCATCCTTCCTGGATACTCCTTGCACGCACAAACATCTGCGCCCTGCCCATCATCAGCATCAGCATTAGGGTGTTTCGAAGTTGGATTACCGGGATCAAAAACGTTTACTGCGAATCAGCCGGTAGGGGCTTTCCTTGATACAAAAACTCCGCTAAAAAACCTGGTTAACCTTGTCGTCACCTTCGCACTCGCCATCCTCGTCATCATTGGGGTTATCACCATCGTTATTGGTGGATACATGTACATGACGGCTGCGGGGAATGCATCTCAGGTGCAAAGCGCCAAGGAAATGATTATGTCTGCATTGTTGGGCATATTCATTGCATTCATATCCGTAGTATTGCTTAACACCATCAATCCGTTCTTGGGGAAAAACGCAGTAGAGCCAAGCCTCGGGCCCGTGGGGAGCGGAGCGCCAGGGGGAGGAACATCATCAAGCGGCTCCGACGCTGCGGCTGAAATCGCCGACCTCCAGTCGCAAGAACAGGCTATTACCGAGGATATTTCTTCGCTGGAAAGCCAAATACCTCCAGGGGGGACTGCATCTGCTGAACTGCAAGACCAGATAAATAAAGACGAGGCAAGGTTGCAAGATTTAATCGATCGAGTTCGTGCTCTTGAGAAAAATCCTTAGGCGCCCCTTACATCACAACGCTAAGACTATTATCATCCACCACAGCGCAGATAGATCGTTTTTCCAGTAGATCGTATCAACTAATCCAAATAACAGTATCGAAACGCACGCGAGGGCGAGTGCTTTATCTTCTACGTTTTTAGACTTTATTGAGCGGCGAATAGCTGCGTAGTTTACATATATAAAGCTGGTCAGGCCCAGTATCCCCATATTCAGCCAAAACGAGATAATCCAATTATGCGGATCCCGGAAAACAAACTCAGGAGCTAGTTTATATCTGGTAACCTGTACGCCGCGCGAAGAATCTTCAAATAGCTGATGCAGCTGCGCCTGATACGCGGGCTCGAATTGCCCTAACCCGATACCAAGCATTGGATGCTGTTGTATTAATCGGATGCCAACATCCCACAATTGCAGACGCACCGTTGCGGAATTAGTTGCTCCCGGGTGAATAAGCGGGGCGGCAA
>CAYVFG010000028.1:0-6729 GCA_964450915.1 uncultured Candidatus Saccharibacteria bacterium | reverse complement strand
ATTCTTCCGTCGGAACGATGAGGTGATCGTCGATCCAGCGCAGCCGTTTGCCCTTGGAGATTCGCGTATCTGATAGGAATTGCATTATAGGAGCCGTCCGCAAATACAATCTGAGAGTCCAGCGCCCTTCCTGTTACAAATGGTGCCAGCGATGTGAGTAATTGTTCTATAATAGGATCGCTATACCCCTTATGAGGCTTTAATGAATCCGGGATCTGTATAATAAGGCCCGTATCTTGAACACCATCTGCGCCAGTACGAACATAGAGCGCATATGGCGCGCTCAACTTAGCCATATACTGCTGAATTGCAGGTTCGCTGAATATATGGGCATCAAATACAGCATGGGCTTGCTGAAACTCGGCGATGTCGTTTGAAAAATTTTCACCAACCCGCAAAAAAGACGCATCCCCGGGAACAAGCGCCGTCAACTGCGTCGTATCGGGGGTAACCTTCTGCGGCACAGCAACTTCAGATAGCGTATACTCTCCTTGTACCACCCCGTCTCCGCTCGTCTGATTAACATCAAACACTACTTGCTGACGATCTATTCCCAGATTCGCAGGGAGAGACAATAGCTGAGGCGCCAAACTTGAATTGATAATATATCTTGCAACAAAGCCACTTCCAGCTAATAACGCTGCATCTGGATTGTTTGAATAATTACCTCGATCAATATCCGCAACATAATCGTCAACCGTAAGCTCGTGCACAATATACCACCCGCCTTTTTCTACATATTTCACACCTTGCACTTGCTCAAGATACTTTGTAGTTTGCGCAGTTTTTGGAATAACGCTAAACGGAGTGGAATTATTTGCCAGTATAAAGTAATACACCGACTGGGCATCTGACGAGGTTAGTAGGACTGTAGGATCTGCGCTCTTAAATACTTCAGATGCGGGGCCACCGTTATTCCAGTATGAGCTAATAACGGCCCGATTCGCATCACTCGAAGCGTCATACGCCACAACAGCAACAACATCGCCAGGAATTACTTCCGTAATAGAAAGCGTTGAGGCGCCATGCATACTTACATCTCCCTTGCTTAAGAATGTTAAGTATCCGAACCAGGCACCCACGCCTATGGCGCACAAAAGCAGAATAGCACCTGCTGCGAGAGCAATTTTTTTTGCGGGATTCTTTTTTGGCATCGGACCAAGCTCTTTCCTTGGAACCTTCCCGGAAGCGCCCAAAGCGGAAGTCTGCTGTTTTTTTAAACCAGCAACGTCATCCTGCATTGTGCGAATAGTGATCCCCTCCTCCATCGCATTCTATTGTACTACTTTTTAGTCGCTTTGTGTGAAAGACTTATTCTCCCGTTTGCATCCACTTCAAGAACAACAACTGGCAAAATATCTCCAACCTTTACGATATCAGCAAGATTTTCAATGCGCTCATCCTGAAACTGAGATATATGCACCAAGCCGTCCGTATTTGGCACGAGCTGCACGAAGGCACCAAAATCCATAATCTTTACCACTCTTCCCTCAAAACGGTCGCCGGCCTTAATCACTCGGGTAAGATCGTCAACCATCTTCTTCGCCTTCTCCATTGCATCCCCATCGTTTGTAACAATAGACACAAGGCCGTCATCCTCAACAGAAATATTGGCGCCCGTTTGGTCGATAATTTCATTGATATTCTTCCCTTTTGGGCCGATCAAGTCGCCGATCTTCTCAACAGGAATGCGCATCGTGTGGATACGCGGAGCGTATTTCGATAATTCCTTTCGAGGTTCTGAAAGAACTTTGTTCATTTCTCCTAAAATATGCATTCTTGCATCTTTGGCTTGCTCAAGAGCTTTTTCAAGAATCTCTCGGGTAAGACCGATAACTTTAATGTCCATCTGCAGCGCAGTAATACCGTTTTTCGTACCGGCAACCTTAAAATCCATATCGCCTTTCTCGTCTTCCATCCCGGCGATGTCTGTCAATACTCGATATTTCCCCTTCCCATCAGACATAAGGCCCATTGCAATGCCTGCAACAGGATTTGTAATAGGCACCCCCGCATCCATGAGTGCAAGAGACGATCCGCACACGGAAGCCATTGATGATGACCCGTTGCTTTCGAGCACCTCCGAGAATAACAGCATCGTATACGGCCATTGCTCGTACTCCGGAAGAACGGCATAGAGCGCCCGTTCCGCAAGAGCCCCATGGCCAATCTCGCGTCGTCCTGGACCTCGGCTTGGGCGAATCTCTCCTACGGAAAACGCCGGGAAATTATAATAATGAATGTATCGCTTTTTTGCCTCGCTCCTGATCGTGTCCACTATCAATGCATCGTCTGGCCCCCCAAGAGTAAGCACGGTGAGCACCTGTGTATCGCCTCTTCGGAACAAGCCAGTACCATGCGCACGAGGGAGAATGCCCGCAGAAATTGTTAGTGGCCGAACCTGGGTGAGCGCTCTGCCGTCACTACGCGCATCGCTGTCAAGCACTCGATCTCGCGTAACTTTTCCGTGAAGAATATGAATGATGCTGCGCACCTCATGCTCGGAAATGAGCTCTTTTTCTTCGTCCGACATATGTTCAAGCACGTAGGCAACAACATCTCTTTCAGCTTGAGCAATATCATCTTTTCCTTTCGATAAAGACAGTTTGTCTGTTAACAAAGACCTAGCAAGATCTTCTATCTTCGTCGTATGTTCGTCGTTTTTCTTTGCAAATATAGCCTCCTTCATCATTGGCGCCACTTGCTTTTGCAGCTCGATCAACAACTCAACAACTTGCCCTATCCCCTTTTGACCAGCTTCAATTGCATCAAGCACGGCATTCTCCGGAATCTCTCGAGCGCCCGCCTCTAGCATAGAAATGTCCTTTGATGTGCCGGCAAGTAATAACTCGAGCTTGCTTACCTCTCGCTGCTCCATAGTTGGGTTAATCACATATCCTCCATCGATCATTCCCACGCGCGTTGCGCCCAATGGCCCCTCCCACGGGATGCCGCTTACCATCAATGCGCCGCAAGCAGCAATCATCGCCATAACATCCGGATCATTAACGCCGTCGTATGACAACACGGTCAACACAACCTGAACATCGTTAATCATGCCTTTCGGGAACAACGGCCGAATAGACCTATCGATTAATCGCGCAGTTAAAATTGCATCATCGTGAGGCTTTCCTTCTCGCTTCATAAAGCGACTTCCTTTTATTTTCCCCGCTGCATAAAACTTTTCATCATATTCCACAAGGAGCGGCAAAAAATCCGCATCAGGAGACATCGGCTTTCCCATCGTTGCCGTACCAAGCACTATCGTTTCTCCGCATTGCACAACCACTGAACCACCCGCTTGGCGCGCAAGCTCCCCCGTACTTATACGTATTTCTTGAGCACCAACAATACCAGAAACTTCTTTTTTTGATTCGTTATTCATATGTAGATCGCATCGCTACCCCCTCAATATGCATATCTTCAGGATTTTATCCGCAAAAGATGAGCTAAGCGGGCAAAAGTCTAAAGATATTGCTGAAGTTTGCGAATGCGTATTGTTTAAGAATGATCATATATCGCCGTACAACGCACCGCGACACGTGTCATACTTATGACAATATCTTCACCGTTCTTTTCGGACGCGAAGCTGGCCGTTTTGCATCTTTAATTAAAAACTGATCGATTTTGCTCGATAAATCAAAGAACCCATCAGCAGATTCGATTAAGTTTTTAGACGTGCTCTCTCTGAAACTTACCACTTCGACGCGAAGCCCCTTTTCTTTGGCAAATTCAACCATAGGTACGAAATCGCCATCCCCGCACACCAAAACAGCCACATCGATTTTCGGTTCCAGCCGCAACACGTCAGTTGCAATCCCAACATCCCAATCGCCCTTCTTTTGGCCGCCCATAAATGTCTGCAATGGCTTCGTTTTTACTTCAAATCCTTGCGCAGACAATGCGTCGTGAAATTCTTCTTCATGAGCCTCTTCAGTTGTAATGCCGTATGCAATCGCTCGCACGAGCTGCCTGCCAGATACCGCCTGTTCTAAAACATTCTTAAAATTAACTTTCCGCGCATGGATAGCGCGGGCAGAGTAATACATATTCTGGATGTCTACAAAAACCCCTACTCTCTGTTGAGGAAATTGTCCGGGCGCGCTCACACCTGCTTGATGCCTAATTTCTTCGTAAGCACTTGATATCTTTTTTCGTCCTGACGCTTCAAATACGATAATAGGCGCTTTCGTTTGCTTACCATCCCCAGCAATCCTCTTCGGCTATGGTGATCCTTCTTGTTTTTCTTCAAATGCCCAGCTAACTCTTCAATCTTTTCAGAGAAAATAGCAATCTGAACCTCAGGAGAACCCGTGTCTTCAGTGTGAAGTTTGAACTTCTTGATAATGGTTTGTTTCCTTCCTTCAACTTTGCTCATATCCTCATATCGTACATAGTTCCCTAAAAAAGTAAAGAGGATATACTATAAATACATGGAAACATCCCTTTTAGACCTTCGAAACGACTTTTTGGAAAACCTCGAGATCGGACAGGGTCGGTCGCATAAAACAGCCAAAAACTACGATTACTACCTTCGAACATTCTTCAGCCAGCAAGCCATATCGAGTATAGAAGACATCACCATTCACTCCATTCGCCTGTTTCGCAGATGGCTCCATGAAGAGGCAGGGTCCGGCAATGGCGTTGCCCTCCCTACCCAGAATTATTACCTTATAGCCATCAGGCAATTTTTAACCTACGTTGCAAAGCAAGATATCGCCTGCTTGGCGCCGGAGCGAGTTGAGCTTGCAAAACTGCCGGAACGAGATGTAGATGTGCTGTATCCCGAAGAAATCGACTTGCTTCTCTCTTCTATGAACGGGTCGTCTATCGAGGATATGCGTGATTTTGCCCTGCTTTCCTTGCTTTTTTCTACAGGAGTTCGCATTTCAGAGGCAGCTCAGCTGGATAGAGATGATATTAGAGAAAGTTCAAACGAAATCCCCGTGCGAGGAAAAGGCAATAAAATCCGAGTCGTATTTTTATCAAAACCGGCTTTTACCGCAATTACCGCATATATTGCCCAGCGGAAAGACATCGACCCCGCCTTATTTATCCGACACAAGAAAGGCATTGGGGACCAAGGAGACTTGAGGCTCAGCACCCGAACAATGCAACGAATTATTAAAAAACGATCAGTAAACGCCGGAATTACAAAAGATATTACCCCGCATACGTTGCGGCATTCCTTTGCAACAGACTTGCTGCAAAACGGAGCAGATATACGGCACGTACAGCAATTACTGGGCCACTCCTCTATTACAACGACGCAAATCTATACCCATCTTACAGACACTCACCTGCAGTCTATTCACGACAAATATCACCACTCCAAACAAGAATAGTTATTCCAAAACATCAATTGCGCACGGGAGTTTTATTGTTCTCTCTGAATGCAAAAGCGTAATTCCGGCCCTATTCCACATAAACGCCCTCGGGGAACCTTCGATATCCATCCGATCCACAAGTCCATATCGCGCAAACACCTTATCGACGAGCCATTCATTAATCATGGAATGCAGTGCGGATTGCTCGTATGCGCCCAGAGCATTTTCTTGTTGCCATAATGGCCGAAACGCGCGAACAATATGCCAAGCAAATTCATCAACGCTGTGTGTCTGCCCAACGGAAGCATGCTCAAGCAACTCCCAAATCATTGGCAAGTATTGCTGAAATACTGCCAGATGGGATTGCATGCCATATGCGTACTCCTTCCAATCCAAGTGATACATATCGATATGCCACACCATGTAATACTGCGCCGATAGCGGGAGCGCCTGGAAACGGTTGTATCGAGACTTCACTACCCGCACCTCGTTTTTCACAATGCGAACCAATCGAAGCTCTTCTACGATTGCAGATGCCCGACGAACATTCATACTATCCCCCGCAAATACGCTCAGCGTATCCGTAATTCGCTGTTCTTCAGAGGCATGAAGCACCCCAGTTATTAATAATTCATTGGCACGCGCAGGATGTTCAGCTAATTCCTGTAACAATCCATGAACCTCCATAAGAGCATCCGACAGCATGACGTCCTGGCTCATAATATATAAATTCAAATTCGCAGGAACATTCGGATGAAGTTCGAACCATACCTGAGATACGTGCTTGCTCCATTTCTCCTGAAGAGCGCTATCTTCAACATGTAGAAAATTCACCACCTCGTACATCGCAGTAGCGCTATCTGGAGCATTTCCAATAATGTCTATCATCCTCGTAAGGTCGTCGCCATCTCGCCCGCTCAACTCAAGCAATGCGTGCATATGCACCAAGCTGCGTTCATTCCTTGTTCCTCGAATTGGATGGGTCATATCTATGATTAAGTGTGCTCGGATGGCGAGTAATTGTCTACCCTATTGAATACATGCCTCTTTTTTGCGTATTTTAGGCAAAATACTATATGAACACTTAATATGTTCTTATTTTTAAGCAAAAAAAACCGGTCATGTCACAATATCTTGTGCGATGCCGGCTTTAACCAAGAACCTCATGATCACTTTTTTTTAATTCTTTTTTGATAACAATCATCGCCGAAGGCTGATTGGAATAATAAGGCGTATCGTGTGGGCTCACTAACACTATTTCGTTGCGCCTGAACAATCATTATCTCGTTAATTTTATCCAAGATAGCATTCTCAGAATCCCCTACACTATTTATGGATCGAAATAAATCAAGGGTTCTCTTGGCTGCAGCTAAATTTGCTCCATCCATATCCTCAATTGTCC
>CAYVFG010000027.1:0-7053 GCA_964450915.1 uncultured Candidatus Saccharibacteria bacterium | reverse complement strand
CCATTCAACGCCGACTTCGACGGAGACCAGATGGCTGTGCACGTACCGCTATCTTCCCAGGCTCGGTACGAGGCAGATGAGATTATGTTAGCATCGCACAATTTGTTGAAGCCTGCTGATGGACAGCCGTCCACTTCTGCAACGCAAGACATCGTGCTTGGTATTTACTACATGACGAACGTTGAAGCTGGCGCAAAGGGCGAAGGCAAAGCATATGCATCAATGAGCGAAGCAATGATGGCATATGAAGTAGGAGAGCTTGCAGTAAATGCGGAAATTACAGTTCGAAATCCGGTAGATAACAAAGAGCTTGTAAAAACAACGCTTGGCCGATTGATGTTTTTCGAGATTTGCCCGGACCAAGACACGTTCCAAAATGAGGCACTCGATAAATCGAAACTCAAGAAAATCGTAAGCAAGACGCTCTCCGTATATGGACAGGACCGCACTGCAGTATTCTTGGATGACATGAAGAAGCTTGGATTCAACAATGCTACGAAGTCTGGATTATCTTGGGGGATGATGGATTTAACTGCACCGAAAGATAAAGCAGAAATCGTGGGCAGAGGAGAAGTGAAGGTTGCGGAAATTCGAGGTCAGTTCGACGATGGATTGTTAACTGAAGACGAACGATACCGAATGGTGGTAAGTGTTTGGGAACAGATTCGTGAAGAGATGGCCGTTGCTGCGAAGGGCGCATTCGATCCGAACGGAAGCGTGTACACGATGGTGAATTCCGGTGCCCGAGGATCTTGGGGACAGACACTCCAGATGGTTGGTATGAAAGGTACGGTTGCAGGTCCGACTGGTAAGGCAGTTGAACTTCCGATTAAGAGCAGCTTTAAAGAAGGATTTAACGCTCTTGAATACTTCCTTTCAACGCACGGAACTCGTAAGGGTATGGCCGACACCGCGCTTCGTACTGCAACAGCAGGATACTTAACGCGAAGATTGGTAAACGTTGCACAGGACGTTGTAGTCCACTTCGAAGATTGTAAGGATAAAGAAGGTGCACTCATGACAAAGGCGGACAGTGAAGAGGTCGGAACAACGCTCGGAAAGCGATCCGTTGGTCGATACTTAGCTGATGCGGTGAAGGATCCGAAGACAGGCGAAACAATCATGAAGAAAGGTGATTTGATCGATCTTGAAAAAGCAGCGCAAATCGACAAGCTCGACATCTCAGAAATCACTATCCGATCCGTCGTATCATGCTTGGCTCCACGAGGAGTGTGTCAGGTGTGTTACGGTTGGGACTTGGGTAAGAATCGATTGGTTGCAATCGGAGAAGCTGTCGGAGTTATTGCAGCTCAGGCTATTGGAGAACCAGGAACACAGCTTACGATGAGAACATTCCATAGCGGTGGAGCGTCTGGAGACGACATCACTCAGGGTCTGCCTCGTGTAGAAGAATTGTTCGAAGCCCGAATTCCAAAGGGTGAAGCAATTATGTCTGAGATTGATGGAGACGTTACGGTGAAGAAAGATAAGGACGAAGTAAAGATTTCCGTTCAAGGAAAGAAAGAAGGAAAAGACTACATGGTTCCATTGAACGTAACGCTCAATGTAAAGTCTGGAGACGTAGTTATTGCAGGGCAGCAACTAACGGACGGACACATGAACGTGCAAAGTCTGTACGATGCAGCAGGTGTGCGAGCAGTACAGCGCTACATCTTGAAGGAAGTACAGCAAGTGTACGCAATCCAGGGTGAAACGATTAACGACAAGCATTTGGAAATCATTGTCAGGCAGATGTTGTCTCGTATCCGCATCCAGGATTCCGGAGATACGTCGCTCCTTCCGGGTCGCGTGGTGGAATGGTCTGAATTGTCTGCGGCAAATACGCAGGCAGAATCTGAAGGCAAGAAGCCTGCACATGGAGATAGGTTGCTGTTGGGAATTACGAAAGTATCCCTTTCAACGGAAAGCTTCCTCGCAGCAGCATCCTTCATGGAAACAGCTCGCGTGTTAATCGACGCAGCAGTTGCTGGAAGAGAAGACCACTTGATGGGCTTAAAGGAGAACGTTATTATCGGTCGCTTGATCCCAGCTGGTGTCGGATACCGAAAGCCGTTCAATCAATATGCGCCGGTAGAAGTGCCAGTTACTATAGAGGAACAGGAGCATTAGACTTCGCATTAAAAATTATATAGGATGAAGCGCATGCGAGTTAGTATAAGGATCTTGCTTGCGCTCATCGGGTCTCTATTGGTTGTTATTATAATAATTTTCGCAGTTCGTTTCTCTGGATATGTGGGAACGGCAGCTTTGAACGCCCTCAATAATCAAATCCAAAAGACCGTTTCCGGAACCATTCAATCAGGACCGGCTATTTTGGCAGGGCATCACACGCTCACCCTACAAGCTCGAACGTCAAGTGGAGAAATGGTTGAATCGTCTACGAGTTTTACGGTTACGTCCACTACTGACCCGTATAAGGCGCTTATTATTTACCCTGTCCCTCGTACTTCTGCGCAAGATAAAGAAGTTTCAAGCGCCTGCCGAGATCTTGGGAATCCTAATAACGTATTTGATATCAAACAGTTCGGCGCTAAAGGGGACGGCACAACGGATGATTATTCTGCAATTCGAGGAGCTGCGGCGTTTATTTCGCAACCGGAGAATGCTGGCAAGACGCTCTACTATCCTCCAGGGACGTATAAAGTGGCTCGCGTTATAGATGATGCTCATGGGGAAGGTGGGAATTTGCATATACTGTATTTGCATGCAAAAGATATTAAAATTATTGGATGCAATGCAAAGATTGACGTTGAAGGAAATTTTCGGTTGCATCCTTTCAAGCTTGCCGACGGATCTCGGCCGGTTCCTTATTGGGCGCCCAATCTTCATCAAGTAATACCGTTTTATTTTGTCGGGAGTTCTGGATTTTTATTACAAGGCTTTGAATTGAATGGGAATGTAGACAAGATGACGAGGGATACGCAGAAGGATGGCCAGTCCATTGAAATTGCGGGCGCTGTTGGTTTTGGAGTGCTCACCTCGTCGAGCAGCGATTACATTATGCAGAATATGAATATTCACGGATTTCCTGGCGATGGAATCTTCTTAGGTGCCGGGAGCGGGTATAAAGCAGACCGGAATGCGACGGTTCGTGATGTTGTTAGCAGTGGCAATGGAAGACAAGGACTCTCGGTTATTCAGCTAAGAGGTGGGCTATTCCAGCGTGTTAAGTTTTTAAATACTGGAAGGGTTGGCGCATTTGGTGGTAGTGCTCCGCAGGCCGGTGTTGATATCGAACCAATTTTTCGTAAGTCCACCAAGCCTGAACTTGATATGGATACAGGAGACTTAGTTTTTGAGAATTGTGAGTTTGCCAATAATAATGGCTCACAACTAACGAGCGGTATAACGGCAACTGAGAATGTGACGTTAAATAATGCGACTATTATTTCTGATGCTAATTCTAGCCCATCTGTTGTTGAGGCTAAAATGAAAAATTTTCTCATCAATCATAGCGATATTCATATTGAGAAGGGGGCTATGAATCTTGCGTATGCTCCTTTTAGCGCGAGCGACTCGCTATCAGCGACAGTTTTGAGTAGTACAATTCATACAAAAGACGGAGCATTTCGAGTAACTGGAAAAGGTGCTCATATATCAGTAGAGGGCAATACTATTATTGGAGAACAGATTTTGCCAACAATGAACGCTATGATTGATTTTAGCAATAGCAATAGTGTTGTGTTTAAAAATAACACCATCACTATTTCTGCAAATGCATACAGCGCAAATAATCAGGTGTTCGCTGACTTAAGTGGTGCTGCTCAGTCAATTGCAAATAGTTTTGATACAACATTGTCTGGTTCTGCGGGTGAGGTATTTAGGGTGAAGTATGGCGCGAGTACGGTCGTTCAAAAAGATAACTATATCCACCCGATTGTTATAAAGCCATTTGGAGTTACTACGTTTTCTAACCCATATTCAAAATAGCTATGATTAATACTCGCACAACATTGTTGGTGTTCATTGGTGCGATCGGGATTATTGTGGTCGCTATGCTTGCCATAGCATTTACTCCATACATTAGTACGCGCGTCGCGTCCGGATTGTCGTTCAGAATTCTCGGTCCTTCCGTAATAAAAACAGGAGAGCTGGTAACTATAACATGGAATGCGAGCAGCGAGAGTGCAACGAGGTATCCCTACGAAAAGATAGAGTTTTGCCCTGGAAAAACCAATCTCGGGTGTATCCAACTAAGTGCTGCTGTTCCGAATAATGGTAGGGCTATTGTAAAGGTTCCAATGGTAAAGGCAACAAAAGGCTATATCAAGCTTACTGCGCGCGATACAAGCAAAAAATTGTTATGGTTATTGTCTTCGTGGAATGCCGTGAGGGTAGTTCCCGGCAAAGCAATCGTTGTCATACGGAAGTCTGCTCGTGAATCTGGTGGAGATAGCGGGGGAGGCAATGACGAGAGGGGCAGTGATCCGGTATCGAGCCCAATCTCTACGCCTTTGCATGATGATCCGTCAATAGTTTTTGCATCACCTGTATCCGGCTCTTCTGTGCCAATAGGCTCTCCTTTGCAAGTACGGGCAACTATGACGTATTCCAGCGCGAATCCTATGACATGTCAAATGTGGCTATTAGATGGAAAGCAGGTTGTTAATGCGGCGTGGAGTACGGGTGTGCCGCCGTGTTAGTACTGCTTCCTATAAAAATACGCTACAATGTACCCTATGGGCTTTAATCCTTTTGCTGGTTCGCGTAGAAAAAAGAAAAAAGCTGCTTCTTGGTTAAAGCCGGAAACGCGCCAGGCGATTATTGGAGTGCTGTGCATATTATTTGCGTTTATTTCTATATTAAGCTTTTTTTCTGCGGCAGGGCCATCCGGAAGCGTTATATTGTCGCTTCTTCGCGATGCGTTCGGAATTTTAGGATATCTCGTCCCGTTTGTACTTATTGTGGTTGGTTTTTTGTGTATCCGTCCTCAGGAAGATTTATTCCCGAGAACGAGAATTGTTGGCATTGTTTTGCTTGCACTAGGATTGCTCGGCGTGTTTCATCTTGTCGGGATTCCTACAGAAGATGCGTACCAGGCAGCGCTTGAAGGTAGGGGTGGAGGAATGATCGGCTTCTTGCTTGTGTTTCCGCTCTCCAAAGCATTTTCATCTATTGCGTCAGGAATTATTTTTGCAGGAGCGTTGGTGGTTGGGCTATTTCTTACATTTAATATTTCTCCGAGCGATGTAAAGGATTGGATATTGTCATTGATTCCTGGAAGAAAAGAATCTGAAGAAGGCGAGGAAGGCGACAGTGATGAGGAAGAATCTGAAGAAGGCGAGCAGTCCGCGTTGCCGCTATTCCGCGTGAGCAGAAGGATTTCTTCGGCACCGGCAACCGACCCGAAGCAGTTAAAGCTTCAAGAGGAGCAGCGTGCTGCAGAGCAGGAGCAGAAGGAGCGCATGGCTGCGCAGCGCAAGGCTGCAAACAAGGCATACGTTGCGCCTTCTGTTGAAATGCTGCATTCATCAATCAGCAAGGCGGATAGCGGCGACGTAGAAGCAAACAAGAAGCTTATCCAATCTACGCTCGAAAAATTCGGTATTAATGTAACTATGGGCAAAGTGAGCGTCGGTCCTACGGTTGCGCAGTATACTTTGAGGCCAGAGGAGGGAATTAAATTAGCGCGCATTACTGCATTGCAAAATGATTTGTCGCTCGCACTTGCGGCGCATCCGATCCGTATCGAGGCTCCGATTCCTAATACGAACATGGTAGGTATCGAAATTCCGAACAAGAATGTCTCGCTTGTTCGACTACGAGAATTGCTTACAGCAAAGAACTTTACGAAGGCCCAGTCGCCGCTTACGATCGTTCTTGGAAAAGATGTTTCCGGGGCTCCCCAGGTTGGAACGATTGAGTCGATGCCTCATTTGCTTATTGCAGGCGCCACCGGATCCGGAAAATCCATCTTTATTAATACGCTCATCTTGTCACTCTTGTATCGCAACTCCCCCGCATTAGTGAGAATGATTTTGGTTGATCCGAAGCGGGTAGAATTATCGCTGTACAATAATATTCCGCATTTATTAACGCCTGTTATTACGGAGCCTGATAAAACGGTGAATGCGTTGAAATGGGCGGTGAAAGAAATGGACAGGCGTTATCGCTTGCTCGCCGAGCATGGTTCGAGAAATTTGGCATCGTTTAACGCGAATAATCCTGAACAGGCAATGCCGCTCATCGTGATTGTGATCGATGAGTTAGCGGATTTGATGGCAACGCATTCTCGCGATGTGGAGGGTATGATTGTGCGCTTGGCGCAGATGGCGCGCGCTATCGGAATTCACTTGGTGCTCGCAACGCAACGCCCGTCGGTGAACGTTATTACGGGTATTATTAAAGCGAACGTTCCTGCTCGTATTGCGTTCAACGTAGCGTCGCAAATCGATTCCAGAACTATTTTGGATGGTGCGGGAGCGGAAAAATTACTCGGTAGCGGAGACATGTTGTTTTTGCCTGGTGATCGCGCAAAGCCTACGCGCTTACAAGGAGGATTTATTTCCGAAGAAGAAGTGCGCCAAGTGGTGCAAGAGATTCGAGACAAGAATCCGATGGAGCTTGAGTTTGATGACGCAATCGTTACTCCGGCGCATGGCGGGAGCGGAGAAGCTGGCGATGCCGGGGACGATGTGTTATTTGAGGATGCAAAGCAGGTTGTACTTGAGTCTGGTAAAGCAAGCGCATCGTTATTGCAGCGCCGTCTTCGAGTAGGATACTCCCGAGCAGCGAGATTGCTCGACATGCTTGAGGAATCAGGCGTCATTGCTCCGCAGGAAGGGAATAAGCCGAGAGAAGTATTTTCTCAACCCGAGGAGGGGTATGGAGAGCAGGTTCCGAATTTCGGCATGCCGGTAGAAGTTGCAGAAGAGCAGCCTCCTCGACAGTCCTCTCCGCTTCCGGAGGATGAATCATGGTAGGGGTCAGATCAAGCAAGGGGGAGCATCATACAGGGGTAGGGAAGCGTCTTTTTACCAAGAGAACGCTTCATAAAGTTTCGCTCGAGAGCGTGTCTTCAGAGCTTCGTAT
>CAYVFG010000026.1:0-7067 GCA_964450915.1 uncultured Candidatus Saccharibacteria bacterium | reverse complement strand
CATAGATGTGAACACTGGAATCGGAGAAGGGCAACAAGCTGATACGGCTGCATCTGCTGACGGATTTTAATGTATGAAAGACATTCGAATAGTTGAAGCGTATTGGCAGGAAACGGAACAGGAATTATTGCGCATGCTCGGATCTTCTCCGAAAGGACTGTCGGAAGAAGAGGCGCAACATAGATTGCGAACATACGGAAAGAATGTGTTTGCGCATCGAAAGAAGGATCTGCTTATTATTCAATTTTTGAAAAAGCTATTAAATCCACTGGTGCTTATTTTGTTATGCGCAAGCTTGATATCTGCATACCTAGGCGAGCTTTCTAATTTTATTATCATCGCCGTCATTATTTCGGTAAGCGTTATCATTGACGTAATTCAAGAGCGTCATGCGGAGCATGCCGTAGACTTGCTGCAGAAAAAAGTTTCTGTCACTGCAACTGTGTTGCGCAGTCATAAGAAGCAAGAAGTTCCTCTTTCGGATGTGGTCATAGGCGACGTTATTTTACTTTCAGCAGGAGACATTATCCCTGCTGATGTTCGCGTTTTGGAAACGCAGGAACTGATGGTTGATCAATCCGTATTAACGGGCGAATCATTTCCTCAAGAGAAACGCGTTGGCGCTATTCGAGGTACGCAAGTGGACTATGTTGCGCGAGTTAATACGCTATTTATGGGAACGCATGTGCAATCGGGGAGCGGGAGAGCGGCAGTTGTGAAAACGGGAGTGGGCACGGAGTTAGGAAAAATTATTGATCAGGTTGCAAAAAAACGCCCGGAGACAGATTTTGAGCGGGGAATTAAGTCGTTCGGATATCTCCTGATGAAAACGACGCTCGTGCTTGTGATATTCGTATTTTTTGTGAATGCGTTATTGAGGCATAGTATTTTGGATTCGTTTCTGTTTGCATTGGCGCTCGCAGTAGGGCTGACACCCGAATTGTTGCCGCTTATTATGACGGTCAATTTGGCGCGGGGAGCGCTCCGTATGTCGAAGAAGAATGTAGTGGTGAAGTATCTGCCCGCTATTCAAAATTTTGGAAGCATGAACGTATGTTGTATGGATAAAACAGGAACCCTTACGGAAAACAGGATTATACTAGAGCGATACGAAGATGCGTCAGGAAAAGAAAGCAAAAAAGTATTGCTATATGGATATGTTAATGCGTTATTTCAATCTGGATTAAAAAGCCCTCTTGAGGAAGCAGTGCTGCATCATGGGGAAGTTTCTCATATCGGATATAAAAAAATTCAAGAAATTCCATTCGATTTTTTCCGCAAGCGATTATCTGTTGTGGTGGAGTATAAGGGGAAAAACTGCATTATTTCAAAAGGTGCTCCTGAAGAAATATTGTCGGTGTGTGATATTTCTCACAAGGAAAAGCTGCAAGCGCTCGATCGATTTCACGAATTAAGTTCGCAGGGGTTCCGAGTGCTGGCAGTGTCTTATCGCGCAGCCGCGCACAAGAAAGAATATTCCGAAAAAGACGAATCGAAGATGACGTATGTGGGCTTGATGGCGTTTTATGACCCCCCTAAAAAATCCGCAAAACGCGTGCTGCAAGAGCTTGCTGAGCATGGGGTTGAGGTGAAGATTTTAACGGGTGACGGCGAATTGGTGACGCGCCATGTATGCGAAGAGCTGGGGCTGCCAATTTCCGGAATTTCGAACGGGAGCGGCATCGATCGTATGAATGACAGGGCGCTCGGGGCGCTCATAGAGAGGACGACGATATTCTCCCGATTGAATCCGATTCAAAAAAATAGAATTATTTTATTGCTCAAGCAGCGCGGAAACGTAGTTGGATACATGGGGGACGGTATTAACGATGCGCCTTCCCTGAAGACTGCCGATATTGGAATTTCTGTAAACAATGCCGTGGATATCGCAAAAGAGTCTGCGGACGTTATTTTGCTGAAAAAAGATCTGCGTGTGCTGTTGGACGGGGTGCGAGAAGGCCGCAAAACATATGGAAATATTATGAAATATTTAATGATGGGCACCAGTTCTAATTTCGGAAATATGGTTTCGATGGCCGGGGCATCGCTGTTTCTGCCGTTCCTACCCATGCTGCCCGTGCAGATTTTGTTGAATAATTTGTTGTATGATTTTTCGGAACTTGCAGTGCCCTCCGACAGCGTTGATGAGGAATACATGAGAACTCCGAAAAAGTGGGATATCGTGTTTATTAAAAAATTTATGATTATATTCGGGCCGATCAGCTCGCTTATTGATATTGCGACTTTTGTAATTTTGCTCGTCATATTCCATGCAGGCGCGGGATTATTCCAAACGGGGTGGTTCGTTGAATCCCTTGTTACGCAATCGCTTATTATTTTCAGCATCCGGACTCGCATTGTGCCATTCTTTAAAAGCGTTCCCAGCAGGCTATTAGCCACAACATCCATTGGCATTGCGCTATTCGGGGCGGCAATACCGTATACGCCGATTGCGGCATGGTTTGCGTTTGTTCCTGTTCCGGCTCAATTTATCGCGTGGCTTATTGCTCTTATGATCGGATATGCTTGCATCGTGGAAGTTGCCAAGAAAATACTGTATAGGCAAATTGGTGTATACTAAACCGCATACATCCTATGGAAGAAAAGGGTCTTCAATATATTTCGCGGGTGCGCAATGTGAATGTTGAGCATCATGAAAACTTGTCGCCACTAGAGCGCTTGGCTTTGCATACGACAGACAAGGTTGGGAGCATGGGGTTTTTCTTTTTAGTCGCATTATGGACTATTTGCTGGATACTTTGGAATACCTATGCGCCGAAAGAATTCCGATTCGACCCGTTTCCAGGATTCATATTGTGGCTGTTTATATCGAACGTGCTGCAGTTGATATTGTTGCCCCTCATTATGGTTGGCCAGAATCTGCAGAGCAGGCACGCAGAAGCGAGAGCTGAAGCGGATTTTGAATTGAATGTGCAGGCCGAGAGAGAGATTAAGGAATTGCTTGCGAATATGAAGAAACAAAATAATTTGATACTTGAAATATTGCGTCGCCTTGACGAATCAAGGCAGTCACAGTAAGGTGCTTACGGTATGAAAAAGCCCATCTTTAAGATAGCTATCCTCTTGCTTGCGCTGATCGGTGCTGGGATGCTGTTCGCATCTTTGCGATCCGGCAATGGAACTGCATCTGTAAAAAATACTGCAAAACATCCGGTGATTAATGCTGCGCAAGACGCTGGGGCGATATTTTCAAAAGATGCATCTGTGCCGTTTCAGTTTTCCACGGGGAATTTAACTGGAACTGTTACCCAGCATGCAGTAAGCCCTGCAAAAGATGCGGATTATATTCTTGCGCATTATAAGGCGTGCGGTCCGAAGTATCGTCCTGCGTCGTATTTTCCTGAAATGGCAAGCACGATGAAAAAGTTGCCGGAAACTGTGTACTCTTTTGGATCGTTCCAAATAGTATTAATGCCAAATTTATTGGGGTATAAAAACTTCCCTGCAATACAGGAAGACTTTTTCTCTTGCCCGGATGCAGCAGGGACGCTCGTGTCCGCTGCTATGAACGATAATTGGCTGGTATTTACCAGATCGTGCGCGAGCGGAGATCAGGAATGTGCGGCCGCATCCGCAGTGATTAGTCCGACAATTCAAGTAAAATAGATAGCTTGCACCCTATGTGGGTTGATCAACTTTTCTCATACATCGAACATATCGGATACTGGGGGTATCTTGTAGGGTTTTTGGCGTCGCTGCTTGAAGCAGTGGCATTTGTGGGCTTTGTTGTCCCTGGTTCTATTGTGGTAACACTGCTCGGATTTATCGCCTCAAAAGGGGAAATACATCCGCTCGTGTTAACTATTATTTGTATCGTAGGCGCGATTATTGGTGATGCGGTGAGCTTTTTTTGGGGGAGATACGGAACGTCAATATTTTCCGATACGAATCGTATTTTTCATACGAAGCACTTGGCGCGAGGCGAACAATTTTTCAAGAAGCATGGGTATTACAGCGTGTTTTTGGGAAGGTTTATTAGTGGAATTCGGTCGTTTATTCCATATATTGCCGGAATGTTCAAAATGGATACAAGGCAATTTTTCATTTGGAATGTTGTAAGCGCAATCGGGTGGTCGGCAGCTCATGTGTATACGGGGTACTTTTTCGGTGCGGCATGGCGCGTCGCAGAAAAATGGTCGACTCGTGCGGGGTTGTTTATCTTGGTTGCCGGACTCTTTATTATTGGTGTGTGGTATTTGGCAAGATTTACGGCCCGACGCGCTAAGCGCATATATCGCTTTGCGCAATCGATATGGCTATCTGTGCTGCATGCCGTTATTACGAATCATGATGTTGTGCTTTGGGCTCAACATCATCCGCGCACATCTCGATTTTTGAAGGATAGGAGCAGGACAGATTCCTTTTGGGGAATGCCGTTTACGTTGCTTGTTATTGCGTTTGTGGGCGCATTACTTGAATTTTTTGGAATCGTGCAGAGTCTCGTTACGTCGACAGTACTGTCGGGTGCAGACGTTCGGGTTGAGAATTTATTGTATGCGTTTCGCTCCGGGCCGGCCACCACGTTTTTCTTGTGGGTCACCATGCTCGGGAACTGGGTGGTAGCTGCGGGCACCCTTGTGTGCGCATCTGCCGTATTATTTTTGTGGCGAAAAGAACGTTTTATCATCCCTTTATGGATCGCAGTTATCGGGAGTCAAATTGTAGGGCTTATCGGCAAATTTGAGTTGCATCGCCCCCGCCCCGTGGGGGTTGCGGTGTACACTGAGCAGTCTTTTTCGTTTCCGAGCGGGCACTCAATTTTTGCTGTAGCGCTTTATGGGTTTCTTGCCTACATAGCAGTGCGGTATGCCCGCAGATGGAGAAACAAGATATATATAACATTTTTCGGCCTCGCCGTTATTTTTCTTATCGGATTGTCTCGTTTATATGTAGGCGTGCATTATTTCTCGGACGTATGGGGCGGATACTTAATGGGCTTGTTGTGGCTTATTGTGGGTATCAGCTTATCTGAGTGGATGTCTCATAAAAAGCCGAATCATGCAGTTGCCGTTCGCGTTCAGTCGCATCCGTTCGCGCTAGCGGGAACGGGAGCGTGCATTATCGCATTTGCGGTATATTTTATTGCAGTAGGCCATGATGCAATCGATGATCTATTGCTCGCGCCTCCAGTGTTTGAGACAACTTCTACTACCACTAAGAACGCCCTGGATATATTTTCTGACGGGTCTCCGCAGTATACGGAAACGTTGCGAGGAAATCGTCAGGAGCCGATTGCATTTATTGTTACCGCTCCGAGCGAATCAGCGTTTGTATCAGCATTTACGAAGGCGGGGTGGTATCCGGCACAACAGTTAAGTGCCCGAACAATGATAGATTTGCTTGTTGCCGGCGTAACGGGAAAGCCCTATCCTACGGCTCCCATCACGCCGTCGTTTTGGAATCAAGAAGTGAATGACTTTGCATTCGAAAAGCCTACTTCTGCTGACAATATTAAGTCTCGCAATCATGCGCGATTCTGGCGAACGGCGTATGTTACCGATTCCGGAGACAGGGTATATGTAGGGGTTGCCAGCCTGGATATTCATTTAAAATGGGTGTTTGCTACCCATGCAATTGATCCGAACGTGGATAACGAACGAGGTGTATTGCTGCACGATTTAGTAAGCGGAGGAAGTAGCCTGTCGTATACCAGCGTGCAATTCGTTCAGCCGACGCTCGGGAAAAATTTCACCGGCGACACATTCTTCACCGACGGTAAGGCGTACGTGGTGGAGATACGGTAATGATTATTTTGCCAGAGCGGCGTCGATTGCGGACTCAAGTTCTGTTGCAGAATAATTGCCCGTATATTCGGTGTCATTAATAAAGACCGTTGGAGTATGGTCAAGCGAAAGTTCTGCGCCGTCTGCTTTATCCCGATCAACGATTCCTTTATACGTGTGATTATCGAGTGCATGTTTGAAATCGTCCGCATTAAACCCTATTTGTTTTGCATAGTTTTCTAAATCAGCCTGCGTCAAGTTATCTTGATGCTCGAATAAGGTATCGTGAAATTCCCAGAATTTATTTTGAGCAAGCGCGTATAATGACGCTTCTGCTGCAAGCGGTGCAAATTCGTGTTGCGGGAGCGGATAGTTTCTAAATACAAAGCGAACAGACTTATCTTTATTATCTTGCATTGCTTGCTTGAATGCCGGATAGAGGGATCCGCATGCGGGACACTGGAAATCGCCAAATTCAACGACGGTAACCTTAGCGTCTGCAGACCCTTGCGATGCTGAGTCGGATCGAACTAAACGATCGACGAGATTTGCCGGTACTACATGCGCAGCCGCGGGTTTAGATTTTAGTTGGGTAACCCATGCTCCAACGCCGATAACGAGGCATGTGGCAACTAAAATACCAATTACGAATTTTGCATCAGATGTGAGTGTCATGATTTGATACTACACGCCAATTTATAATGAATGCAACTACGGTGAGAATTGCGCTGGTAACGCACCAGGAGCACCAGGCGTGCACAACAAAAGCCTCGAGATAGGATAAAAATATTGATATCGCAAGCCCGCTGGAAGTAAGTATCGTTAGGGCAAGATTAAAGAGTTTTGAGGAGTTCTTTTGCCATAATGCGCCAAAAATGCCAAGAGCAAGGTAGTAGATGATGCCATACGCTGGCGTTGGAATACCGAAGAATGAGGAGAAGTGGCTTGCTTGGACTGTTTTACAGCCTTCACCTGCAATGCAGGTAATGGGGATGGGGGATGTGTAGGTAATAAACAAGTACCCTGCAACTACAAGACCCAAAAATGCTACTGTTACAAATCCTTTATGCATGTTGGTAGTTTATAGTAGTATGCAATATATGCACAAGATAGCTATTATTGGGGCCGGGAATTTTGGACAGGCGATTGCGGGAATAGTGGAATCCAAGAAGGGCATTGAAATTGCAATGTGGGATACCGATTCTGCGAAAGTTCCTGACATGCAACCGCTTGAAAGCGTTCTGCGCGATGCTGAAATAGTCTTTTTGTGCGTTTCATCATGGGTGCTGCGCAAGGCTGCCGAATCAATTTTGCCGTATGTGT
>CAYVFG010000025.1:0-7520 GCA_964450915.1 uncultured Candidatus Saccharibacteria bacterium | reverse complement strand
AACGAACCTCGCGTCGTTCTATTGGACGCATTCGATGGGCGAGTGCAAATAGTTTCTTAATACCTTCTACGTCTAATTGGTCTACAGAAACGATGCTTCGGTTAGTAAACTGCATGGAAGCTCTCCTAATGAAAAGAACTGATTGTTTCCAGGAGAATTAAAGCATGGTATTGCGTATATATCAAATATATTGCGGTATCAAAAATAGATTTGACAAAAAGTGAAATACGGTATACGATGATATGTTTTGGTTTACCCATTACATATACCTATGACACATTTTTCGCTCAACATATTCCTAATTTTCGCCGTATTTGCTGGTATTATGGCAAGTATTGGGGACGCCTTTTTGAATGAATGGGCGAAATCAGGGCATACGATTGACCCTCTTATTGCAGGTATTATCTATTGGAATATTGCGCTTATCTGCTTCATTATGATGTTGAAAAACGGTCTTTTCTCCGATTCTGTGGTGTTCTTCGTTGTGGCAAACTTCTTGTGTTCCATTGTAATTAGCCAGATGTTATTCCACGAGCAATTCTCCCATTTAAAGGGTTTTGGTGTAGTTTTGGCACTTTGTTCTATTATTGCAGTGAGTTTGGGGTAATATAAGAAGGGTATGGATATCCGAAAGTTAATTTTTGAGACTTGGGATAAATGGAACTCCAGGTCGTATCTCAAGACGTACTATTCGAAACCGATGCAGGATACGTTTGCGGTGATTGATTTTTTGGATGATTCTTTGAAAGAGGCGCCACAGAAAAAATTTGATAACGCAATCGATTTTGGGGCTGGCCCCACTCTTTTTAGCGCTCTTACGCTTGAGCCGTATATAAAAAATTTAGATATTGCAGAATATCTTCCGCAGAATATTAAAGAGATACGGCATTGGATGGATAAGGATCCAGAGGCATTTGATTGGACGTATTGGGCAAGATATATTTTGAGAAAACAAAAGAAATTAAGCGGGGAAGCGAACATTGAGAAGAGGTTTGAGAATTTGAGGTCAAAAATGGGAAATATACTCGTAGGGGATGCCACTACTAATTGGCCGACTAATGGGGATGAAAGTAAGAGATACGATTTAGTTGTGTCTCTTTTTTGTGCAGAATCGATTACGAATTCTAGAGAAGAGTGGAAAAGAAACTTGCATAATATTCTAAAGCTCTCAGCGCCTCGCGGGATGGTTCTTATTTCAGCACTTCGCAATTGCTCTGCCTACAAGGTCGGAAAAAGTGATTTTCCGGCAACTCCAATTAACGAATTTGATTTAGAGGTAGCAATTCGGGAGTCTTCTTTAAGAATAAAGAAACTAGATATTGAGGTGAGAGATGTCCCTGAGTGTAAACCGGAAGGGTTTAGTAGTATTTTACTTGCTCGCATTTTAGTAAAGTAGTATAATGAAGGGAATATGAATTTCCTTCAAAGGTTATTTGTGAATAAGTTCACAGCTTTCCTAGCGATACTCTATGTCGCTTCGTTGATTTGGTGGGCCATGCTTGATAGGAGTGCTGAAGTGACCCCAGCTTCAAACTATTGGTACACAGTATTAGAAGGTGTGTTCCCAATATTGGGTGGTATCTATGGAATAATCCTCGCAAAAAAATGGGGATTTTTTTATAGCAGTGTTGGCAGAGCGATAATGTTCCTGTCGTTAGGGTTGTTGAGTTGGGGGGTAGGGGAAATGATATTTTCCTTATATTACAACCTTCTTCTGAAAGTTGAGGTCCCGTATCCATCGCTTGCAGACGCAGCCTTTATTGTTAGTTGGCCGTTATGGGGTATCGGCATGGTTAATCTTTCTCGTGCAACAGGAGCAAAGTACGCATTAAAGGGCGCTACTGGAAAACTTACTCTCGTATTGTTTCCGATTATAATTGTTGCATTATCTTATTACTTACTCGTTACTGTTGCCCGGGGCGGAGTTATTAGCTCTTCTGAAGGGGCGATAAAAGTATTCTTTGATTTAGCATATCCTGTTGGTGACGTTATTATTTTGACGCTTGCCACTTTAATTTACGGATTATCATTTAAATATTTTGGCGGAAAATACAAAATAGCGATCTATGTATTGTTGTTTGGGTTTTTAGCAAACTATTTTGCAGATTTTACCTTTTCTTATACGACGACTCTAGAAACATTTGTTCCGGGCGGTACGGCAGATTTTCTCTTTACTCTTGCGATGTTCTTGCTTGCGTTTGGCGTAAGTTCTCTGGACAACAGGAGAATATCTAGTAACGATAAATAACATCACTATGAACCCACTAGCACAACTCGCCGATCACATCATTAAAGAGCAAGAGCTCATCATCGGCCCTGTTGCGTGGGAAGAGGCGGAGAAGGTTACGGGACTTCGCATTAATGTACAAAGCCACGAAGTGGATATCGAAGGCGATGCTCGCGACGTGCTTGAGCGATTGGTCGCGCAGTACGAGCAGCTATTCGGCAAAGCATCCCGAGAAGTATGCAGAGACGCCGTCCGTCCGCTCCTCGCTCAAGTTCCGGAAGCGGATGTGCCCGCAGTGCTGAAGTAAAACGAAGAGAATAAAACTATGCGGTAAATATCCGCATATTTTTATATCAGAAAATATGCGCTTCATGCTATACTTCATGTATGACCGCTGCAGCGATCCCTCCGATGTTTTTTAAAAAATCCGAAAATGCTCCGAAAAAGCGGCGCGCTCGGAAGACATTGGCGCATCACGTAAAATCTATCGGCCAAGCGCCGGCGAAGCTGCGCACGCGCGTTACGGAAGAATTGTATAAGCGAAATGCGGAACTTGCGGTGAGGAATAAAACGCTGGCGCTGCTGCGGAAACTGGACGGGATTTCTTTGGCTTCAGAAAAAATAGAGAGCATGGCTCAGCAAATGGTGGATGCGATTGCGGTAGGGCTGGAATATGAAATTGTAACCATCGCAATTGTGGAAGAAAAAAAGATGACATGGAAATGCATTGCAGCAGGCTCTAGCCACGATAAGATGGGCGAAGCATTTGAAAAAGTGTGCGTTGCCAGCAAAGAAGCGCCGCTTACCGCAACGCCGGAAATTGTTGCCGTCGTGCAAGGTGGAAAGCAAGTATATTCAGATTCGCTTGCAGCAGTGCATCCGGAGCTATTGGTAAAAACAATTGAAGAGCTTAGCAAGACGGGGGACTACACTCATCCTTCGTATTCGGTCGTGTTGCCGTTGCGATTCGGCGAGCACACGCTTGGAGTGCTTACGCTCAGCTCCAGCCGCTCGTTCCAAGATGCATCGCGATACGAAGATGAATCGCTTTCCGG
This sequence comes from uncultured Candidatus Saccharibacteria bacterium, assembly GCA_964450915.1. Taxonomy (GTDB): domain Bacteria; phylum Patescibacteriota; class Andersenbacteria; order UBA10190; family UBA10190; genus HO2-45-11b. The sequence continues at coordinate 4,238 of CAYVFG010000025.1, read as the reverse complement.
AATTATCGGATTGATCTCGTTGGCATTGTATAAGGCGAAATTGTATGAAGATTTGCAAAGGACGTCTGCGGAACTCCTGACTGCCAATAATCAATTGAAAGACTTGGATAAAGCAAAAAGCGAATTCTTGAGCATTGCCAGCCATCAGTTGTACACGCCGCTCACTGCGCTTCGCGGATATATCTCGATGATTATGGAAGGGGATTACGGGCCGATTTCTGAAGAGCAGAAGCCGATTTTAGATATTTTAAACCAGAGCGCGCTGCGATTAATCGAGCTCATTAAAGACTTGCTGGATATATCGCGCATTGAAAGCGGGCGATTGGAATTGCATTTGGAATCGCTGGATGTTGTGGAAGTTGCAAAAAGCCTGGTTGCGGATTTATTGCCGAATGCCATCGCGAAAAATCTGGAGTTGGAATTTCACGAACCCACAGAGCAAATCCCGCATGTGGTGGTAGATAGCCAGCGCATTCGCCAAGTGATGCTGAACTTCATCGACAATGCGATTAAGTATACGACGCATGGCAAGGTGGAGGTGTCTATTGCAATGAAAGATGGCAAGGTGGCATTCTCGGTAACAGATACTGGACGAGGACTTGCGGAAGGGGAGGCAGAAAAGCTGTTTAAGAAATTTTCTCGCGTTGGTGGTGCTGCAAAGTTTAATACCCAAGGGACGGGCCTTGGGCTGTATGTTGCAAAGCAGATTGTTCACGAGCATCATGGGGAAGTGTCAGTAACGAGCCCTGGACAAGATAAAGGAAGTACATTTTCGATGGAATTGCCACCAGAGGGCGCTGCGGATAGCTTAAAGGTCGGGGAGGCTGCGACTGTTGTTATTAAGGCTGCTGACGCAAACGGCCAAGGAAGTGCAGGATGAAATCCGTTCGCATTATATTTCAAGCCTGCATTACTGCGTGTTTTGTTATTGTGGCAGGGGGCGTAGCGCTCAGAATGTTTTATGCGGATCGCGTTCCGCCTCATGTGTATATTGGCGCATTTCCCGTAGGAGGAGTGCCTGTAACGCAGCTATCCGGAGCGTTATTGGCCTACCAGCAGCAACTTATGCAAACACCAATCACGATTACATTTCGCGGAAGGAAAACAGTGCGCACGTTTCAAGATTTAGGAATTGCAGTTGACCAAGATAAGACAATGCAGGAGGTTATACGCGCAAGTCGCGGCGTGAATGTCACCGCTCCTGTCCGCATTGCGCCAGTGCTCGCGTTTCAAGATGAAAGGGCGAGGGCGCTGCTTAGCCAGGATTTTACGGAGGTGTTGTCGCTTCCAAAAGATGCAGCCATTGCAATCGACCCTGCATTCCATGTCTCCATTACGCAGAGCGCTGTGGGGGAAGATTTTGAAATGAAGATGCTCGATAGCGCCATTGCCGAAGGTGCTGGTATGCCGAGTATGCCGGCTATTTCAGCGCACACTACTCCATCTGACCCGAAGGTTACTGAACAAGAAGTTGCGCAGGTGGAAGCGTTTGCGCAGGCGCTTGCAAATACGGGGTTTCATCTTACGTACGGGGATAAATCATTTTTGATAAGCAGGGAAGATGTTCGGAAGATGATGCAGTTTGTCCCATCGCCGTCTGCTCACATCGTATTCGACAGTGGTTTATTGAAGGGGTATTTCGAAAGCAAGCTTGCAGTGCAAATTCATATTGAGCCGGTAAACGCGCGCTTTCAGGTTGAAGACGGCACCGTGAAGCAATTTGCGCTGCCGAAGAACGGCGTTGATCTTGATGAAGATGCAACGATGAAGGCTATTGCAGATGCTCTTATGCAAAGCAACTTAAAAGCAGAGCTTGTCGTAAAAGAAATACAGCCCGCATTCACGGATGTTGCCAGCAGTTCGTCGCTGGGGATTACAAAATTAATAGCAACAGGAGAAACGGATTTCAAGGGATCGCCGAAGAATCGTACCCATAACGTTATGGTTGGGGCAGATAAATTTAATGGCATACTGGTTGCTCCTGGCGAAGAGTTTTCGTTCGATAAGCTGCTTGGCCCCGTAGATGCCAGTACCGGGTATTTGCCCGAGCTCGTGATTAAAGACAATGCGACGATTCCGGAATTCGGCGGCGGGTTATGCCAGGTATCGACTACGGTATTTAGGGCTGCGATGCAGGCGGGAGTAAAGATTACGGAACGGCACAACCATTCGTATGCTGTTCGATATTATGGAACGCCTGGATTTGACGCCACGATTTATCCGCCGTATACTGATTTTCGTTTCCTCAACAACACACCCGGCTATCTTCTGATACAGACACACATAGATGGCACAAAACTTTTCTTTGAGTTTTGGGGTACAGATGATGGGCGACAAGTGACAATCGACGGGCCGCACCCGTACGATAGAAAGCCTGACGGTTCCGTAAAATCGGTACTTAAGAGAACGGTAACTGATAAAGATGGCAACGTTATCGAAAACGATACGTTTAACAGCAATTATAAATCTCCAACATTATATCCACATGAACCAGCCAAGCAAGCGACAAATTCCGACTCCGCCTCCGGTACGAGTGCGGCAGACGGCAACGCATAGAAAACCAAAACCGGTTGCACCGCGCAAGAGGGTTATTCGGCATCAGCGGAAAACGCATCGCACCGTTCGACGAGAATTATCTGCAGGCGGGGTTGCAGTGCGTGAAGAGCGCGGGATTTGGCATGTAGCGCTTTTGAAAACGGAACATCGCCGCGGGAGCGTGTGGGTGCTGCCGAAAGGGCATGTTGAGATGGATAGAAAAGAGCGCGTTGCGGACGCTGCGAAGCGCGAAGTGCAGGAAGAGGCTGGTATTATGGAGCTGGAAGTGCGCGAGCAATTAGGGACGACGCGATTCGTATTTCAGGCAGAGTCCGCATTGGTAAAAAAGACGGTGCACTATTTTTTGATGATTACCACGCAAAAAGAATTGGTTCCTCAGGCAGAGGAAGGCTTTATTGATGCCGGATGGTTTCCGATTGATGTAGCAATTACGATGCTCGAATACGGTACGGATCAGGATATCGTATCAAAAGCAAAGGATATCTTAGAGGGCAAGAAGCCAGGAGAAGATACGAATCCGCCCAAGCCGTTCAAACAAATTAAAATTCACTCGTAAGCTTACCTGAGTAATCCTTGTACGAGCTCTTCTGGATGCATTCCCGCATGCCGCAATTGATGAACAATCGGAGTTCCCGGAGTAAAGGTTGGAATAGTGTTGAGGTCGAGTACGTCTACGGAACCGTTATTAGCGATCATATCCACCGTTGCAATGCCGTCGCATCCTAACGATTCGTACACATCGCGCGCAATCGATTGAGCTTGGTGAATGATTGAGTTGTGCCGATCGTGATCGTGGAAAAATAAATTATCATGGCCAGATTGTTTTATCTGGTAGTCAAAAAAAGAATTTTTGGGCGTTATGATGCTCGGTGGAAGGGAGGATAGCTTGCCCTGTTTGTTTTTATATACCGTTACGGAAAGTTCATCGCCGTGCCGCTGTTCTTGTACAAGGCTGTCGTCGTTTGATGCATGAATAGCCTCGATAGCACGTTCTAAGTCCTGCTGTGTTTTAATATGCATAATGCCGTGGCTTCCGGCGCCATGGACGGGTTTTATGAAAAACGGAAGGGAAAACATTGTTCGCAATATTTCGCCAATTTCGTAAGGGGCAGTTTGTTTTTTAATAATCTGCGAGTAGGGCGTAGGGGCGATGCTTGAAACGGCATGTGCAAAGTGGTCTTTGTTATATGTGAGTTTGCTTGCGCGGGCACCTGAGCCCTTTATCGGCAATTGCAGTATGTCGGCAAAGCTGTGCATTGCGCCGTCGTCGCCGCCGCGTCCGCGAAGCGTGGTTATGATCGAGTCGATCGGGCGATGAAGCAATTTATGAATTGCTTCTTTCGGGTCCTGAGCAGGGGTTGCCTCGGCGAGCATATCTATCGCTCGAGAAATATTTCCAACTTTCGGCAACTGGCCGAGAGGCACTTTCCATAGTCCGTCGCGGGTTACATGCACCGGGGTAACGTCGTATTCTGATTTGGGTATATATTGGCAGATCCATGCACCAGATTGGCGCGACGTATCCGCATGATGTGCTTCTCCTCCATAAAATACGACGACTCGAGGCTTCATGAAAAGCATTATAGCATATGTCGCTTGCGAAGGCGGAGAGGGAGAGATTCGAACTCTCGATACCTTGCGGTATACACGCTTTCCAAGCGTGCGCACTAGGCCACTATGCG
>CAYVFG010000024.1:0-7529 GCA_964450915.1 uncultured Candidatus Saccharibacteria bacterium | reverse complement strand
TTTCGTGCTCCCTGCCGTTATTCCTGATAAAGGAGCGATTTTGACAGCAATGACGGTTTTTTGGCTCACGGAAGTACTCGCCGATATCCCTAATCATCTCGTCGCCTACGGAAAAGAGATCGACTCGTATCTTCCTGACAGCCTTCGCAACTGCAGCGCACTCCACAACTGCGCTATAGTGGTGAATCGTCTCAGCATGCTTCCAATCGAATGCATTGTTCGCGGATATCTCACCGGAAGCGGATGGAATTCCTACAAAGAAGATGGGGGTGTTTGCGGAATCGCACTTCCCGATGGTCTCCACGACGGCTCAGCCCTTCTTACGCCTTTATTCACTCCAACAACAAAGGCGGAGAGCGGCCACGACGAACATCTCGATACTGCAGGAGTGATAGAGAAATACGGCCAATGGACACAAGACCAATCAATACGAATCTATCAACGTATTGCAAAATTCTGTTCCGGGAAAAACCTGATTTTCGCTGACACAAAATTCGAATTCGGCGATGACGGAAGGTTGGCCGATGAGGTTGCAACACCGGACTCGAGCAGAATCTGGGACGTACGGGAATGGAGTAATGCATGCCACCGAAACGAACCGCCTCCTTCATTCGACAAGCAAATCGTGCGAGAATGGGGCAAGACGGTTGGGATCAATAGACTCAACCCTCAAAGCGAGCAAGATTTGCGTACAGTGGCGGCCTTGAAGGTTCCCGAAGAAATCATTGCGCTTACTGGCGCAAAGTACTCGGAGGTGTTCCACCGACTTACTGGTAAATCGCTTTCCGAATTCCAACAAACAATCCTCTGCTGAACTGTCAGCAACACGACGGCGCTTCTCTCACGAGGCGCCTGTTTTTATTCCTGGAGTTTTCTCTACGTAGGTGGTATGGTTACAAGCTGGTTTTTTCCAGCACCGTAGCCGCTCTCTGACAATTTAATTCCCTGTTTTGAAAGGACCGCTGACATGCCTACCGCCCTACTGTCCGTGTATCACAAAAATGGTATTGTCGAGTTTGCTCAGGCGCTAATTGCTCTTGGCTGGGACATTCTTGCATCCGGAGGCACTGCAAAACACCTTGCGAACGCTGGTGTCGCAGTCCGCAATGTTGCAGAACTTGTGGGAGGAAATGCAATTCTTGGTCACCGCGTTGTCACGCTGTCACGGGAAGTTCATGCTGGCCTCCTTGCTCGGAACATTCCCGACGATGAACAAGAAATGAAAGGGCTTAACTTGCCTTTCATCGACTTGGTGTGCGTTGATTTGTACCCATTGATCCAGGAAATTAACCGCTCAGGTTCAAACCTCGATTCGGTGATCGAATTGACTGATATCGGTGGACCCACAATGTTACGATCGGCAGCCAAAGGGAACCGAATCGTAATCTGCGATCCTGCCGATCGACAGTCAGTCATTCAATGGCTACAAGCTGCTCAGCCAAACAACAATGAATTCATCAATCATCTCGCTGCAAAGGCGGAATTTATTGTTGCTCAATATTGCCTCGCTTCCGCAAACTATCGCGGCGACGGGCAATATACTGGCCTGATCGGCAAGAAAGCGCTTGGCTGCTGCTACGGTGAAAACCGATGGCAATCCCCCGCCGCACTGTTCACTTCGCAAACCGACGATCCGCTTGCACTTGATCGCTTTGAAGTTATGGAAGGAAGCGCGCCAAGCTATGTGAACTTGTGCGACGTCGATCGCCTACTCCAGACGATCACGCACATCGCCGCGGCATTCGATCTCAATCGCAAAAAAGTTCCCTATATCGCCGTGGGTTGCAAGCACGGGAATCCGTGCGGCGCAGCATTCGGAGATAATCCAAATGACGTGATCGACAAGATGGTCAACGGAGATCCATTAGCCATATTCGGCGGAATCGTAATGACGAATTTCAGCATCACGCACGAAACAGCGACCACTTTATTGGGCAATGAGTCGAAGAAGCGATTATTCGACGGAGTGGTGGCTCCATTTTTCAGCCCACGGGCGAGAGAAGCTCTTAAGCGGAAAAATGACCGCTGCAGACTGTATCAAAATCCTGAACTTGGGTCCATTAATCTTGGTAGTTTAAATCAGAATCCGATCATTCGTCCGGTTCGAGGAGGATTTCTGCTACAGCCAAATTACACGTTCGTTCTGGATCTGAACGATGAACGGCTTGTAAAATCGTCCAATCTGTCAGTTTCAGCGGAGAATGATCTCCTGCTTGCATGGGCCGTTGGCTCGACAAGCAATAGCAACACGATTACTCTTGTCCGAAATGGAATGCTGACCGGAAATGGTGTGGGACAGCAAGACCGCGTGGGCGGGTGCGAACTTGCCATTCACCGCGCATTACGATCTCGACATGTGATGGAAGGTGCCGTTGCCTATTCTGACAGTTTCTTTCCGTTCACAGATGGGCCAGAACTGCTCGCTAATGCAGCAGTGAAAACCATCTTCTCAACGAGCGGATCGGTAAACGATCAGAAGGTTCGAGATTTTTGCGCCGAACGAAGCGTCAATCTCTGGATGATTCCCGACGCAGTTGGTCGCGGATTTTACAGTCACTGACATCTTCCCCACACGACGTACGACTTCGTACGCTGTGTGGGATTTTTTATTTATTGTGCGCCCAGAGGGATTCGAACCCCCGACCGTTGGCTTAAAAGGCCACTGCTCTACCACTGAGCTATGAGCGCGTGCGTCGCCTATGGCGCGCGTGGTTAGTATTATGGGTAAAATGATGACTTATTGCAAGTTTCCCCATTATACGTACTCTAAGAGCTAGGAAGGGTCGTTGACCTTTGCAAACCTACAGTCTCAAGGGAAGGGATTACCGATGCCAGGACAAACAACTGTTATTAACGTTGGCCTCCATGTATGGGAATCTGGATATTTGGCACGAATACTGTGCAGCGATAGCGCCTGGGTACATCGCGCTATTGATACTGTTCACCTAAGCTCGCCTCTCACCTGGCTCGCATTGTGCCTCGATGGAGCTGACAGACGGCGACTAGCAGGACACGATCGAGCTATCACCGACGCAGCTGAAAACACGTTTCTTTCTGTCGTTGAAAAACATATCCAGTTGCGAATACCTCCGAAAGCTCGGCTCATTCCCCCATTCAGAGACGGCGTCATCGTGGCGTACCAGTACGATTCCACTGCGCGGCTTTTGTGCTGCGACATTGCTCGAGAGCTTCAAGAGATCAACCGCGGCATAACGAACTGGCAATTTGAACACCACCTTCGAGGAAGCGTCGGAGACACCTTGGATCGAATGATCAGCGGCTTAGCGCACGTTCCTGGCGATCACCTTCGATTTACCTTTAACTGCAATTCTTGTGAAGGAGACAACATCCGTCTCGTATAGCAACTCACGCATCACGACTCCGCCCAAAGCCCGCTTCATCTTGAATCGGGCTTTTTTACTCGCCCTTCACGTTATTTTATGGTATTATATGGGTATATTAATTCTTTAGGAATAACTTTTATGAAATTATCAGGTATCGCAATCGGAGGAGTTATGAGCGCAATGCTCCTCGTAGTAGCGCTTGCTTCGCCCGCACATGCAAGCCCTTCGTTTGTTGTTAAGGGTATTGTCGACGTCACAGCACCAACGAAAGATGCAATCTACGTGACTGGCACCTACGCTTCTACCCAGGACACTATCGATTATGCATTGAACAAAAATATTGCGTATAAAATTTCAAAGGCAACAGTTCAAAAATACCTCAATAGAAATTTAGTAACCACTAACTGGCATAACATCAAGTTCGGCCAGGAAGTAGTTCTATTTGGAACAGGAGGAACAGGAACATACACAGTAACGCGAGTTGTTATCAATGACAGAACCTTCAACATCACAGGAACGGTCGCAAGCACGAACCATGACAGCAATCAGTTCAGAGTGCTCGTAAAAACATCATCATTCAAACAATCGACAATCAAGAATACGTACGTAACAATTCACTACGACTCGCATACAAAGTGCATAGAGTCAGGCAAGGAAATCGGATGCTCCGATATTGCAAATGATGGACAAAAAATCAAAGTTACTGGTGGCGTCACGGGAGTAACTGACACATACGACGCTACGAAAGTCTGGAACAAGTATTAATCAGCTAAGCATAACGATTATATGAATCTATCTTCATTATCACTCAAACTCGGAGTTGCAAGCCTTGTCGTATTCGCCATTGCTCTTGCAACTCCCGTATTTGCCGATACGAATTACCCATTTACATTACGCGGAGTTACGGATGTTAAAGCTCCAACAAAAAGCCTCGTGTATGTAACCGTAACGGCAGGCTCCTCAAAAGCGCTTGGCGAAGTACATGATCAAAATATTGCATACAGCATCAGCACGGCTAAAGTATATGGATACGTAAGCGGAGTAAAACGATTAGAATCTTGGAAGCAGCTTAAGCTGGGTCAAGAAGTTGTTATGAAGGGCAAGAAAATTGGTACAACATTCAAAGTATCCGAGCTTGTCATTAACGACCGAACCTTTGATCTCACTGGGAAAGTTACTGATGTTGATACTGACAACAAGACAATTTCCGTAAACGTGATGACGTCAACGTATCGAGAAAAAGGCATTAAGAGTACTGAAATAAAGATGGAATATACACCAAGCACCGTGTGCAAGCGCTTAGGATCAACTGTTGGATGCGACACCGTAGATGTTCGTCATCAAGTGATCCGAGCAAAGGGTGAAGTAACCGGAGTGGACCAGGTCTACACTCTCAACAACTTCTGGGACAATTTTAAATAAATTGTTATTCTGAAATGAAGAAGACCGCTCGTAGTCCCGTACGAGCGGTCTTTGTTTTTTCTTACTGTGCGATCTGTCGCTCCAAGCGACGAAGTAAGCTCCGAGCGAAATTTCCCCAAGCAGATGACCTCGAATGAAAGGAATTAAAACGCCGAACCCCTTCAATCTGGCTTAATTCGTATTTAGCGTATCCCCGGAGAGCAACATCGTGTCCTCGTAGCCAATACTCTTTGGCGAACATCAGCTTCTCCCATGTCCACTGCTCCTCTTGAGGAAGAAGCATCAGCACATCTTCATGAGTCGGTGCGGTTTGAATCCAGGATATAGAGGTACAGCCCTCTTCCCTTTTCTCAACTTTCTCCGATAAAGTAAGAAGGCCTTCAGTATCGCACGTCAGATCGTATCGCTTCCCATCAATAAAAAAAATGATTTCGAAATCAGTACCGCCCGATTGTTGCGACCCACGAAACTGCATAGAAAACATAATCAAGCCCCTTCCCGTGTTAGGCATCAAAAGAACGATTCGTAACTACCGATATTAAACTAGTAGAAATTGTCTATACTGTCAATTTCTAGAAAAATATTCCTTTTTTCGGCGCTTTTCTAAATTCTTCTAAAATGTCTTTTTGCTTCTTACTTAATCTCTTTGGAATTTCAATAGTTACCGTAACGATATGATCCCCTGCCCCAGATGATTGCAAATGCGGGAAACCGAGACCGGGCAATGCGAATTCTTTATTCGGTTGAGTCCCTGCAGGAATGCGAAGCATCTTATCGCCTTGCAATGTATCAACATCAACCTCGCAGCCCAATGCAGCATCTGCAAACGAGATAGCAACAGTTGATCGAATATTATCGCGATCGCGCACAAGGATTTTATCTGGCATCACGTGGACGTGCACGTACATATCGCCTGGCTGGCCTCCGGTTTTCGGCGCCTCCCCTTTTCCGGTAAGTCGAATAGATTGCCCATCGGCAATGCCGGCAGGAATTTCCACAGTCAATAACCTGTCTGTTTTTTCACGCCCTTCGCCATGGCATTGCGTACATGCGGTTTTCGCTTTCTTGCCCTCGCCTTTACAATCCGGGCACACCGTCTGCTGATTGAATACGCCAAATGGTGTTTGGTGGCGCGATGTTACCGCTCCTTGGCCATTACATGTTTTACATGTCTCAATAGGAGTTCCCGGCTCTGCGCCATTCCCATGACACTTGGAACACGTAGTAAATATTCGATGTTGGATTTTTTTCGTAAGCCCTTTTGCAGATTCTCGAAATGAAATTTCAATATCAGTTTCAACATCCGCCCCTCGATTTCTTCGGCTCGATCGCCCCCTGCCTCCACCCGAAAACATATCGAATATATCGCCGAAGCCTCCTAAGTCGTCCATGTTAATAGTAAACCCACCTTGGTTGAATCCGCCGAATCCTCCAAACGGGTCGCCTTGATATCCGGCGCCGGCATTTGTTCCAGCTTCGCCAAACTGGTCATACTGCGAACGCTTTTGTTTATCAGAGAGAACTTCGTATGCCTGATTGATTTTTTTAAACTGCTCCTCATCACCACCCTTTTTATCAGGGTGGTGTTTGTGAGCCAGCTTTCTATATGCTTTCTTTATTTCCTCCTGCGTTGCAGTTTTAGAAACGCCAAGCAATTCGTAGTAATCCTGCGACGCAGCCATAGGTTATTTCTTGTCTACTACTTCGCCTTGTTCGGGCTTTTGATCTTCCGGCTTTGCATCAGTTGGTTTTTCTGCATCAGCTTTTTGCTGCGCTTCTGCCATCGCCTGCCCAATCTTCTGTGTTTCAACTAACAGCTCGTCAGTTGCCTTCTTCATAGCCTCACTGTCCGTTCCTGCAAACGCAGTCTTAAGGGCAGCCACTTTATCTTCAACTGCTTTTTTGATTTCGGCGCTTACTTTATCCCCGGCATCTTTCAATGCCTTCTCTGCCATATATGCTGTTTGCTCGCCTGCGTTTTTCACTTCGATTTGCTCTTTCTTTTTCTTATCTTCTTCAGCAAATTTCTGTGCCTCAGCCTGCATGCGCTCAATTTCCTCTTTTGGAATTCCGCTCGTTCCCTCAATGCGGATATGCTGCTCTTTTCCGGATGTCTTATCTTTTGCAGACACGTTCAAGATTCCATTCGCATCGATGTCGAAGGTTACTTCAACCTGCGGAACCCCTCGCGGAGCTGGCGGGATACCATCCAAGATAAATCTGCCAAGCGACTTATTGTCTGCGGCCATTTCGCGCTCCCCTTGCAGTACGTGAATTTCAACGGATGTCTGATTGTCTGCTGCAGTAGAGAACACCTGCGACTTCTTTGTAGGAATCGTCGTATTTTTGTCGATTAATGGTGTTCGCACTCCTCCTAATGTTTCAAGCCCAAGCGTGAGCGGTGTTACGTCCAAGAGTAAAATATCTTTTACATCACCCTGCAAAATTCCGCCCTGAATTGCTGCACCAACTGCAACTACTTCATCGGGATTCACTCCTTTATGCGGCTCTTTGCCGAACATCTTTTCAACTTCGCTAGTGATCTTCGGCATGCGAGTCTGCCCTCCGACTAACACTACTTCATTAATGTCGGATACGGACAGCTTTGCTTCTGCAAGCGCCTCTTTTGTAATAGCAAGCGCTTTATCGATATAGTCGCCTACAATTTCCTCCAACTTTGCGCGAGTCATCGTAAGCACTAAGTGCTTTGGACCTTCTGCACCAGTCGTGATGAACGGCTGGTTGATTTCGGTTGTTTGAGAA
>CAYVFG010000023.1:0-7710 GCA_964450915.1 uncultured Candidatus Saccharibacteria bacterium | reverse complement strand
GTCGCATCTTGGGCGGCAAAAGCCATTATTATGGGCGCGTGTGCACTGGTTGTGTATCTGGGGGCGTGGGCAATTCATTTTGCAATACTGACCCTTCCTGGTTCTGGGGATGTGTGGGGGATTCCTACGGGAAACTTTGCCCAAGATATCATTTCTATTCACCAGGAAATGATATCTGCAAACTATAATTTAACGGCCGGGCATCCATACGGAAGCAAATGGTGGATGTGGCCATTTATGATTCGGCCGGTATTTTATTGGCAAGGGACTGATGGGAATCAATTTGTGTACTTATTGGGCAATCCGGCAGTATGGTGGGGAGGATTCATATTTTTCTGCATCGCGATGCTTGCGATGATCGTGTCGGCTATCCAAAAGAAAAAAATATCAATTAAAAATTCGGGATACGCTTGGCTTATGGTTATAGGCTATCTGTGGGCGTATGTTCCTCTTATGCGCGTTCCTCGCGTGCTATTTCTGTATCATTATCTTACTCCGTTAGTTTTTTCGATTATTATTGCTATCTGGTGGATGGATAAGCATGTTGTGCACAAAAAAGAATTTGTCATTACGGCATGCCTCGTTATATTGCTGGGATTTTTGTACATCAGTCCTCTTACATACGGCTACCCGATTCCGTCATTTTGGCAAACGATGCTATTTAGCATTCCATCATGGCGATAAAGCTCCGCAGGCAGCAGTCCGGTTCGATTTTAATTATGATGGTTGTGCTCGTCATGATGATTGGCGTGATGTTTGTATCGCTGGGCGGAGTGACAAATCAGCAGTATCAGCAAGGAGGGCTCACTGCGCAAGATGAAACTGCATTTCAGGTTGCGGAATCAGGATTAAACTATGCTCGATGGCGCTTGGCTCATAATGGAAATGATTTTTCTTCTGTTCAAAATCAAGTATATGATCAGCTCAAAGGCCTGCTGGGAACATATACACTTACGTTTGTTCCTCCTCAAAACGGAAGCACTATTGTGCAAATCACATCCGTTGGCCATACAGCCAGTGCGCCAGTTCGCGACGTGACGCTGCAGGCGACGTATGGAAAGCCGTCGTTTGCAAAATATGCAATGCTGCTCAACGATGATGTTTGGTTCGGCGAAACAATTTCAGGAGCAGTGCATTCCAACGGGGGTATTCGCATGGATGGCCAGTCGGATAGTACGATGACAAGCGCCAAGGCGACGTACACATGCAAATCAACGCAAGGATGCAGCGGGAACCCGACAAAACCGGGCGTATGGGGATCTGGCGGAAATAGCGCATTGTGGCAATACCCTGTTTCGTCTGTAGATTATGCCGGGCTTACTTCCGACTTGGTTTCCATGAAGGCAGCGGCCCAATCGGCGAATACGTATTTTGGATCATCCGGAGGATACGGATATCATATTGTATTTAATTCGAATAATACGTACTCGCTGTATAAAGTAACGAGCAAGCAAGCGAACGTTTCTTCCTATTTTCCTGATGATGGCTGGGTGAGTTCCTCGTACGATATCAAGAGAGAGTCTTTAATTACGTCCGCAACCGTTCCGTCTGGTGGGATATTGTTTTTCGAGGATTCTGTGTGGGTTGAGGGTACTGTTGCAAGCAGGGTGACTATTGCATCAGGAAAGTTTCCGGAGAATCCAAGTACCTACACAGATATTATTATAAACGGAAGCATTACGTATGGCGGTGTGAAGGATGGTACTCGTGAATTTGGTGCGGTGTCGCAAGGCAATGTTCTTATTCCGAATTCCGGCGCGGCGAATAATTTGGAGATGGACGGAGCGTTTGTGGCGCAGCACGGCAGGTTTGGCAGGCGATATTACAATAGCGGGTCATATATATTGCGAAACTCTATTACTACGTATGGCATGGTTGCAAGCAATCTCGTTCCAGTCACTACATGGGTCAATGGCAGCAATACGGTTATAGGCGGATATCAACATGGAACGTCGTCCTATGATTCGAATTTGTTGTATGGTCCTCCGCCGTATTTCCCCACAACGGGAGAATACCAGTTTCTGTCTTGGCAGCAAAAATAGTACAATAACTGGAGGTTCTATGATCGGCTTAGATATATCGGATCAAACGATAAAGATTGCGCAACTTTCCGACGGAAGAGCGCGTCGTCTTCTTGCCAAGTGCATTTATGCTATTCCAGTAGGAGTTATAGAGAATGGCGTTGTCATCAATAAGAAAGCTATGCAGGAAGCAGTGGAAAAGGCGCTATCTTCTTGCAGGATCGCTAGTTCGAAAAAAGAAACCGTTGTGGTATCTATTCCAGAGACGCAGTCGTTTTTGCGTGTTATTGAATTGCCGAACATGTCGGACGATGAGGTTGAAGAGGCGATCCGATTTGAAATTGCTCAGCATATCCCATTTAGCGTTGATAGCGTATATATCGATTGGCAAGCCCTTGAAGATAGCGGACATAGGGTAGCAGAAGGAAAGAGGGAGGTTCAGGTAGGGGCTGCTCAGAAAAAGGTGGTAGATCCGCTATACGAGGTGATAATGGATATCGGATTGGACGTTGCTGCGTTTGAACTGGAGAGCCAGGCAATCGTGCGTGCGCTCATTTCACCGCAACTCTATGGCAAGCAAGGGGTGATTATTGTAGACGTCGGAAGCACATCTACGAATGTTATCGTGCACGATGTGGGTGCAAGCAGATTTACGGCCAGCTTGCAGCAGGGCGTGAAAAATTTAGCGGCCGGGCTTTCTGTGCAAGATCAGGAACAATTAATGCAGAATCTGCAAAATATTCCGCCTGATTTGCTCGAGCGGGTTACTCCTCAGCTCGAGCCGGGGCTGGACAAACTAGTGCTCGATATTAGGGGGGTTGTTGATTTTTATAACAGTATTGATGCAAGCCACAGGGTTCGCGAAATTATCATGACCGGAGGAGGGTCGAATTTAACCGGGCTTGATACGGCGTTTTTGCATCACTTTGAAGATATTCATGTGGAGCGCGGAAATCCGTGGGTTAATATTTTGTCTGCGAAAGAGCGGTCCCATGCCCCGTTGAATATTCAAGAATCCGTTCGATATGCGACCGCGCTTGGCTTGGCGCTGCGAACAGTAGTCTCCCTATGAAATCAGAAATTAATTTACTATCTCCCGAGGCTCGCATTGCACGAATGGCGCTCGTTGCGCGCCATCGGTTGCAGTCGTTATTAACTGCGCTGTTTGCGTTATGCATGATTGTTCTTATTGCTTATGGCGCTTCGTTAGAGGCAAATATCATTATTCGAAACTCACTTGATACTAGGCTGCAAGAGCAGGGGAAGAATCGTTCCGATGTAGAGAAAAGCATTGCTTCGACCAATGCTGTTATTCAAGCAATGGATCGGCGCATTACTGCGCATCCTCGCTGGGCGATTCATATCCAAGAATTGTTTGCTGCTGTGCCTGTCGGAATCAAAGTTACAAAGCTTGAGTTAACGGAGACTCCGGAAGCACTTGTTATAACCGGGAAGGCAACCAATGGTGACGTCGTAGTGCAATATCAGCATGCGCTTGAATCATTGCCGTGGGTTGATCATGTCGATGCTCCGTTGCAAAACTTCGCGCAATCACCGGATGCAATTGCAGTGTTCACGATTGTGAGAAAGGCAGATAATGGGGGAGTCCTATGATATTTTCTAAGACAAATATTCTGTTGGTAATCCTGATTGTGGCAACGCTTGCTGCTATCGGATTTGCGCATGTGAAGCTTCTTTCGATTCGCTCAGATGTTGCGATGCGCCAGCAGCGTATCGATGCTGCCCCCAAGGAAATGCAAGAAACGGATCGATTGAAGAAAGAATTATCTGATGCGCAAAATAAAATGGATTCGTTGCAAAAAATGACCGTGCGGCGAGACGGGTTGCCGGAAGTGGTGAGTGCTATTCAGGAAACTGCGGTCCTCGCGGGGGTATCAGCCCAAGTACCGCAAGTACAGCAGAATACGTCTAAAGGCTCCCCGGCAAGCGACCCACTAGACGATGTCCGCTTCCATGTCAGTGCATCGGGCACGCCCATAGCGCTTATGGGATTCCTGTATCGGATAGAGCAGCTGCCGTATTTGCTACATGTAGCATCATGGAGTATCGATACGACGCACGTTGTTGCGCTGAACTTTTTCTCGTCTGTGCCCGCAACATCGCCTTTGCCGAATGCTCCTCAGGGAAGTTCTCTTGAGGCCGATATTGTTATTAGTATTTTGAAATAATATGAATTCTTTTTCTAGTGCCATTCAGAATATAAAAAGTTATCTTGCGTATGCAACATTGTACAAGATGTCCGTTATATCAATAATTCTCTTTGCCATCGGTGGAGTGTGTGCTGCTATTGTTGTATATGTGTATGCGTTGCAGCCGCCTGCTGTCCCTGCTGATTCGAAAGTTACTATCCAAAGTTCCGTCTCTATTGCAAAGCCTGCTCTTGCAGAAGTTCAGAAGTATGCTTCTGTTAAGGAAGAATCTGCTAAAAAAGTTCCCACGATAAACGGATTGGTATTTTACATACCGTCAGTGAAATAGATATGAAAAAGATAGTCGTGTTCGGCACGTTCGATCCGCTCCACCCTGGGCACGAATTTTTGTTCCGAGAGGCAAGAAAGATGGGGGATTATTTACTTGTTGTGGTGGCGCGCGATGCAACTATCTCGATTGAAAAACAGCGTCAGCATCATATGGGGGAACAAGAGCGACTGCAGGCTGTTCAAAAAAATCCATATGTCGATGAGGCGGTGCTGGGGGATGAAGATCCGACGTCGTACACATTATTAAAAAATCTTGAATTTGATGTGTTGGCGTTAGGGTACGATCAAAGGCCGTCTGACGAAGAAGTGTGGGCGATTTTAGGAACTATCGGAAAGCCGAATGTCAAAATGGTTCGTTTGCCTGCATATAAGCCGGAGCAATACAAATCATCACTGATGCGTACCTCGTGATATACTACACTCATGGGTGATCCTATTGTGTTACCGGTGGGTGTTTCGATTGCTATCGTAGCATTCTTATTAAGCTTGCTTCCTGCAGGGTTTTTCTTATGGATGTGGTATTTGCGGAATCGTACCAGAAATGTGCCGCCTACAACCGTAGCGATGGCGTTCGGAATCGGACTCATATTGGTTGAACCTGCGTTTTGGTTGGAGAAAAAAGCGGATCAGATTTGGGGAATTATATCTCCTGCAACGGAGCATTATTATTCCGGTGCAATCTTGCCGTTATTGTCTCCGGTGGATATTTTGTTGCCTGCGCTTGCCACGTTTTTGATAGTTGCTCCTATCGAGGAAGGGCTGCGGTATGTAGCGATGCGATTTTGGATGCCGAGGAGCAAGAGGATAAATCAGGTATTTGACGGATTGCTGATCGGCGTTGCAGTCGGGCTCGGATTTTCAACATTGGAAAATACGCTCTATTTTCACGATTTGCTCACAAGTCAGCAATACGATACTTTGGTGTTCGTTTTTTTCTTGCGATTTATTATCTCGACGCTTGCCCATATCTGCTTCGCCGGGTTGATGGGCGCACTTATTGCGCAGGGGACGTTTCAGATATTCCGGCCAAATAAATTTTTCATTCCCGCCTTTCTTATCCCATGGTTCTTGCACGGAACATTCGATTTGTTGCTCGGGATAGGATACGGGCTCTATGCAATCTGCGTGTTGATTGCAGCACTGTTTGTGCTTATTTCCTGGACGATGAAACGGGAGTTTTCCATTATTCATCGGCAGGACGGTGCGTTTTTGGAAAGTCCGCGCGCGCCAGAATCTCCGGACGTTGCAATGCTGAAGAGGGCGATGAAGATTACCGATTCTCCTTGGAACATCAACGCGCCATGGTTGAATACTAATAAATCAGCGCGTACTATATATAGTGCAACCCATGAACAAGAATAAGAAACAACAGCGCTGGGTATATTTCGGATTCGGAGCTATTTGCCTGCTCTTTATCGGTATATTGATCAATATTATTGGCAACGTATCTATCCGCTCAAATGACACGACGATCACGCGCATCGGAATGCACGTGGTGAATCCATTGCAGGCAGGGGCACAGACTGTTATTCGCTGGGATACTCCAAGTTCGGTCCCGTCTCAACAGGCGCAAGTAGCGGTGCGGTCAAAGCGGGGCGTTCAAGTATTGGCAGAGACTCCGTTTTTTGCGGGGAACGCAAGCATTGCGATTCCATGCTCGATTCCGGAAGGTCCGGCAAGTATCGAGATTTTAAGCGCAACAGACAAGAGCGTTATCGCGTGGGAAAACATTACCGTTTCTGCCGCCGGCCCTGATTGTGTGAGATAAAAAAAGAAGCCCCATATCTGACACGTGCCAGGTAGGGGCTCATCAACGTTCAACGGATTTGCTGTGAATGATTACTCCGTTCGAGCATTCAGCCAATTCCCATTCCGTAGCGTCTCTTGGGAGGTGATTGCTGACGCGAAATTTCCTGCAGACATTCTTGGGGTTGATGACTGTGTAATATATCGTACGAGTATTAGCCATCTTCCATCCCACTATCCTGTACCCGTATTTTTTCCAATAGTCTTCAATTTCTTCGCACGCTGCCAGTACATTGGGAGCGATGCTTGACCACAGCGGCATAGCTCACCTTTCATGGAGTAGTATGCGAAATAAGTAAAAGAACGAGATACCAACCTATCTTATTATTTCGATTGTGTCAAGAGTGATTTAAAATACTCGATTGTTTTCTTCAGGCCTTCTTCGAGATTGATTGTCGGCTCCCAATCGAGCTTTTCTTTTGCAACAGAAATATCGGGCTGGCGCTGCTTCGGGTCGTCTTGGGGGAGCGGCATAGTGGTAATTTCCGATTTCGTGCCCGTAAGCGCAATTACCTTTTCGGCAAGTTCTTTCATCGAAAATTCTGTCGGATTACCCAAGTTAACAGGACCGATAAATCCATCTTGGTCCATCATGGCCATGATGCCGTTTACCAAATCATCAACATAGCAAAACGATCGAGTTTGCGTACCGTCGCCATATATCGTGATTGGTTTATTAGCCAATGCTTCAACGATGAAATTGCTCACCACGCGGCCATCTTCGGGGTGCATGTTCGGTCCGTATGTATTGAAAATTCTGATAATGCGAATATCTAATCCATGTTCTCGGTGATAATCCATGCAGAGCGTTTCTGCAACTCGCTTGCCTTCGTCGTAGCAGCTGCGCGGGCCAATCGTATTTACGTTTCCCCAGTATGTTTCTTTTTGCGGGTGTTCATGAGGGTCGCCGTATACTTCGCTTGTCGACGCCTGCAGAATTCTTGCTCCGCACCTCTTTGCCAATCCGAGCATGTTGATCATCCCGATCGTAGAAGTTTTAACTGTCTTAATCGGATTGAACTGGTAATGCACCGGGGATGCCGGGCACGCAAGGTTGTAGATTTGGTCTGCTTCTACGCCCTCAAGAGGGTGGACGATATCGTGTTCTATGAGGGAGAAGTTTGGATTATGTAAAAATTGCTCTATGTTTTTTCTCTGACCGGTAAAAAAATTATCAACGCAAATTACGGTATCTCCGCGGTCCAGTAATCGCTTAATAAGATGACTTCCAATAAAACCTGCGCCTCCTGTAACAATGATTTTCATATGCAGTAATACTACACTACCGGCCTGTGGGCCGGTAGTGTATGGGTGTTATTTCTTTATTATTTATGTTTTTCTTGCAATGTTATGAACTTGAAAATTGGAAAGGGAGAAATGAG
>CAYVFG010000022.1:0-11241 GCA_964450915.1 uncultured Candidatus Saccharibacteria bacterium | reverse complement strand
CATCCAAAATTTGTAGCTGGGTTTGCAAGCATATCTTGAGCATCGGACGTAACATCCCATTCAAGCCACACCCCGTCCGTCGTACCAGTGGTTGCAGTTGCAGATACAGAAGCACTTTCCGTTGGCTTATTATTCCATGTCACTGTAGACTCGTCCCAATCTTGTGTTATGCGACGAGCTTCGTATGTACGAGAACCGGCAGAAGCAGTCGGCGCTTGGTTCATGTACAAACGCAAAGTTGCCTTTGTAATAGCAGATCCTGCCGAAGCACCGACATTGCTAAACTTCACAAATGCACGTTGATTATTAGTTGAGTCGCTTCGAACACTAAGCGGGTCGGCATTATGATTAGAGTTTGGAGCACCTTGACCAACATACGAATCATCGATCCCGACAACGTTGGCATTAGCTACATCGTCTTTTAAGCTTGCATTCGCAGTGTTAGCATCATTCACTAATACGAACACCGTGAAGTGATTCAGTCCCGTAATCTTCATTGTGTCCTGATCAGCAACTTGTTTTTGAGTAACGTCCTGTGCAGTATCCAAGCCAGAAACATTTTCCGCATATTTCACCGTTGCGTTCTTATCGCCTGCTGGATTCGGAAGTGTTAAGTCGTATTTAAATGTTCCGTTCTGCATGTTCGAAGAAATATCGTACGCAGTATCGGATAATGCGCCAAGAGTTTTCTGCTCATCTGCAGTTAACTTAATTTCTTGAATCGTTAAGTTTCCTGCTGTATCCGGGAGCTGAGTAAAACGAACAGTAACCTTCGGATTTTGCGGAGCAACATATGTAGTACTCATATTTACCGCATCTCGCGTCAATGCTTTGCCGTTCGCAAGCATCTGCCACACCCCATCATCTGTATTCACGGGCTCAGAAGAAGTTGTTAGCACTGGCGTTGCTTCAGGAACAGGGGTCGGATCGACCGGCGCGCTCGCATCAGAAGCTACTGGAATATCCACAGGAGCAGGCGTATCGCTTGGTGCAGGTGCGTCAGAAGGAGTAGCGCTATCGCTTGGCTGATCTGTAGGCGTATCTACAGGAGCTGATACTGTAGCGTCTGGAGCATCGCCTTCGCTTGCATACGCTGCAGGAACAAACGAAAGTAATGGATTAACAACAGCAAATAATGCGATTGTCAATGCGGAAATAAACTTTTTGAAACGTAAATAAGATGAGTGCATACTTACACCCTAGCAGGAGTCAAGAACAAATACCATACGATCGTGAAAGAGGATAACTTCCCTTGCGCCCGATGCACCAATTTGTACGCTTAAAGCATGAATACTCGCACTCTAATTATCGGTATCAGTGCGCTAACCATCTTCTCCTTGCCACTTGTAAGCCTTGCATCGGGCAATGGCGGAAAGGTGCTTGGCGTATTGCAGGAAGCAAAAAATAATACTCGATTGCAGCATGCTACCGGCATCATTGGCGGAATGACGCAGAAACTGCAGAATCTATCGCAACAACTCGATCAACACCAATTGAATGTAGAAAATCGGATTAGCACAATAAAAGCAACAGGACACGACATACACGTCGACACGCAGTTATCAGCGTTTAAAGATACTGTTTCTACTGCCAAAACCGCCATCCAATCAACGATCGACGCACTTCAGCAAATACCGGAAAGCAGTAACCCTGGCCAACTTGTAGCGCAAGTACGCACGCTTGTTCGAGATCTTGCAATAAAACTTACTGCCGTTCGCACTGCGTTCCTCACGCTTCAACAAGCTGTGGTGCAGCAACTGCAAGCGGAACATCCTTCACCAACACCAACCGTATGAACACAGGAACCATAACAACAATGATTATCGTGACAGTCGCAATAATTGGCTTGCTCGTATGGGCAGGAGCCAATCGAAATACGATATCGCCCTATCAACCAACGCCGACTCTTGCTCCAGAATCATCGACGCAACCCACCCCGCTTACGTCCGATCAAATGAACATGGACGATTTATCTACACAGTCGCAATCCGCAACAACTCTTGATTCCGGATTTTCAACGGATATTAATAATCTGCAAACTGATACGAACGGATTGTAATTAACGCGCAAGAAAAAACCGCCGTGCATCCGTATGCCGGCGGTTCGACCAAAAAACTACTACTTATGAAACATCTCTTGCTCGAGAAACGCACCCAGCTCGTCGACATGCTCGTCTGTCGTCGCCCATGATGTCATAAACCGAACCACGCACATGTCGTCGTTTTCCCACGGATCTGTCCAGATATATGCCCAGTTGCCTTCCTTAAGCGCCTGCGCAACCTTGGGCGGAACTTTGACAAACAATGCATTTGTTTCTACCGGGTATACTGCATCCACGCGCAGCCTCTTCCAAAGCGTATCCCGTAGATATACGGCCATTTGGTTCGCACGAGAGGCATTCTTCAACCACAGATCATCTTGCAGCATTGCGCTCACCTGAACCGCTGCCCCCTGCATCCTGGCTCGCGTGTATCCACATTGCTTGTGATAGTACACCGCAACCGTTCGAGCAAGTACCGGGTCCGCCACGATCAGAACATCCACATCCAGTGCTCCGACTTTGGTAAGCCCAAGCATCAAGGTGTCGAATCCATAGCTCCTGAATATTTCAGGCAACTCAGTCGCCATCATGGCGTACCCAAGCCGAGACCCGTCCATGTGGAGTCGAATATTGCAATCCGTTGCAAACTGCCCGAATGCGTACAACTCTTTCTGCTTGTATGCAGTCCCGAGTTCTGTAGCATTTGCAACTGCAAGCATTCCAGGATTCACTTGGTGCGTATCTTGCCGCATTGCATGCACGATCCCTCGCGCGCGAAGAATATCAATTTTTCCATGCTTATGGGGCAATGGAATAATCTTGTGCCCTCGGCTTTCCGGACCGCCTGCTTCATACTTCACCATGTGTGCATTTTCTACACACATAAGGGCTTGCCACGGATGCGGAATGAGCGTGGCGGTTGCAAGCAGATTCCCCGCTGTTCCGGTTGGAACAAAGAAGACCCCTGCATCGCCGCAAAGTCCGAACTTTTCCCGCACCGCATCTTGCGCTATGCGAGTCAGCTCATCGCTCCCGTACGCACCCCGCCCCCAATTGCTCGCAAGACTGCCAATTGCGTTCAGCACATTCTGATGCGGAGCACCGTAATAATCTGCAGCGAACATAACCTCTCTCCTTGAAAACGTACACTCCGATCAATCAAAACAGCACAACAGCACTCCTCTGTATGCAACAGAAAAGCGAAAAACGCAAATTTATATGTCCAAGTTTTCTACTGTCTTTGCGTGCGTTTGAATCCACTTTTTGCGAGGAGCAACATCGCTTCCCATCAATACGTCGAACATGCGGTCAGCTTCTGCTACATCCGCGATGGTTACTTGCTTCAAAATACGGTTCGCCGGGTCCATCGTAGTATCCCACAATTCACGAGGATTCATTTCTCCCAACCCTTTGTATCGCTGGATTTTTACTTCTGAGCCAGCATCCTCTTCCGTTACTCCCATTTTTTTCAATATTTTTTCTTTTTCTTGATCGGTATATACGAATTGCAGCTGCTTTCCTTTTTGGATTTTATACAATGGCGGCTGCGCGATGTATAAATATCCGCCTTCGATAACTGCTTGGAAGTATCTGAAAAAGAATGTTAACAGAAGCGTTCGGATATGGGATCCGTCAACATCGGCGTCCGTTGCGATAATGATTCTATGATATCGAAGCTTAGTAACGTCCATATCTTCACCGATACCCGCGCCCATGGCGATAATGAGCGCCTTCACTTCATTGTTCTGAAGCATTTTGTCCAATCGAGCGCGCTCTACGTTCAAAATTTTTCCACGAAGCGGCAAAATCGCTTGGAACTTTCTGTCTCGGCCGCTCTTTGCACTGCCTCCTGCAGAGTCTCCCTCTACGATGTAGATTTCGCTTTTTGCTGCATCCTTTTCAGAACAGTCTGCCAATTTGCCCGGCAACGCAAACCCGTCGAGCGCTCCTTTACGAAGCACCGTATCGCGAGCAGCGCGAGCAGCCAAACGCGCTTTTGCGGCAAGCGTAACCTTGGCCATAATATTGCGCGCATCCTGCGGATGCTCTTCTAAGTAAATCGCAAATGCCTCGCCCATCATCTGGTTTACGTATCCGCGCATTTCGGGTGTTCCTAATTTTCCTTTTGTCTGCCCTTCGAACTGAGGTTCGCGAAGCTTTACGGAGATAATCGCAGTTAAGCCCTCGCTCACGTCATCGTTCGTGAGATTATCGTCTTTTTCCTTCAGGAAACTATTCTTGCGAGCGTAATCGTTAATTAATCGAGTGAGCGCCGTTCTAAATCCGGTTAAATGCGTACCGCCTTCAATCGTGTGAATATTGTTTGCAAATGAAAGAATCTGATCCGTATACGCATCAGTATACTGCAACGCAACCTCAACCATGCGATCTTCTTCGTATTCGCGCTTTGCATAAAAAATTTCTTCGTTCTTTACATCTTTTCCTAAGTTTAATTGCTGAACGTACGATGCAATACCGCCTTCAAAATAAAAGGTGTAGGATTTTTTATTTCCCTCGATACGTTCGTCCGAAATAGAAATACGAACACCGGGCGTAAGATATGCTTGCTGGCGCAAGTGCTGCAGAATTTTATTCCAATTGTAAGAAATTTCTTGGAAAATTTCTTTATCTGCCTTGAACGTAATCGTTGTACCGGTAAGGTCGGATTTTGCTAACTTTTTTACATCTCCTTGAGAGGCTCCTCGCTTAAATTTCTGCACAAATCGCCCACCATCTCGCTCTACTTCTGCTTCTAACCATTCGGATAATGCGTTCACCACAGACACACCCACGCCGTGCAATCCTCCGGATACTTTATATCCTTCTCCGCCGAATTTTCCTCCGGCATGCAATACGGTTAATACCGTTTCGAGCGTAGACTTTTTCGTTTTCGCATGCTTTTCAACTGGAATACCTCGACCATCGTCTTTTACGGAAATGACATTATCTGGCAACAAACGCACAATAACATGCGTTGCATGCCCTCCCATGGCTTCGTCGATACAGTTGTCTACGACTTCCCAAATTAAGTGATGCAAGCCGTCTAATCCTGTGCCTCCGATATACATTCCCGGACGCTTTCGGACCGGTTCCAATCCTTCCAGGACGGTAATTGCTGATGCGTTATATGATGCAGATGCTGATTTCTTTGCCATAGATACTTAAGAACAGTAGCAGAAAAGAAGGATGGGCGCCAGGGGGTATTTTTAGCGAATTTCCGCAGAAAACTGATGCTTTAATGCATGTTCTATCTTTTTGTGGATTTCGGAAATCTCCTTGTCGGTGAGGGTTCTATCCGGCGATCGGTATTCGATATGAAATGCCAAGCTTTTCGTATCGTCCCCATCTTGCTGAAATTCATCGAATAAATCCACATCGACCACAATCTCCCCTCCTACCCTGTCAATCTCCTGCTCAACTGCATCTATTCTTGCGTCCACAGACACCAGTATGGAAATATCTCGAAATACTGACGGGAATTTCGGAAGCTCCGTAAACTGATTCGGCGTTTTGAAATTCTCGCGTACTTCTTGCAACGAATGGACGGGAATTTCTACATCTGGTGCATGCTTCATAAGTGCAGCAACGCTTACCTCGAACGCAACAACGGGCATGCGATATTTCATTTTCTTGAGCAACTCGCTGTTGAATACATATCCGATTCCGAAAAATTCTCCGGCATACGAGTACTGCAGACACTTCCCAAATGGCTTTTCCACTTCGCGAACATCAAGCGGCGATACTGCGAACTGCTCGACAAGCGCGCCCATCGCTTCTTGCAGCTTTTCTTGTCCGCCAATTAAAATGCCGGAAATTACTTTTCGCTCAATAACGCCTGGCACAACTCCCGTATCTCCTACATGATATACGCGACCGATTTCAAATAAGGCGCGCTCACCTGCCTTTTTATCCCGATGCATTTCATCACGGCTCGTAACCATGGCAGATATCAACCCAGGAAGCATCGAATAGCGAAGCTTTTTCAACTCCGGAGCCATTGGATTGAGTAGCTCCACATGCGAATGAATTTCCGAATTCACCAACTTTGCGAATGTTTCATCTTCAAATGAATAGCTGTATGTTTCTGTGTATCCAAGCTGCACGAGCTTTTCTCGAACCTGATGCATCCAGTAGACTTCGTCAGAAACAGCGACAGGATGTGCTCGCATTGCAACGTCTGATTCTGCAATTGCAGACAGCCCATGCATGCGAATTACTTCGTCTATGAGATCATGCTCGCCAAGTACATCTAAGCGTTCTGCCGGCGCAATCACTTCCCACTGTTCAGATGAAGATTTTTCAATTGAAAATCCGAGACGCGTTAAAATATCCTCAGAGTCGTCTGCAGAAATTTCAGTCCCAGCATATGCAGACACCCGAGCTGGGCGGAATATAATCGGTTTCGGCATTTTTATTTCAGGATTCGTATCCAGCACACCAGAAATAGTTGCTCCGGTGAGTGACGTTATAAGCTGCGATAATCGAGATGATGCGAGCCCTGCAATAACCGGACTAATACCCTTCGAAAATCTACTCGATGCTTCCGTACGAAGACCAATGTGCCCACTTGCCTGCTGAATTTTAAACGCATGGAATGTAGCAACTTCTAAAAATATATTTTTTGTATCACCATCGACTTGAGAGCTTGTTCCGCCCACAATACCAGCTAGTCCGATTGTTTCGCCTTCGCATTGAATCAAAAGGTCGCCAGTTGCTGGCTGGTACAACTTTCCATTCAGCGCTGAAAATAATACCTCGCTCCTTGTTTCTACTACGGAAATCGTTTTGCCTTGCAGTTTTTGCTGGTCATATGCATGCGATGGCTGACCATATTCAAACATGACGTAATTCGTACAATCAACAATTGGATTAATCGGTCGCGCGCCGAGCGATAACAATCTTGCCTGCATCAGAATTGGCGTTACTGAACCTTCCTGAACATCGCTCAACACAACGCCTATAAACCTCGAGGCGCTTGCTGGATTTTCTATCTGAATATTCCAACCATCAACCTGATCAGTTGCCTGTGGCAGACTGAAAAGATCTGGTTCTTGAACAGATAGCTTGGTCAGCGCAGCAACCTCCCGTGCAACCCCAATATGTGACAAGCAATCATGCGCTCGATCCGGCAGAATATCTGCTTCAAGCAACGTATCGCCTGCAATATACTCGACAAGCTTTCTGCCAAGCGGCGTATTTTTTGGAAGCAAGAAAATACCGCCGTGATCGTTCGATAGTCCTAGCTCTCGCGCAGAATTCAACATTCCGGGACTTTCGACGCCTCGAATTTTTGCAACGGAAAGCTCGAACAGCTTCCCATCTTCGTCATACACATGCGTTCCTGGTGGAGAATATGGAACGACATCCCCTTCGGAAATATTTGGAGCACCGCACACAACTCGTACCTCATTCTCACCATCAGTAATCGTCGCTAGGCGCAATCTATCCGCGTTCGGATGCTGTTCTAGTTTCAGAATCTGCACAACGGTAATAGCTGGATCGATTATATATTCCCGCTCAACAACTGTTTCAAAACTGTGATTCGTCAAAAGCTCTGCAATTTCTTTTCCAGATAATTGCAACCCAGGAACTAATTCTTTAATCCAGTTGGTAGAAATTTTCATATTACGAAAACTGTTTTAGGAATCGAACATCTCCGCTCCAGAACAACCGTATATCGTTGATGCCGTACTGAATCATCGTGAGTCGATCAATTGCTCCTCCGAATGCAAATCCCTGATATTTTTCCGGATCGATATTCATGTTCTTCAGTACGTTCGGATGCACCATACCAGCGCCCATCACTTCAATCCATTTTGAATACTTACATACTCGGCACCCCTCTTTACAGAATGGACACGACATATCCACTTCAAACCCCGGCTCTACGAATGGAAAATATGATGGTCGAAGTCGGATCGTAACATCTGCATTAAAAAATACAGAGAAAAATGTTTCAATCACCGATTTAAAATCTGCAATGCTTGTCGTTTCGCTCACGGATAATCCTTCAAACTGATAGAACGTAGACTCATGAGTCGCATCCACTTTTTCTTTTCGAAATACTCTGCCCGGAGCAATGACAGAAAAGGGCGGATGTAAGCGCATTGTTTCAACGGAACGAATCTGCATGGTTGAGGTGGATGTTCTCAGAGAAATATTCTTTTGACCATTAATACTTGTAGGATCAACAAGAAACGTTTGGTCTTCCCCGCGCGCAGGATGTTCAGCCGGAATATTAATTGCATCAAAATTATATCGATCTTCTTCCACTTCCGGACCATCTGCAATTATAAATCCGAGCGATGCGAAAATTTCGTGCACGCGTTGCAGCGTCAGCGTCAGCGGATGCACGTGGCCTACGCCAGCTTCTAGATTATAGCTTTTAGCTTGCACGCCTCGACCCGACGATCCCTTTTCTAAAATATGCAGCTTTTCTTGATACCCTTCTTCCAGTTCTCGTCGCAATGCATTTCCATTCTTCCCTATTACTCTTTTATCTTCGTCAGATAAATCTTTAATACCGCGAAGCAGTTCCGATACTAAGCCGCTTCGTCCAATATACGCAACGCGCCACGCCTCAAGCGCCTGTGCATCTTCGCAACTTGAGAGCTCGCCCTTAGCTCTCTTCGATAGTTCCTCGAGTTGTTGCTCCATGTTTGTCATATGAAATAAATACCATTTCAACTACCGCAAATAAAAGAATAATTATCCCTGCCACCCACCATGCCAGAATCCGCTCTAGTTGTAAGAATAGGAGAATATCCACAAATATGCCAAAAAATACCCCTTGCCGAAGAGACGGCCGAACTCGATGCGCCGGATGCTGATTGCGGATGATGAGCGCGCGGGCACCGTACCCGAGCAATGAAAACAGCGATGCAACCGACAAAAACAGTGCAAGAAAAAACAATATAATCGCAAGCGCGCTGGCATTGCTGGTTGGATCAACCCAGCTTATTATCAGCGCCAAGATACCCGTTGAGAATAAGAATGTGGCAAGAGTACCAATGCCGAATAAACGAACTGTCATACTATCTATTATACAGGCGGGCCTGACGGGAGTCGAACCCGCTGCCTTCTCCGTGACAGGGAGACATGCAAAACCGTTACACTTCAGGCCCAATATATGTTTTCCTACAATACAAAACTATAGAGTAAAAGTAAAGAAAAAGCGGCCGCAATCGAGTAATCGATCACGACCGCAGGAATCAACGGCTGAATCCATATTGCTTTTGATAATTCTTAATCCTTTCCACCACATCATCCCGTCCTCCGTCTTCCCTGAGCACCGTCAATAGATCATCCACTGTAAACAAGCTGTACACAGGAACCCCTGTCATTCTTGCAATGGCATCAGCTGCAGTTTCGTTAATGTTCTCATCGTGGCGCTCTTTGCGATCCATGGCAACTAAGCATGCACGAACTTTTGCACCGAATGGCACAACCTGCTCCATTGGATCGAGAAGACTTTTCCCGGTTGTTAGCGCATCATCCGTCAAAAGAATTCTGTCAGATTCCTGAACTACTAGCCCTACAAAAGGCCCTCGAGCTGTCGGTTTTGGAGTTTTGCGAGTATGCCCCCAGCGGATATTTCTCTGATACTGCACAAGAAGTTGCATTGCAAGACACCGAGCAAGCGTAGAAGTGGAGTCTGCAATGCTTAAAATAGCATCGAATTCTCCATTAATTGCAGGCGACATGCACCGGTCCGCAAATTCCGCCATTAAACGCTGCGATGTTGCGCCGTCGTGAAACTTCTCAATACTGAATTTGTACGGTGAAATTCTTCCGGAACTGAGTTGCGTCCCCTTTGCAGGAAACCCAAATGCACCGATCTTCAGGGCGTAGCGAACAAACGCTTTTTCTCCAACACGATGATCGTCCATTAGACATCCTTCTGCTGATGCAAAGAACACTTCGCAGCCGGACATCCGGCCCGCCTACCCACAACATACCGAACATTTATAAAAAAGAAAAACAGTCGACACCGAACGGTATCGACTGCTTATAGCAACCAAAGAACTTTTTCTTCAATCTTTCCGATTAGCGATCCGCCACTGCACTTCACATGCCCACGAAGGCCCTGCGAAGTCCGGATGCCGAATGACTGTTTGACATCTCGTAGTAAGCGCCCATGCCATCGGAAGAAGAGTATCGTCAACAGCTTCCCGAAACGTAATCCGAGACTCTCTCCCTGAAGCGTCGCAGCCTAGCCATCTCATGAAAGACGTTAGGGCGAAAAGCGGAGTACAGACAACAGCAACCAACACTTTCAGAACGGTAATAATCCTCATATATGCATACCCCCCATTTTGAATGTTCTCCTGGTTGAACCCGCGCGCTCAAGAAAGAGTATTCACCGAACGACGACGCCGTCGATCCCGTACAGTCGCATTACATTACGGCCCGATTTTTCCATCGCCCCTCTTCCGTTTTGCAAAGTACGCGCAAAGAGAAAGATAGCCTGGCAAACACGGACCGCTGCGACTTCTGACGGAATCTGCATAAGATCAAGAATTCTGCTCACGAAACACCTCTTGGTTCTTTTTAGAATCTTCGCTCACCGCATTGGTAAGCCCGGTACTGGCGACCAGCGAAAAAGATCACTGACACCGCCAATAACAGGCTTACCTGCTTCGTAATCTATTGTAAAAGACCTCTCAGTCAGTACGGAAACGATATTATAATACTCTTTTTTATACAAAAAGTCAAGTATCGTATCATGAATTGCATATTTTTTGCTATATATAGCCTTTTTATTGTGGTGACGGGAGGAATCGAACCTCCGACCTCGGGCTTATGAGTCCCACGCTCTAACCGACTGAGCTACGTCACCAATACAGGCCATTATACAGAGTATTTATAATAGGACAACCCGCCGAATTGGCGGGTTGTTAAGCCGGTTTCTCTATATTCGCCAGTTGGCGAAGAGGCCGGATGCTTCTTAGGACTCACAAAAAGTACGTTTACGAGCCATATGATTTGTGTGCATCATACCTGCTGAAAACTCCCCTGTGGCCGTAGTTCCACTATTGCCCGAGCAAGCCTTCGTCGCAATAGTTTAGAAAAGCAAATTGTTATACTTTATTGACAACACACTGGCAAAAAAAATAATTTTCTGGTATAGTCCCTGCACAGTGTTTATCGCGGGATGGAGAAGTAGTATCTCGCCTGGCTCATAACCAGGAGATCGCTGG
>CAYVFG010000021.1:0-11518 GCA_964450915.1 uncultured Candidatus Saccharibacteria bacterium | reverse complement strand
CTCACTTAGAGCAAGAAGTACTTGGGCGAGATCGCGTCATTAGCATCGATCACCACTACGACAATCCGAAGCAAACTGCTATAAATTTAATTGTTCCCGAGGGAGCAGCCACGGCGCATATCCTATTCCCGCTCTTTTTAGCATTGGACATTCCTATTACGCAAGATATTGCCACATGTTTACTGACGGGGATTTTTACAGACACCGGGTCGTTTATGCATGACGGCGTTACCCCGGATATTCTCCAAATTGCATCGTACTTAATGAAAAAGGGGGCACGATTATCGCATATCGCCCACGAAACATACCAGAAGAAGGATTTACCAAGCTTGCAGATATGGGGGAGAGCGCTATCTCGCATTTTAGTAAGCGAAAAAACAGGAGCCAGCATTTCACTGATAACCCTCAAAGACTTGCAGGAATGCAACGCAACGCTCGACGACCTATCTGGCGTCGTGAGCATGCTCAATACGCTCCCGCAGACCAAATACGCCATGCTACTGGTAGAATTCGAACCCGGAAAAATAAAAGGTAGCCTGCGCACGGAGCCTCAAAAGGGAATAGATGTAAGCAAGATAGCAAAACGACTGGGCGGAGGAGGCCACAAAATGGCTTCGGGATTTGAAATTGCAGGGCATATTGTGCAAGAACATGGCATCTGGCGCGTAAAAGCCGTAGCATAACAACATATCTATGAAATTTTTAATATTTGGAGACGTGGTAGGAACACTTGGAAGAAAAGGGATTTCTCAAGCGCTTCCGGAGTTGCGCAAAGAATTTACGCCTGATGCCGTCATCGTAAACGTAGAAAATATCGCTCACGGAAAAGGGATTTCCCCAGATACGATGCACGAAGCGCTTACCAGCTGGGACGCGCTCGCGTTTACGACCGGAGACCATGCGTGGGATAACGGCCAAGGAGTGGACATGCTCACTAATCCGCGCATTCCCATCGTTCGCCCCGCGAACTACCCCGATGGCGCCCCGGGCAGAGGGTACGTAATCGTAAAGCTTGGCGCGTATGAAATTGCTGTAATTAATCTGCAAGGCCAAGTATTTTTCAAAAATCAGCCAGACAATCCCTTCCACAAATTAGATCAAATTCTTGAAATTCCCGAGGTAAAGCGGTGCGCAATTAAACTTTTAGATTTTCATGCAGAAGTCACCAGCGAAAAACGGGGGATGGGATGGCATGCAGACGGAAAGATATCTGCCATGTGGGGCACGCACACCCACGTCCCTACAGCAGACGCACAGATCCTTCCAAAAGGAACGGGATATATTACCGATGCGGGCATGAACGGCGCATACGAATCTATCATTGGCATGGGAAAACAAGCTCCTCTCAAGCAGTTCCTCACGCAATTACGCGCAAAAATGGAGCCGCCAGAAACAGGCGCAATGGAAATAAATGCCGTACTCATCGACATCGATCCATCTACCGGAAAAACGACTGGTATTGCACAAATTCGAAGGATCCTGCAGAATACCTAGTGTGGCTATACGTAGCCCTTATATCTTATGATCAACAAGCAAACACTTATCGACAAAGTTTCTGACGCAACCCGGCTTCCGCGAAAGCACGTAGAAATGGTGGTTGCAGCATTCTTGGAAACGATGATTGATAAGCTTTCCCAGGATGAAAAGATCAACCTTTCTGGATTCGGGATTTTCGAAGTTCGAGAGCGAAAAGGACGCCGAGGAGTAAACCCTCGAAACCCTAACGAACCGATGCAAATCCCCTCCGTACGAGTTGCAAAATTCCGCCCTGGAAAAACTCTCAAAGAGGCAGTAAAGTAACGCCACGGGGCGTCGTATACCGGCAGTACGCATGGTTTGGGACCATGTAGACTGGGTTCAATTCCCAGCGCCCCGACAAAAATTAAATACCATGCGGGTATAGTACAATGGTAGTATTCCAGTTTTCCAAACTGAGAATGCGGGTTCGATTCCCGCTACCCGCTCAAAATGCTATACTGCCTTCATGAACTACGGAAAATATAATTGGTCGCACTGGATTTTAAGCGCAAGTTTAGGAATCGTATTTTTCTGGATCGGTGTAGACATTCTTCGCCACCCG
Organism: uncultured Candidatus Saccharibacteria bacterium; assembly: GCA_964450915.1. Classification (GTDB taxonomy): domain Bacteria; phylum Patescibacteriota; class Andersenbacteria; order UBA10190; family UBA10190; genus HO2-45-11b. The sequence continues at coordinate 9,438 of CAYVFG010000021.1, read as the reverse complement.
GATTCTTGGATCGGCTATATTCCAAGTAATCTCCCAATCCACATCCCTACAACATCGCTGCTCAAAGCAAACGGCATATTCGATATGGCAATGGGCCTGCTTTTAGTGCTTAGGTTATGGCCAAAGCTCATCGCATTCTTTGCGGCAGGGCACCTTATCGCAATCATAGCCACCCAAGGGCTAGATGCTGTCATTATCCGCGACGTAGGCTTGCTAGGAGGCGCTTTAGCGCTCCTGCTGTGGCCCAAGCGCCACTATCACCGAACAGCTTAGTACATCCCCAACGGATTGATTGGCTTTCCAAATCGTCGAACTTCGAAGTGAACGTGCGGCCCTGTTGAATGCCCCGTTGATCCCATCTTCGCAATTGCGTCTCCTTTTTTAACGGCTGCGCCCTTTGCTACGTAAAACTTACTCAAATGCGCATAATAGGTTGTAAGTCCGCCCCCATGATTCACGATAATAAGATTTCCATATGCACCCAACCAACCAGCAAACTCGACGGTACCGTCCTGGGCAGCAAACACCGATGGCATAGAGCGATTATCGATATCGATACCGGTATGCCCATTCTTAAAGTATTGAGAAATATGGCGGGTTATTGTCGGCCATCCGAATCCGCTACCAGCATGCGTTTCTTCTTTCTGGGGCGCAGGAGTGGGCTCACCACCCGCATCGCGGGCAGTCTGAGTATTCTGCGACACGATTTTTGGAGCCTGTCCTACCGGAGCATCTCCGTTTGGAATAATAAGCTTCTGTCCGAGCGCAATCTTCGAGCTATCTTGGAGCCCGTTGGCAGAAACGATATCTGTTGCCTTTGCATTATATGAATTTGCGATACTTAGAACGGTATCACCGCTTTTTACGGTATACAGAACTCCCGTTACTGGCAGAAGAGTTAAGTGATCGCCCGATTTAATAGTGTCAGTTGCACCCAATCCGTTTACGGAAAGGATAGTATTAGCACTTATATTATATTTGGAAGCTATCCCGGCAATCGTATCCCCATCTACAACGGTATAAATAAACGGCTTTTGTACAGAAGGAGTATTCTGAGACTTTGAAGAATTATCATTTGAAGCATCAGGAGATCCGATAGTAGATGATCCGTCTTTGGTATCAATAGCAGGCTGCATTGGGGCAACTACGGCATTGCCTTCAAGCGTTTGAGCAAATTGCACCTCAGGATCGTCAAATGTAATAAAATTAGCGTCCGTTGCATCAACAGAAGACAGTCTGCTTCCAGATCCGTTTGCAGATGTGCCTTGCGCATATGCAGTAGGGCTTAGCGGCCCTTCGGACACCTCATCTCCGGATATAAATTTATGAAGAAAGGAGCTTGCGTCTGAAGTACCTACAATCTGACTCTGCAGCACGATGGCACCAATTAAACCGAAGAAGGCCATGTGAACAGCCGATTTCTTGGGTATGTTCGACACGAAGCTTTTCATTTTTTCTTCTGAATTCTTAGAAAAGGTGCCGAGGCGACCTTTTCTTAGTTGTTGCTTTGGTAAAATACCTACTCACTTAAGAATGAGGTTTTTATTTTTCGCATGTATGTATTGATAACTGTGAAGTATAGGGCATCTGCGGAAACAGTCAACATTGACATAACCCTGTGAGCCACGCACAATATATCAGATGAAATCCCCGCTCGATGGCCTGAATCCCGATCAACAGAAGGTAGTCCTTGCCACCCATGGGCCCGTACTCGTACTCGCAGGGGCAGGGTCCGGTAAAACACGAGCATTAACCCATCGGATTGCATATCTTATACAGCAAGGCATTGCCAAGCCGGAAGAAATTCTCGCCGTTACATTCACTAATAAGGCATCTGCGGAAATGAAGCATCGCATCCAAGAATTGCTCGGCTCTTCTACCCTTACGCCTCGAGCAGTGAGCACATTCCATAGCATGGGAGTAAAAATTCTCAGGGAACAAGCTCACGCACATACCAGATCTCGCGGATTTTCCATTTTAGACTCAAAAGATTCCGAGAAGCTCGTCCGGAGAATCCTAAAAAATGAAAACTACTCTCTTAAGGAATGGGGCTCCAGCGCCGTGAGAGGAATGATTTCCAAAATCAAGCAGGAATATGTAGATATGCCCGTATTTCCCGTTGCGCAAAATCCGCGCGAGGAAATGATACAAAAAGTATTCCCCAAATATGAGCAGATGCTGGCAGAACACGATGCGTATGATTTCGATGACTTGCTGCGGGTGCCATTGAGAATATTGCGCGAAAACCAACCAGTTCGCGATATGTATCAAGCTCGGTGGAAGTTTCTCTCTATTGATGAATACCAGGATACGAATGCGATACAAGATGAAATTATCTCTCTCTTATTAGGAAAAGACCGCAATATTTGCGTAGTAGGAGACGATTACCAGGCAATCTATTCATGGAGAGGCGCCAGCGTTGACCATATTATGCAATTTGAGCAGCGATATCCCGGCTGCACAACGATATTGCTTACTCAAAACTACAGATCCACTCCGAATATTCTAGACGCAGCCAATACGGTTATTGCACAAAATATTGAGCAAAAGCACAAAACGCTTTGGACAACAGAGAAGGAAGGGGAAGACATACGCGTCCTCCAGCTCTCTTCTGACCGCGCAGAAGCGGAATGGGTGTGCAAAGGCATCAGGGAACACGTCGCACAAGGCGGAAAGCTCAAAGATTGCGCCGTATTGTATCGAACAAACGCTCAATCCCGCCTCATGGAAGAACAATTCCTGACCCATCGCGTACCATATACGATTGTTGGCGGATTTCGGTTTTATGATAGAAAAGAAATCAAAGACGCATTAGCTATCTTATCGTTTTTTCTTTCCCCATCGTCGCGTGTTCATTTTGAGCGAGTAGCAGATGCATTATTGAAGCGCGTTGGCCCTAAAACAATCGATCGATGGGAAAAAACTGCAAAAGAATACGGCATTTCATTACAGGCATATTTGGAATACATGAGCGACAGGTCAGATATAGCCGGTATCATCTCGACATTTCAAAAAGCTCGCGAACAGACGTTTGAAAAAGTTTCGGATCTTCTGGAATTCCTTATTACAAATACAAAATACTTGGAAACATTGGCTAATTTGCCAGACGGGAAAGAGCGGGAAGAAAACATACAAGAGTTGTTCAACGTTGCGTCTGCATACACTACAACAGAGCAATTTTTGGAAGATACTGCACTGCTTTCAGATATCGATAAGCTCGAAGACCAGCAGGATCGGGTAACATGCATGACGATGCACGCATCGAAGGGGTTAGAGTTTCTCGTTGTATACATCATCGGATGCGAAGAGGGCTTATTGCCGCACAATAATAGCATTTCATCGCAATCTGCCATCGAAGAAGAGAGACGACTATTGTACGTAGGAATGACTCGGGCGCGCAAAAAACTGACCGTAACCTACAGCGCATACCGATATATCGGCGGAGAAATGACCCCCCAAGCACCATCTCGATTCCTCGAGCAGCTTCCGCAAGCAGAGCAGTCATTTCAAGAATCAAACGAGAACACATTTAGTACCCATGGATCAGATGTGTCAGATTTTTTGCATGAAGAGCCTACGCTCGTTCTTTCACAAGCCGGTTCCTATGTTCACCATCCGCAGTTTGGAAAAGGCGTCGTCATCGGAACTTCTCAACATAATCTCACGTGCGTATTTGAAGGGCACGGCGTGAAAAGCGTACCGGCAAATTCGTGTACGGCACAGGTCTAAAAAATAATACCCTGCCGAATCAACGAACAGGCGCGGATCCTTACCTCAATTTCGTAATAGTAAAATAGGCTACAATATCTTTATCATGTTCCAACCCCTCACCAATCCCGATGTATTAAAAAGCATTCTTGGCCAACATAAAGTTCGCGCCGATAAATCGCTTGGCCAAAACTTTTTAATTTGCGAGGAAGTTATTCAATCGGTACTCATTGCGCTCCAAGACGGGCCAAAAAAAATAACAGAACTGGGACCCGGAGTAGGGACGCTTACGCAGGGATTGATCATGTCCGGATACCAAGTTCGAGGCATTGAAAAAGATGATGATTTTATTCATATTATTCCGAGCGTTCTCCCTAAAAATCTCGCACAAAATTTAGACCTTATTCATGGCGATTTGAAGGAAGTTGAATGGAGTTGGCCCAAGACTACTGGCACCTTGCCCGCCTCCGCGAATGCTTCGGCGAGTCAGCACTGGTCGCTTGTCGGCAACATTCCATATAATTTATCTGGACTCATTATTCGTCGCTTAACAAAGATGCAATCAGCACCTTCGCGAGCTATCTTTTTAATGCAAAAAGAAGTGGTCGATAGGCTTGTTACTAAAGAGAATGACATGAGCCTGCTCGGGCTCTCCCTTGGATTGTGGGGGGCGGCAGAACTCCTGCTTCGCGTTCCGCCATCATGCTTTATCCCAGCCCCATCAGTGCAATCATCGCTCGTATTACTTACCCCGAATCCGGATCGATTGCCCGAAGAAAAGCGAGAGGAAATTATCGCAAAAGCAAAGCCATTTTTCCAAGCAAAGCGAAAACAAATCGGAACAACATTGAAGCGAGCATATCAAAAAACAGAACAAGAAATCACTGACATTACTGGGCATATTCACGTACTGCCTACTGCCCGGCCCGAAAACCTAACTGTCGAGCAATGGGTATTGCTCGTTGACATGGTATAATACACACCATGTCACGGAGGGTCGTCATCGTCATCACTATCATCATTATTCTCAGCATCCTCATTGCAATCGGACTCTTTTTTGTCTCCAGCCTAAATAAGCAACAAGATGCATCGCAAACACCCGGGACTAATTCTCAAACTGCGCTGACGGGGGGAGGGACTGCTTCGGTGGATCCTCTAGCGGACCCGGACAACGACGGCCTCACCAATGCGCAAGAATCGCTATGGGGGACAAACCCCAATAACCCAGACACGGACAAAGACGGGTACAACGACGGAAAAGAAGTAACTAATTGCCACAACCCGCTCATCCCGGCCCCGAAAGACAAGCTAGAAAACTGCACAACAGGATCATCGATTGGAGCTACGCCAACGCCGTCCGGCAAAACAACATCTGGCGATACATTCTTTCCGACCCCCGTAAAAAAGATTGCGGGCACTATTAATCTTACGCAAGCATATGCAACTGCCGTAAAAGACTCCGATAAATCGCCGGTTACGTTTAGCCAATTTATCGCAAATCAGCCTCTCGAAACCGGCCTGCCGCCCGTCAACGATGCCGTCATTAAATCAGCCCCCGACACCCCTGCAGATATTTCGCAGTACCTGAACACGGCAGGCGACCTTGACTCACTTTCCGATAAAGATCGCCTTACTATTGCACTCAATGACTTTTTTAAATATCGCAGCACATATGGGTTCACTACTCTCGCAGAAGCCGTGGAGGCATTTCAGTCAAGAATCCGCTTAGCGTCGGTGCCAAAATCCGCGCTTCAGTATGACAAAACACTCCTTGCATATACACAGCTGCTCTCCGCTACATTTAGGCAAATTGCGGACTTTTCAAATGACCAAATAAAGGCAATGGTCGCTATTCGCCAGCTTGATGCGATAGACAGGCAGTACTATCCGCAACTCGTACAAATGAAAGCTCAGCTTCTAACCCCGCCAGCGCAATGACACCAGTAAACGCATTAGGAATACGAACGGCAATCACCGTAGCAATCATTACCATCATCGGAATCGGTATATGGAAACTGACGACAATCGGTTTTTCGCATACGGCAATACAGCAAGTATCTCCCAGCCCAATTGCAGGAATTTCTCCCAACCCATCTCCCAGCCCCATACAGTCACTATCGCCGGAGCTCCTGGAACAAATGAAAAAATACGCGCAAAGCACCGGCTCAACTATCGGCCCGGAGACAAAAAAATACGTTGCAACGCTCCCGAAAGATGCGACTCAAGCGCAGGTGCTAGACCAAAAAAACCTCACAACATACGTGAGCGCAAACCAGGGTCAGCTATTGCCCGTTTTGCAGCCTGGGACCATTAAAACATCTACCGCAACAGGAAAGACAGCCATAAAAACGTATCTGGACTCTATTTCTCAAGCGCAAAATTCTAAGATTAAGCCCGTTACCGGCACAGATATCGTAAACGCATTCCAAGCCCAGGAAGGCGATACGGATGCGAATGCGCTGGCCCCAATCCTCGCAAACGTTCAATCAAACTTCGACCTCTTTAAAGCGATCGCCACGCCTCAAGAGGCAGTGCCGCTTCAAACAAAGCTTCTGCAAGCAACCATTTCGCTGATTCAAAATATCAAACTCATTCAGGCATTTAAAACAGATCAAATTAGCGGCTTAATTGGGCTAAAAAATGTTTCAGATTTAGATGGCGTATATGCAGATATTGCAACGCAGATAAGCGCGCTCGAAAAAAAATACAATCTGCAGTAAACATGCTATAATTTCGTGCATACAAGTCGTATGCCTTTGCATTTTTTTTATTGGAATCGAAAAATAATTCTTGCGCTTTTTTCGCTTGCATTGACAGTCATTTTTGCGACCTCAGTAACACCCGCTCACGCCGATCCGCATGCAGTATTTTATACAGACAGGGCCCAGGAACAATTGTTCTATAACGTCCTCGCCGCATTAAACCAGGCAGACTACGTAGAACCGGGAATTCCGGGGTCGCCGTATAGCAGAGCGCAGCTCACTAATAACAGAGACCTTACCGCATTTAATCAATCAATAGTAAACGGCACACCAGACAAGAACGGCCAAGTAAACCCAGTTCCATATCAATCGCCAAATCCTGTTGAAGCAGCAACGCATACAAACCTACCAAGCGTTGTAACCAGAAACGTTACTTTGGAAGGGAACGATTTGTGGACAGCATATCTATATCAGCAATTCGCGCGAGAAACAGATACCCGAAGGCAGCTTAGCGAACTTGCAAGGCTATACTGCGAAGCAAGCTTAGGGCGAGCGGGGTGTAGCAATCAGCCTGGGCCAGCACAGGAACAATCAGTGGCATTCCCTGCGAACATAGACCAATATATGCAACAGCCTAACTTGTCCGCGGTTTCGCTTTTGTCATCAGACCCTACGGGCGGCACTACGCTGACTGAGGAGCAGGAACTAAAAAACAAACTCACCAATACAAAGCCAGCGGATGCGGATGCGCCCGCAGACGCACTTAATCCGGCGAACGTTACGGTGCCTGAAGGGCTGAACTTCATTCGACCGAATTCCCAAACCGTTGCGCAGCTGAGAAATAACGTACAATCAAACCAAGACGCAAAAACTATCGTTGACACGACAGCAGGCAATGTTATCGCATCTCAATACGCCCAAATTCTTGACCCCGGAGCTCTCAACAAAGTTCAATTTACAGGTAATAACAAAAAAGCATCCCTGCCAAGCGACGCGACGTTCGACGATTACATCAGAAGCATCAGAGGATTAGACTCGCTATTGCCAGGTATGATGGACATTGCCCAACAAGGATACAACCAAGGCTTGGCATTCCAACAAAATCGCGCACAAACTCCATCGCTCGGGCAATATGTTCTCACCAAAAACCCAACAGGGGGAGTTGATGGAACACTCACTACGCCATCGAGCGCAATTGCTGCAGAAATCGTCGCCGGTGCGAACCTCCTTCCTAACCAAGTTATCGGCGAGAAAATTGCCGGTACTTCGACTATAACCACGCCAGGACAGCAGCCCGACCTGCCAGTTACCGCTCAAACGGGCCAAGTACTTGGAGCTTCTACCAGTCCGCTCCCAAGCGACAATTCAGTCAATCAACTTTCCGGCCAAGTTGCCGGCATCTCAACTCAAGTGCAACAACTCTATCAAACCTATTACGACTCGCCTCAGCCAAATCCAAATAACGTCACCACAGGCTTAATTGCTCCATACAAAGAACAGGGTACCGGCCAGTTTGCAGAAGCCCTTGGCATAAAAGATCCGAATCCTAACCCTCAGGAAGTTACCTGCGGATTCTGCACATCAATAAGCACGATCGTAAACAGTGCAACAGCAAGCCCTGTTGTTAATAGCGTATACACCGATCTGTTCTGCTACTTCTTCCCAACAACGGAAGCTTGTATTGCAAGAAAAGAGCCGGTAAGCAGTACTAGCCCTACACCATAATATGCGCTTCTTCCTTAAACCATACTTCATAATCGCCGTTCTCGGATTGATACTGCCGTCAATAACGCTTGCTGCTGATGTAAGCATTTCGCTTAACAAGTTATCAACCATTTCCATAGATGCAAACCTCCTTCCCGGGACGACAGCAAGCCTCGTAAGACAGTGCAAGTATCTAGGATCGCTCGATCCGTATCAAGACAACACGGTCACCATCCCGTCAGATCGCCTAAAATTACCGCTAATAGTTCAATACTCGTACGGGAGCGGCCTCGTGACCACGGTAAAAAATAATTATTATTCTTGCTCGGCAGAGGTTGTCGGCGATATTCAGCTCTACTTGAATTCCTCTCTTTCGGACTTTGCTCGGGTATTAATAAGCTTTTTCCAATACATCCTCTCTTGGATTAATTGGCTCGCCAGCTTTGTCCTGGAATTTCTAGGAAACCTCGTCATTACGATGGTTGGGCAAGGCCAATATATTTCAAGCAATCTCGTGCAAGCAACGTGGCCGTTCGTACAAGGGCTTGCGAACCTAGGATTCATCGTGGCGTTGCTCTATATTGCGTTCGCAACTACATTGCGCCTCGAATCTGTCAGCACTTCCGTACAGAGATTGCTGCCGAAGCTACTAATTGCAGCATTGCTCGTTAATTTCAGCTTGGTTATTGGGGGCCTCATGATCGACATGTCGCGCGTAGCAATGGCTGTTGAAATAAATTTGATGGGCGGGGGGCAGGTAACAGCGAAAAATTTTACCGCAAAGCTGATTGAAAAAAGCGAAATTGTTAATGAAAAAGTGGCCGGATTGCAAGACCCGGGTACAAACAACAATTTTATTGCCATAATGTCGCGCTTAACCCAGCAAAGCTTCTTTACGATTGCATTGACAGCCGGCATGGGCATTATCGCCATCAACCTATTTGTTCGGTATATCGCCCTCATTATCCTGCTCATGGTTTCGCCTCTCGCGTACCTTGCCTTTGCGCTTCCGAAAACGTCCGGATACGCATCTGCGTGGTGGGGAATGTTTATCAAATGGGTTTTATATGGCCCAATCGTGTTCTTTTTCCTCTTAATCATTATTCAGGTACAAAATATTTCACCTGAATTGCCCAGCGATATAACCACCGACACTTCGTGGCAAACTTCATTCAATGCCATGCTGCATTTTATCGTAGTGATCGCGCTATTCTTCATAGCAAATTATGCCGGCAAGAGAGTAGCGGGAGTCGGATCAGATATTGCGATGGGCTTCGCAAATAAAACGGGGGCATGGGCACGTAAAAACCCGAAGAAGGCAATC
>CAYVFG010000020.1:0-12156 GCA_964450915.1 uncultured Candidatus Saccharibacteria bacterium | reverse complement strand
GCCTCAGTATCATAGAGCCACAACACCGTGCTTGCGTCTAAAAACCCGAGCGCACGAGCCGTGCTCCGCACTCGCCGTTTATTAAACCAATGGTTAATGGCACTGATCCACGTGAATTCTCGAGAGCCTGGAATGATGTTGAATTGAGAGGTTATGTAAAGCAAATCTGATCGCTGTTCGTATTTAAAGACGCGCAGGAAAAACCTCATCATCTTTTTAGGATGCAATATATTTTCAAATATATATCGAACAATCCATACGCGAGGCTCGATATAGAGTACGGGATACTTCTTTGCAAGGCGCGCCATAATATGCTGCCTGTTTGTCCAGCTTCCTTGGTCATAGAGTGAGCCGGCAAAGCAGATGATTCTTGTAGGTGATGCAGACTCGACTGCTTGAATGCTTGTAGCCACGAGGTGGTAGTATGTTTCGCTTAGGATATATATCAGTACGAGAATGTATGCGAATGTCCTAAAGAGGAGCGACGGGTCGGTGTATAAAAAGATGCTTACAAATCCTAGTACTCCAAGCAGGGTGGCGATTCTCACGGGAGTAAGGCGGATATTGAGCATTCGATATGCCGCGATAATCATGAATGCATATGCGATAACGGAGCTTGCGGCCATGCCGGCGACTGCGACAAAAATCGCATTGCTCGAGTATAGTGCGATACCTGAAAAGACGGCCGCAATTCCCGTCAAGATTCCGAACGTAATTGCGCGCATTCTCGGCTTATTCGCAGAAACGAACATGCTACTGGTTCCAATATCGACAAGCGAATACAAGAAAAAGGCAGCCGTCATAATAATGATATACGGCGTTGCGGGGTAGTATGCAGGTTTCCTGATAACGATATGGAGAATTTCCGGTACGAAGAATAATAGCGTTACTGTAATAAGCGACAATAACAACAGTACTCGATGCATCGTGTGTTCTGCGACTTGGAGGAACTTTTTCTTGCTCGTTGCAAAGAGCGTGCTCATCCAGGAAAGATTTACCTCTGATAATGCCGCGGCGACAATGATTAATTTTGATCCGAATGTGAGCGATATATTCAAGTATCCTAATTGATCGCCGCTGATTATTCCTCCGAGAATTAAAATCGGCAGCCGCTGCCAGATAACGTAAAAAATTCTCGAGATATACATATACACGCTGATATGCAGGAGATTTTTCCCGTATTGCTTGATTTCCTTAAAAGATGGCAACGCTAAATGGCCGGAAAGCTGTTTTGCCACAATCCCGCCAATTAAAACAACCATTAATAAAGTTGTAATAATAATTGCCCAGAAGAATCCTGCCACATGATATTTCCATGTTAAAAATCCGAACACGGCGATATTGATGGTTGCTGTAATAATTTGAATGGCATACAGGTGCACGAACTTCTTCATTCCCGTGAGCGTCGCGCCAAGCACGTCTTGGAACCCTTGCAATACCAATACTGCTGCGAACATCTGTATATATGGAATGATTTCTGGGCGATGATAGATTTTCACTGCAATGACTCCGGCTAATAAAGCTAGCGCAAGAGAAAGCGGTATCGTCACCATTTGGCGAGCGATATGGGATACCCAAAACACTTTTCCGATTTCAGTTTTATTTTTTCGGACTGCAATTTCCCTAATTGCGCCATCTACAATGCCAAGGTGCTGGCTGACGCCGATAACTCCACCAATAGACATTACAAGCCCCGTAAGGCCATATTCTGTGGGCGACAATACGCGAATAATGATAATGCTTTGAACAATGCCTAATACGGTAGTGATTGCATTCGTCGAGATGGACAGTAATTGAATTTTCCCGAGGTTCATAATGAGATGAGAATATTTTCTAAGCTACCGATAATGCTATTCCAAGTGAATTTTTCTGCTACGCGCTGTTTTCCCATTTCCCCATAGTGCGTTGCTTTATCTGGATTTTCAAGCAGGGTTGCGATTGCTTGAGATATGGACGAAATATCCCCCGGCAGCGCCAATATACCCGTTACACCATCTTGCACTGCTTCTGGTACGCCGCCGGTACGAGTTCCGACAACAGGCAATCCGAAATATGCCGCTTCATTATATACAATGCCGAACCCCTCGTAGTCGCCTGGCAGTTCTTTTGGAGTAAGCGCGAACAGCTGGGCGCGAGAATATAAGGCATGTACGTCCTCATCAGAAATTGCGCCGAGAAACTTCGCATGAACGCCGAGCTTTTGTGCAAGCTGTTCAAGATTGCTTCGCTCCGGCCCGTCTCCCACGATAACAATGGTCGTTTGTATGTTTGACATTGCCTGTAGCAAATCATCTATCCCCTTGCGTTTAACCAATCTGGAAACGGTTAAAATGTATGGCGCAGCAATGTCGTATGTTTTCAGTACGTCGTCGGGATTATTTTTTTGATCTAGCGAATCAGGATTTATTCCTGGATATATGAACTCCACGCGCTCTTCATGGGCGCCAAGATTGATAACGCTTTCTTTTGTCTGCTTGTTCATGACGAGCACATGCGTTGCATCGTGCAGTACGTGTGATGTTTGAGTGGATGTTTTGATGTGGGATTTCCATGTGGCAATCTCCATGCCATACGTGCACACAATATATGGAATACCGAGTATTTTTTTAAGCATTCGCGCAACTCGTCCTTCAAACAATGCTTTTCCGCAAATAATAACATCTGGTTTGCGCACAAGGGCTCGCGCAAGCAGATAGAGTGCAAACGGCATCCACGATGGTTTTATGATCGGCCAAAAAATTCGTGGTGTGATCACGGAAATGCCCGGAATAGCCGTAGAGCCAGGAGGCGCAAAAACGATTATTTCATGGTCTTTTTTTGCAAAACCCTCTGCAATGCCTGTTACATACCGCTCAATCCCCCCTATTCGAGGCGGCCAATTTTCCGCAATAATCCATATTTTCATATGGATTAATCATACACTAATACGCCTTTACCAGCTTTACGCCGTAGAAGTAGTACGTGAGGATTTGTTGGAATGTCCAGTTCTTTGCCTTTGCGAATCCGTATGCCCCTTGCGCGCTCATGCCGACGCAATGGCCGTTGCAATGGGTTGTTACGTGGTATGGGTCAGCAACGGAACGTTGCAGGTATGGGAACCGATCAGTACCCCATTCTTCTTTCGCTGTATGCGTTCTGCCATCGGAATCAGAGAAGTATATGGACGCAATTGGCTGAGTTTGCTCTTTATTTACAACGATGATTCCGCGAACTTTATTAAAGAGGTTGCTCATGCGAGGGGTGATGATTTCATATTCATAGCCTCTGTATATTTGATCGTTTGGAGTATTGGTAATATCGAAGTCGTTATATAAGGATCGTCCTCCTGTTACAATTTTGTGATACAGCACATACGTTCGCGCAGCAATTCCGAGCGCTTCCACGTATTGCTCAGGGCCTTCTCCGGATGTTTCTCCTAATCCGCGCAAGTACAACTCAGTTCGAAGCTCGTTGATTGCCCATAGTTGATTGCAGTTGTCGCACTTTCTGATTTCGATAACGCCTCTGAATCGGTTGTAGTTTTTCCCCTTATAAGTAACCGACGGGTCGCTGTAGCTTACGATTTCCATAATTGCTCCGTTTAGCGGAACGAATCGAATTTTATTTGCGGTATCAAAACTCTTCCCGGATCCGCGAACGTGATACTTTCCGCTCGACCAAGAAACTGCAATGTTTTGACCTGCCTTCATAGTCGCGAGAACTTTATCTGCGCCTTCTCGAATTTGAAAGCTATTATTTGCTGTAACCGTAATCGCAGATCCATTTGTATTTGTGATTCCAATTCGAACGGTATCGCCTGCCGCGTTGCCATCAATTCCATCAATTGCTTTTTTAGGAATTGAAGTGGAGGATGCTGCTTTGGTTGTGCTTGCGGATTTGCCACAGATGTATGGCGACCCCATTCGCTTTTTTTGAAGTTTTGTATATTGCATTGAAGATAGTAGTTTTTCTTCAGAGGTAATCTCTCCGCAAGAAATTCTCGCTCTCCACCACGCTTTCTCGGTATCGGTCGGGTTATTGCCGAAGATTTTTATAAAATCTGGAAGAACGTTGATAATGAGCTGCTGTTTTACGGCAGAAGAAACTGTTGATGCAGCCGCGCTTGCGCTTGTTGTCTTTCCGCAAATATTCGGAGATCCGATTCTCGTCTTCAAGCTTTTCGTGTATTGCATCGAAGACAATAATTTTTCTTCAGAGGTAATTTCTCCGCAAGAAACGCGCGCGCGCCACCAATTCTTTTCAGTGTCAGTCGGATTATTCCCAAATACGGACACGAAATCTGGAAGAACGTTGATAATGAGCTGTTGTTGAGAGATTGCTGCGTGAGCGGAATTCGCAAATAATGCAATGCTCGCAGTAATTCCAAGTGCGATGGTAAAAATATGTTTTGTAGTCATGTTTGTACATTATACAACAGTATGATGTGGATATCACCCCTGCTTCATAATCGTTTTTTGTGGTAGCATGCTCTTATCTTATGAACCCTCTAGAAAGAGATAGGCAGATTTCTGCGCGGATTTTACGATTTGGGTTTCTTCTCATCTTTGTATTCATTACGACGCCATTATATGACCCTTCGTTGCAAGCGCAAGCAACTGGATTCACTCAAGCATATTTACGACTAGACAGGATGAAAGCCTCGACGGCCACGGGCGGTACCGTATGCGCAAAGCCTGCTACTGCTGCTACTGAGGCTGATGTACAAGTGGCGTTTCCTACAGGATTTACCGTAAACGGCACAGCAGGAAATTGGACTGTTACTACAACAAACCTTCCGTCAGGAGCAAGTGCGTGGCTAGGAATTGGCACGGCTACTGCAGTCTCAAGCCAAACCGTTACCTTTCCGAGCAGCGATTTAGTTGTTGGTACGCTGTACTGTTTTAACTTCACAGGCACAAGCACACTTACCACGAGCTCGGCAGGAAGCAGTAAAACAGGAACTATCACCACGCGAACCTCTGGCCCCGCAGCTATTGACTCCACGTCATACGCAACAGCAGTTGTGTCTAATGATCAAATCGTTGTAAGTGCCGTTGTTCCTGCAATTTTTACGTTTGCACTCAGCGCGAATACGGATTCGTTTACTGCTGACTTATCTACAACCACGACCTCTACCAGCGGAGTAACGACAACGGTAGCAACAAATGCCCCAGCAGGTTGGATTCAATGGGTAAAGAGTGCGAATGCTGCGCTATCTTCTTCTGCCGCCTCTTCCAGTATTGCAACTGCAGGCACTGTCGATAACTCTCCTACTGACCTTGCGTCTACAACGGGATACGTACTCGATGTTGATGTAACAACTGATAGCGGAACTGGAAGCGGAACAGTTACTCAGGCATCTAATTACGGAGCTGAATATAATGGTACTAACTCAACTTCCGGAGGTACGCTTTCCACATCATTTCAGCCGATTGCCGCCTCCGACGGAACAACGGATGGAGACGTGTTGACTCTGACGGAGCGTGCAAAGATTAGCGCTGTGCAAGCTGCTGCATCTGATTATACCGATACGCTTACGGTGGTTGCAGCTGGACGATTTTAATAGTTTCAAAGTACCGTTACCGGTATGCCCCGAAACATTTTACTGGCAATTGCCCTGTTTTTAGTTGTTCCATCAATTGCATCTGCTCAGTCTTCTCGGCTTGATATTACGGTATCGCCTGTATCCTTAGACTTGACTGGCCAGCCAGGAACAGAAATTCGCGATAAAATTCGAGTCCACAATAATACGAACGATGCGCTGCATCTTAAGGTTCAGCTCAAGAAAATTATTCCTGCTGACCAAGATCCGGGCTTCCAGCTTGCCGACCCTACGTCTCAAGATGATTTTATCTCCTGGATTCATGTAGAGAACCCAACGTTTGACGCTCCCTCAAAAGAATGGACGTATATTCCGTTTACTATTTCCATACCTCCTGGTGCGGCGTTCGGGTATTACCCCGTGTTTGTTATTCAGCAAGATGGTCAAAAAGCGGGCGCAACAAAAACAGCAGAGCTATCTGGAGGTGCAGCTGTCATCGCATCGCTCAACGTATTATCTCCGAATGCGCATGTTGATGCGCAGCTTGTTGATTTTAAAGCATCGCATCATCTTGCGGAATATTTGCCAGTGGATTTTTCCGTACTCATTCATAATGCGGGGAATATTCATGTTCGACCAAGAGGAAATATTTTTATTTCTTCAGGCAGCAAAAAGGACATTGCTATTCTTGAAGTGAATCCAGGCTTAAGCACAATTATTCCGAACAGTTCCAGGGCGTTTACTGCTCAGTGGACAGATGGTTTCATTACGAGAGAAAAAAATGATCAAGGCGCATATCACCTTGTATTTCATTGGGATGCAGTTACTCATATGCGCATGGGAAAGTATTCCGCTCGATTGCTCCTGGTATACGATTCAGGGCAAAAAGATGAAACGCTCGAAGCTGTCACCACGTTCTGGATATTTCCATGGAAACTTGCCAGTATTATTATTCTGATTCCGACTATTTGTATTGCGGGCGCTTGGATGCTCATTCGCTTGTATGTGCGCCGGCTTGTAAGGAAGCAACATGAACATGCGCGTTAAGCGGAATATATCATTATATATAACGTTGAGCGCTGCCGGGTTGCTGTGCCTTGGTTCTTTTTCTTCTCTTGGTATTATTGCATCCCACGAGAAATTCAAGATACTGTCTTCCCCTTCGCCTTCCCCGACAAGCTCCCCGGAAATTGCATGGACTACCTACTCAAATGATTATTTTTCGCTTTCGTACCCCAATTCAGCTGAAGAACAGTTTTTAGAAAAAGATGCTAATCCTGCCGTTGTTGCAAGCTGGGTCGCGTACCAGTCAAATTCGCATATGCGGATTGCTGCACAGGTGCTCCGAGAGCCAGGCATGGTTTCTATCAATGACTTTTCTGCCGTTGCGTTCCGTCGCATAAAATCAGACACGTACCAAGAAAAACCTGTTACAGTCAGCGGGGCGTCGGGTGTAGAATTTTCTCGCCATTCAGATAGCGATAACCCTGCGGAATTTGGAACCTTTTTACTGAGGGGCGGGCTTGTATATACATTTGTAGTGCAGGCAGCTGACGAAGCGTATGCGCAGGAGCTGTATCGGCGCATGATATCTACGCTATCCTTTGCAAGCTAGCTTATATAAGAGAGGTGATGAGTTGTTTGATGTGCGAGATTGCGGACGTGACTACTGATTGCGTCTGCTCTCGATGATATATAACGCCCGGCCGAGAAAAGTCTAGATTCGGCTGGAGTTTGTTGTATTGTTTTTCTATATCTGCATTCCATTGCACAGAAGGCCCTTCCAGAGAAGCGAGCTTTACGATTGGCTGAACATTTCGAGGGCTGTTGCTTGTAATTTCTTGTATGGTAAACGCGGTATCTATTACGACGTAGCGCAAAGGCGGTACGATCGCGGAAATTGTAATGGTTTCAGACTGCCCCGCATATGCATATGCGGGAATAAGGGCTACTACAATCAAAAAAAACTTGGTGATGGCCACCAAGCGTTGTAATCTATATTTAAATTATTGTCAACGACGCCTGCGCAGTCGGATGAGTATGAATATGAGCAATATACTAAGAATGGTTGCGTATAGTGCCTCTTGTATCGATAGGCCGCCTAGCGAAAAGAATGTTTTGGAAGCAGTAATTTGCTGATCTGATTTGTCTAAGTGGATGCTAAGCGTTGCATGGTATACCCCTGGCGGTATGAAATGTTGAAGTTGCTGAATGGGAAACGTGTAGGATCGGACGCTTTCCGGCAGAGTTATAAGAGAGTCTGTGTTAATAACTCCCTTTGCAACAAGTTTTCCGGACGAAGTTGCGATTCGTAATTCCCCATAGGGGGCAGATTCAACATTTCCGGTATTGTTGAGCGCAAACGTTGCATTCGTTGGAAAGGAGAAGTGTGCAGTAGGTAATACAAGCTTTTGAATGGTGCCGGATACTATTTCTTGCCCCGTTGCTCCGCGGATAAAGAGCAGGCTGGATAATATTCCTTTTAAGCCCAAAGTCCCCTGAGTATTATCTTGCTGAATAACTGCTTGAATGCTCGCATAGTGAGCACCTGGCGGGAGATTTTGTTTATCGATAAAAATTTTAACAGTCTTTGACTCATGAGGTGCCAATAATACGGTGTCATTTTCAAATTTAATCCAAGAGGAAAGGCTATATTGAAAATTTTGGGAATTATTATCCGGAAGAAATGATACCTTCCAACCATCTTCGAGTGCGCTGAAGTTTTTTACTTGCAAATGAAGCGAAACGGCTTCTTTTGAACTATTTGTATAGATAACTTCTGCTGTATCAGAATCTTCGTGCAAGTCGATTCGCAATATTGACGGCGTCACCGAAATTCCTCCATCTCCGCTCGCCTGTAGTGTGGAGAGTGGCGCGGCAATACTGCAGATGCTCGCAACGCCTATAAGCAATATAAGTAGAGGCTTCATAACAACTATTAAAACGATGCGCTGGCAATAAGGGTAAGAATGTCGTTGTAGTCAGATGCGGATTTTGTTACTGCGCTTGCTTTCGCTTTAATGGTAAACGATCCTCTCCCGGAAGTAATGGCAGTTCCAGAGGAGTCGAATATGATTCTTCTTGTGGTATCGAGCGGCCCTACGGTATCGCTTGAGCCGTCATAGGGACTGGTGATCTCGAGCGGCCCTCCCGCGGATTCTGCCACAGAGCTTCCTTGTGCTCCATACCCTTCGCTTGAGCTATCCAAATTTCCGCTTACCGAGGATATCGTATAGCTCGCATCTGTACTGGAAAGTCCGCCGTTTGCTCCCTGTACATACACCGTCGCGCCAGCCGCTCCGTTCGTATCTACGTCAACCCACACCTTATCTGATGCGGTAATGACGGAGCCCGCCGTAAGGTCTCCAATACTTACGCTATATGGCGCTGCAGTTTCCGTATCGGTTGGCGCAACATCAATATCAAATGTTAAAGATGGATTATCTGTGGTGGCTTGAGCAGTCGGTCCAAAACCCGTTTGGGTAAAGTTGCCGCGCTCAGCTTCTACTTTTACAGTATATGTTGTACCAGGCGTTAATCCGATAATATATATCCCTGAAGCGCTTCCCCAGGCTGGATATGTTTGCCAGTCTTCCGAACCTAATGCAGTGCCAATGGTATTGTCTGATTGAACATATTTAGTGTCCGATGAGAAATTGTCAGTTGAAATAGCGATCGCGTACGTCGCATCTGATGAGTTGCTTCCTGTATCTAGTACGAGCTTCAACTTATTGTAGTAATGCGACGGGTTTGTAAATGCGGGCGCTGGGGGAACGTTCGCCTGCGTTGTTCCTACCAGTCCCTGTAGCGTTTTATTGTTTGTAGATGATGATGTATCGCCGCTTGTTTCCCCCGAAATTCCAAACAAATTATAATTTGTAGAAGTTGAATTTGCAGATCCTCCCGATCCAAACCCGTAGTCTTTCAATTGGTAGTTGCTGCTTGCAGGACCCGCTTGTGCCATATTCGGTACAACCATATTGAACACCAAAGTTGTTATTACTAAATACCTGGCCATGCGAAGTGCATGCATGTCGTGCCGGTTGGTCTTCATGTTCATATCGCTGCGATTATACCATACCCCGCGCGATTTCGGGGTATCTTTTTTTATTACATAATTACCATTTTTCAATATCGTAGTTCACATTTTTTAAACGAATATGCGCATCTGAAAACACGGGTTTAAATACGCATAATTTCTTCATATTCATGTTATAATTTCACTATCCTTCATCAGTTGTTTAACAGTATTTTTATTAAAAAAAGTATTCAAAAACAGGCGATAACTTTTGCGTTCGTATGTGCGTTGTTTTTGGCAACAGCATCGCTATTATACGCACCCGTATACGCAGCCACTGGCATTAATAAACAAATCAATTTCCAGGGAAAGGTTGTTAACTCTGATGGCACAAATGTTGCGGATGGAAGTTACAGTTTTACGTTCAGCTTGTATAGCGTCAGCAGCGCAGGTTCTGCAATCTGGACGGAAACGAAGTCATTGACAGTTACCGATGGAATTTTTCGAACGGATCTGGGTGATGGTACTGCTCTTCCCGGATCTGTAGATTTCAATACGGACAATATCTACTTAGGAATCGACTTTAATAGCGATGGTGAAATGTCGCCCCGCGTGCGGCTAGACGCCGTTCCTCAAGCATTTAACGCTGATGCGGTAGATGGGATAGACGGCGCTTCGCTCCTGCGCTCGGATGCATCTGACGCTTTTACTTCAGGAACACTCACCTTTAACGACTCTACTATTCTGGCAATTGGTACAGGGAACGATTTGCAATTAACGCATGATGGGACAGATTCGAGCATCACATCTGCTACGGGAAATCTTACGATTAATAATACAAATGCAATTGGGGTAACTATCGCAAAGTTAGGTACGGGCACATCAGCAACAAGTTTTCAGATTCAAAATAGTTCAGGTGTAGCGTTGTTTACCATCAACGGAGCAGGAACTCTCACTGCAAGCGCGTTTTCGACTGATGGCGGGTTGCTATATACCAACGGGTCCGGAGTTCTTGCGCAAACTGGCGCAGGAACGTCAACAACTGTATTGCATGGCGGAACAACTCCAACATATGGCGCTATTGTTTTATCCACTGACACCTCCGGAACGCTTCCCGTCGCAAACGGTGGTACCGGGCAAACGAGCTATACAGACGGCCAGCTTTTAATTGGGAATTCTTCCGGCAATACGCTTACAAAAGCAACTCTCACAGGAACGTCTAATCAGGTTATTGTTACGAACGGAAATGGAACGATTACACTTTCTACTCCACAGGATATTGCCACAACTTCTTCCCCGCAATTTGCTGGCCTAGGTGTAGGTACTGCAGTAGGAACTGGGCAAGCAGTAAATGTTCTTTACGATGCTCCTATTGCATCGGGAGGGCAAGGATTGTTGTTTATTTCAAGGTTTGCACCTACGAGCAATACGTCGAACTCGATATACGGATTCTTCGGAAGTGCTCGGAATACTGGTAATGTAAACTTAACAGCAGGCTCTGGTGGAGTTGTTGGCGGATTAGGAATTGGACTAAACCTTAGCGGCACAACAAATACAATTACAATGGCAGTTGGTTTGAAGGGTATAGTGCAGAATCTTGCAGCTGGAACAATTACGGGAGGCGCTGCTTTCTACGCCGGGACCCCCGTCTCTTCTGGTGGGCCAACTACCAATACATATGGGCTTTATATCGATACCCAAAACGGAACGAATATCACAAACTCCTGGGGCATTTACCAAAGTAACGCCTCGGATAGCAATTACTTTAACGGTAATATACTAGCAGGAACTACAACGTTGCCATCTAGTGCCACTCATAATCTTGTTCTCGGTGGCGGTGCCACTACTCCGGTACTTGGTGCAGCAACAGCAGACATGGTGTCTCTTGCAGCCGTCGACAAAGCAGCTGGCGATCGTCGTCTTTATATCCAATCTGAATCAGGCTCTGCAATTTCTCTCGGTAATGATCGATTAAATTTTGCAGCCAGCACTGGAAGTATATCAATTGGAGGAACCGATATTATCTCTGCAACTTCTAGTACGGTAAGTATTCCATCCACTGTAGTTGGTTCGAAAAATTATCTTACTATTGGATCAACGGCTAATTCTCAGAATGCGGATAAATTGCTTGTACTGTCTACTGGATCTATTGGTTCTGGTTCCTATTATATTTACGGAGTGCCTACAACTTCGGGAGGTTCGTTTACTGTTCGAGGGGATGGTCAGCTTGCGGTTACTTCAACTGGAACAACGGGAACAACAACGGGCGCTTCGTTTGTTTTGAATGCTAATGCTTTAACCACTGGTACGGGTCTGTATGTAGCGTCTTCAACCCTTACATCAGGTATATTGGCCGACCTACAAGTCTCGGGTACGGCTGCGGCAGCATCCCAAACAGCGCTTAATATTCTCACCGCAGGCGCTACTGCAACGAATGCTATTACTACGTATGGAGCTCAAATTAGCAATACTCACACTAATGCAACATCTGGTACAAACGTAGCGCTCTACTTGAATGCGAGCGGTGCTACTACTGCAAACTACGGCTTAATTGTAAATGCGGGAAATGTGGGTATCGGGACGACCACGCCAGGCGTAGCATTACAAGTTGTTGGAG
>CAYVFG010000019.1:0-14450 GCA_964450915.1 uncultured Candidatus Saccharibacteria bacterium | reverse complement strand
AAATTGATTACGAAGCGCAGACACGATTTGTCCGGTATAGCTTGGCGCATCCTCAGAATCAATCCTAAATTGCAACGCAGCCTTGATCACCGGCACTGGGATGCCGAGCTCCTTTGCAGCGTCCACCGTCCAATCTCCTTCTCCGCTATGAGCAACGGTACCGGAAATATCTTGCAACTCGGTTCCGTGCATTCGATATGCTTCCTTAAGCCAATGCACAAGCCTGGATTCGATAACGCTCCCGCTGTTATACGCATGCGCAATTCTCTCAAGATCCAAATCTCCTCGCCATTCCTTAAGAACAGCAAAACCTTCCGCAATTGCCTGCATCATACCGTACTCAATACCGTTATGGACCATTTTCACAAAATGCCCAGCGCCGGACTGCCCCATATATTCGTATCCGCCAGCAATAGATAAGTCCGAGAATAATCCAACCAATTCTTTGTACGCTGCCTTATCTCCTCCAATCATGAGGCATGCTCCCATGCGAGCCCCCGAAGGCCCTCCGCTCACTCCCACATCAAGATAGCTCACCCCGATCTTCCCTAGCTCCTCGGCGCGGCGAATAGAATCCTTATAAAACGAATTTCCGCCATCTATCACAATGTCGCCTTGTTTCAGGTTTGGCATTAATTCTTTAATCACATCATCAACAACAGGATGCGGGACCATGAGCCAATATATGCGCCCAGATAATGAGGATATAGCGCTCACTACAAAAGCTCCTCTTTCTTCCACTTTCTTGCGTGCGCTTTCGTTCGGATCATATGCCGTAACGGACCAACCATAATCCAATAATCGTTCCACCATATTCGATCCCATCTTTCCAAGTCCGATATATGCAATTTCTTTCTTTGGGATTTTTGGCTGTGGATCAAGATCACTTATCGCATGAGCCTGTGACCCTTTCGGATACGAAATAAGCGAAATAGCGCCCTTTTGCCACGCAGAAATAATAGGATCGATAAATTTCCAGCTTGCCGTTATCTCCTCAGTTGAAACGAACGATGTTTGATTCCCTTCAATTGCATCGCGCAATAACTTTGCATATGCATCCAAAAATTCGCTTCCGGAAAATGCTGTTTCATAATCAAAAGAAAAATCTCGCTCCTCTACAACCATCTCTCCGCCCGGCTTTTTCGCCCAAAACGACATAGATATACGTTCTTCTGGCTGCACCTGATATCGCAAAATGTTTGTAAAATGCTTATCTGATGGGCACAAGCACGGCGTATGATGACGGAATTTCACCACCACTTCAACTTTCGCCTCATCCATTCCTTTTCCGCTTCGCAAAAATATTGGAACGCCTCTCCATTGAGGAAGATTTAATTTTGCCTCCAGCTGAAAATATGTTTCCGTTTTCGACCCGTCCGCAACGCCATCTTCTTTTTTATATCCGTCATACTGACCGCGCAACGTGTATCGGGCAATATCTTGCGCGTCCATTGTCTCAAGCGCTTCCAATACTTTCGCACGAGCGTTGCGGATAGAATCTGCATCAAATGCTCCCGGGTTCTGCATAGTAAACAATGCAAGCAGCTGCAGCATATGATTCTGCCCCACATCCCGCAAGGCTCCTACCCCGTCATAAAATGCTCCGCGCCCCTCAACATCTATTTTTTCATATAAGTGAATATGAATGCTATCGATAGATCGCGAATCCCATGCCGGTTCTAAAAATACGTTCGAAAATCGAAATGCCAAGATATTCTGCACCGTGTCTTTTCCCAGATAATGATCGATTCTATACACCTGCTCTTCTTTAAATAGCTTTCCGAGCAACTCATCAAGCGCTTGCGCTGTTGCCAAATCTTTTCCAAACGGTTTCTCGACAATCACGCGCGTCCATCCTTCATCACCACCACATGGAATTGTGAGACCAGAGTTAGATAATTCTTGTAAAATCTGTTCATAATATTCAGGCGGAACTGCCAAATGAAATAATTTATTTGCGCACGTATGCCACTGCCCATCTTGCTTGCCTAATAGCTGCGCCAACTTTTCGTATCCGCCTTTTTCAGCAAAATTACCCGTGCAATACGAAAATATCTTGGAAAAGCTATCAACTTTTTCTTCATCTGCACCCTGCCCCCGGAGCACCTCGGCGACATATTGCTGGAACGATTCATCCGAAAACTCCCTGCGAGCAAATGCCACAATATGCATTAATTCAGGCAAATTTCCATCGATATACAGCCTATATAGGGCTGGGATCAATTTTCGCTTCGTTAAATCGCCCGTAGCGCCAAATATGGTTAAAATCGTTGGGAGGGTAGGGGGTTTTTGCATACTCAGCATTGTACACCGTTTTTTCACTTCCCCAACATGCGCAATATTCTTACCCCCAACGCCTGCCACCAAGGGGCAACATACCGCAACCGAGGACGCTTCGCCTCTGCGGCGCGAACAATTGCCCGAACAATTGATGTTGTTGACCGTGCTTCTAGAAGTCTAAAAAATGATTCCAGCCGCTCTCGAACTACTCCTTGCTGACTTGCAATCATGCGCTGATTAAATCCGGTATGATATGCGCCGGGCTCCACAAGAGAAACATGCACACCTGTACCAAGTATCCGCATCTCGCCTCGCAATGCTTCTGCCCCGCTCGACAGCGCAAACTTCGTCATCGCATAGGGCGCCAAAAATGGCATCATAACCCTACCCGCAGTAGAGCTGATAAAAACAATAGTTCCGGCACGGCGCTGCGTCATATTCGCAAGAGCAATCTGAGTTAACGCAAGAGACGAAAACAGGTTTGTTTCAAAACTGTTTCTGACAATACTCAGATCCACAGTCGCAAGGCTGCCGGACTTCCCTATTGCCGCATTATTAATCAGTACATCAATATCGGGATATTTTTTCAAAAGCTCGCGGTCCTCGGGAATTGTAATGTCCAATTTAAAACTATCCAGCAGAAGATTCTTCTCTTGCGCCTCCCGAACAAGAGCGTCGCGTTGTTCTTGCGTATGAGTAGTTGCAACTACTCGGTGTCCGCGCTGTGCCAACACGAACGCAGCCTCCTTGCCAATACCGGACCCTGCGCCCGTAATGAAAATTGTTTTATGCGTCATGCGCAATTACCGGATCTCGTATGTGACCGATACAGTCGTTGTTGTTTCCTGCGTGCCTGTAGGAACTTCTGGCGTTGTCGGTGCTCCGCCCCCGATTGCAAGCTTAGAATCCATTGCGTATGGAATAGGGCGAGGATTGTTAGAATCTACAGAATACGTTTTAACTTTCCCTAAGCGCACGTGCAAAGATCCAGCAATTGCTTCAGCCTTTTTCTGGGCGTTTGCGATAGCATCTTGCTCGGCAGACACATCCGCAGAAGACTGGTCATCGCTCGTAAATGACACTCCTCCAACTTGATTTGCGCCAGCTCCAGTTGCTTTCGCAATAACGTCTCCGGACTTTTTCGTATCCCTAATCGTCACATCAACCTGTTGAGTCGCATCGAACCCTTTCGGCGTTTGTGTTCCATTGGTGTAATCATACGCCGGATTTACAGAAATTCCTTGAGTCGCAACATCCTTATCCTCAATTCCAAGCGCGCGCACGGATGCCAGTACTGCATTTATTTTTTTTGCCATCTGATCCGTTGCGTCTTGCGCAGATGATGCGCCTGAAATAGTTACGCCCAATGTTACATGCGCAATATTTGGAACCTGCTTCGAAGTTCCCACCCCTTGAACAGTAATTGAACGGTCAGCATTCCGAACAGGATCGGAAACAATATATTGACCAGCAATAAAACTTACTCCTACGATGCCCGCTACGATATATAAAGATGTGGTATTCATAAAGACAAGTATATCACGCCTTACCGGCACTTCGCACAAATACCCTCAAGTTCTATGGAATGATGCTTGGTAATAAATCCCGTTTTCTTTCGAATCTTTTCATCATCGTAATTCACATCAGCATCTTCCAAGTCTTGCACCGTGCCGCATATCTGGCACGTAATATGATGGTGATGGGGCATGCCCGCCCATTCATATCTGCTGCCGCGCTCGCGCCAGTCCACAGCATGAATCTTTGCATCTTCCTCAAGCTTGATCACTATTCGAAATACCGTAGAATACGCCGTTTTTGGGTATGCTTTCCGCACTTGACGAAACACTTCCCGAATAGAAATCGGCTCAGTCGTACTGGAGAAAACGCCCTCTATAAAGCTCTTTTTCCTTGTATTGCGCGTTGTTGACATATGCCCACTATAGCACTAACTCCCACTATTGCAAGTTAATTGCATTTAACAGGAAAAAGCATACCATACTAGTATGGACAAAAAGCTAATTAGCTTTGGCATTATCTTGCTGACACTAGTAGGTATGGGAGCGCTTATAGCGCCTCGCCTAAAAAATACGCTGCCCGCCCAATCCCCCAAGCTGCAGATTATTGCCAGTTTTTACCCGATGGCTTTTTTTGCCGAGCAGATTGCTGGCGATACAGCAGATATCGCTAACGTAACACCAGCCGGCGCAGAGCCTCATGAATACGAACCATCTACCCAGGACATTGCTCAAATGGAACATGCAAATCTTATTATTCTCAACGGCAATATCGAGCCGTGGGGGGATAAAATAAAAGCGAATTTAAAAAACAGCCTTGTACACATTCTTACTGCGAGCGATGGTCTTGCAACACGAACACTTACGGAAAATGGGGCGACGAGCACGGACCCGCACACATGGCTCGATCCGGTATTAGCAAAAGAAGAAGCACGAAATATTTCCAATGCGATCATCCAAATCGATCCTGCAAATAAGGATGCATATACAGCAAACACGCAGGCTTTATTACAAAAATTAGATCAGCTCGACAACGCATACAAAACTGGCCTCGCATCATGCACAACTAAAGATATCATCACATCACATGCCGCATTCGGATATTTGGCACATCAATACGGACTCACCCAAGTACCCATTGCGGGATTATCGCCCGACGAGGAACCCTCTGCGCAAGCATTAATTGCAACGGCGAAATTCGTGCAAGAACACAATGTAAAATATATTTTCTTTGAAAGCCTTCTGTCCCAAAAATTATCTCAAACAATTGCGCATGAAACTGGCGCCCAAACGCTCGAGTTAAATCCGTTAGAAGGGTTAACAAAAAATCAGCAGCAGCAAGGCGAGGATTATTTTACTGTCATGTACAATAATCTGCATAACCTCCAAACAGCACTCTCATGCACAATGTAAACCACAAAGAGAATATCATAGAATGCATCGATGTCTCTTTTTCATATGGCTCTGAAAACGTCATTCAAGACGTCTATCTTGCGGTGCATCGCGGAGATTACTTGGGAATAGTAGGTCCGAATGGCGGCGGAAAAACGACGCTGCTCAAAATCATGTTGGGCCTGCTGACGCCGCAATCCGGAAGCGTGAAATTATTCGGCATAGATATTAAGACATTCAAAGATTGGCACAAAATCGGCTACGTTCCCCAAAAAGCAACTAGCTTCGATATTAATTTTCCAGCCACCGTATTCGAAGTAGTGTTGATGGGTACATACGGGAAGCGCGGGATTGGAAGACCCACGACAAAACAAGACAAGCAGGCAGCATTAGAAGCTTTGAAAAAAGTAGAGATGACGGATTATGCAAATCGCCTCATCGGAGATTTATCAGGAGGTCAGCAGCAGCGCGTATTTATCGCAAGAGCCCTGGTCAGTAATCCTGAAGTTATCTTCCTCGATGAGCCGACAACGGGCGTAGACGAAGCCGCGCAAAAAGAATTTTATGCGCTTCTGCGCACGCTCAACAGAGCATACGACGTAACACTCGTATTTATTTCCCATGACCACACGGCGCTTGCGCGAGAGGCAACGGAAATTGCGACTATCCATAAAGCGCTTACCTACGAAGTAAATACTCACCATGATTGAACTATTACAATACGGTTTTGTAGTCCGAGGACTCATTGCGGGAATCATCATCGCAGTCATCGCTCCGTTCATCGGCATATTCCTCGTTTTGCGCAGATACTCCCTTATCGCAGACACGTTATCGCACGTATCGTTTGCCGGTATCGCAATCGGATTTTTATTTGGCATCAATCCGATCATCACCGCAATTATCGCATCCGTTATATCCAGCATCGCAATTGAACGACTCCGCATCAGCAAAAAAGTATATGGCGAATCAGCACTATCGCTCTTCTTGTCAGGCAGCCTTGCCATTGCCATTGTACTAATCAGCTTCTACCACGGATTTAATACCAACCTTACCAATTACTTATTCGGAAGTATTGTTACGGTCCAACAATCGGATTTGTTCATGATAGCGGGAGTAAGCGTCGTGGTACTGCTTCTCCTTATCGGCTTCTACAAGGAATTACTCTATATTTCCTTCGACGAGGACTCGGCGCTTGTCAGCGGAATCCCCGTTCGCCTCATCAATATTATTTTGATTATTTTATCCGCCCTCGTAGTTGCGCTTTCTATTCCCATTATCGGCATCTTGCTCATATCTGCCCTTATCGTCATTCCCGTTCTCACCGCTCTTCAGTTCAGGAAAAGCTTTCAGACAACGCTCATCATTGCAGAAGCAGTCTCATTGCTGTCTGTTATCACCGGAATCGTTACATCATTTTATCTCAACCTATCTACGGGCGGAACAATTGTCCTCATCGCGCTTGCGTGCTTTATTATTGCCTTCTTCCTCAATTCTTTTCAGTCCAACTCGAAAACTGTCCGCGCAACTCCCTGATTTGCTCAGGCTTCAGTTCGTTATATACGGCAAGCCAATCGTTTGCGATTTGCTTCTGCGCAGCACCTAGCTCAATACGACCCGCGCATACTTCTTGGTGCAAATAATTTTCTACTAAATCTTTTTCGCGAAAGCCTGGTGTTGGAGAACCCGCTTCTGGGAATAAATTCGCAACCTCATTACTTCCGCCAAGCTCCAAAGGAATCAGATGGTCCGCCTCGTACGTTCCAGTAACTTGCGGATACGCCAATCCATACGCTGCATATATTTTCTTCTTTGTACCAGCAGACACATTTCGAACTTTTGCCGTATACCCCGATACGCAAATAATATCCTTTGTAGCATCAGGAAATATCGCTCCTGGCGTGCATTCATGATCCGGTAACGCGCCATTGACGACACAGCGTTCTTTGGGAACGGGAGAATCGAGCGTATATTTCGTATCTGCGCTCGAAACTACCTCTTGAACGCCGGCGCTTACCTGGGATAACGAAGACGGCTTCGGCTGCTGCTGCTCGTAAAAACCATAGACAAACATGCCTATGAGGGCAATCGTTACGAGAATTTTAGAGAATTGCATCATCTCCATACTATCATGCCAACTTCATGCACTTAAGGAGGCGCCCATGATATAATCACGTTATGACTTCAAGCAATATTTTCGCTCAAAAAAAATGGATTATCTGGACAATCACCATACTCATTATCGCAAGCGCGCTTGGCGCTGTCACATATAAGCTCCTCTCCCCATCCCCGGCACAGGCCCCTCAAGCATCCGCGACTCCTCTCGCACTGCTCCCAACGAGCACGCCAATGCCTACAGATACCCCGACGCCTTCGCCGAGCAGCACTCCGGCACCTACGTCAGTCAACATAGAAATCAGAAATGGGACGCACATCGCCGGTCTTGCTCAAAAGCTGAAAAACAAGCTCATCGCTGAACAATATACCGTAAGCGCAATCGGAAACGCTGCCAGCCAAGATGTAACAAAAACGATTGTATACAATTTGAACGTTGCCGATGCGGATGCTGCACAAAAAATAGCTGCTGAACTTTCCGCAAAGGGAGATTCCACACTTCCAGCAAACGAAGCTAAAAGCAGCGCTGATATTGTTATTATCCTCGGATCAGACGCTGCTGCGAACTTCAAATAAATCGACGGCTTTACCTGTATTCCTTCCCGTACGTTTCTTGTATATACCGAATCGTTCCGCCTAGGCCCTGAATCGTACTCCAGTCGCCGTGATCAATTCTTGCATACCAGTACGCCTTTGCAGCATCGCTCGGATCATGGTGCCATACAAAGTAGAAGAGGTACGGGAACCACTTACTCTTCAGAATACTCGTGGAGAGTGTCGCGGTGCGCGACGTAATAGCAGGCAACACTCCAGTGGTATGTGCTTTTGTCATCGCAGCAACTAACGCATCTTTGGTCCCAACCTCGCCCTTGTAAATATAGTCTACCCAAAATGCATTTTCACTTGCAGACGGCTCGCGATCATAGATAGGTAGAAAGAAATCATTCACCTGACCAATTAATGCCGCTGCAGCCGGATGGAGTTCTGGATACTTTGAAACGGTAGAGCTTGTCGTTAGTGTTGGAAGCGGCAGCTTCGCAGCCGGCGTTACGATCGTTTTAAATGCCGCAATCGGCACGCCCGCAGGATACAGCTTCAAGAATTCGGGAAATACCGTAAGCACATACTTACTAGGGTAGCCTAATGCAGTAAACAATTGCGGAGTTGCTATATGACGAAGCTTCCCCTGTTCCACTACAGAAATTGCACCATTAAGACTCACCGCCCAGCCATCAGAATATTTGTCGATATTTGCTCCGCGTATGTATTTCGCAAGTTCCGTTGCAGTCACAGGAACAATCTGTCCCGACCAAGGATATCCTTGTGTTTCATACAGATAATCTTGCAAGTACAGCTTCTTCACTAAATTTCCTTTCGAATCCTGCTCAATTCTCCAAATAGTTCCTCCGTGATATGGACCATAGTACATAACCGTTCCGCCTGGATGTACATCCGTCCTCGTAATCGCTACACCCGTTGAAAATTCTACAAGATGCGCAAACGATGTCGGATACAAATTTCGCGATGGATACAAGAGTGCCTTGCGAACTGCTTGGCTGATTGGCCGCTTGCGCAGCTTATCGTCAATAAAATATTGCTTGCCGTCAGGCGCCTGCAAAATCTTGCCGATATAGTACGGATTTACAGACTTCGTAACTGCGTATCGGTTCATATCAGCATCTGAAATAGTCGTAATCACGTCCGATTTAAAATAGTGCGCTTCTTTAAACCATATTTCCAGAATACGTGGGAGTATCATGCTCCGTGTTCCGTCTTTTATATAATAGACAGCTGGATTAGCTGCTGTTTTCACAAGCGTTCCATTCGGCAAGAAATTCGGATTCAGCGTTGAGGGATAGTATGCCGGATCAGCAAGAAATCCCGGCGGATACGTGGTCGCATGTACTGTACCCGCCACACTTCCGCTGATAAAAATAACGAGAAGAGCTAAGAAATATTTTGTATGCATACAGCAAGCATACCTCTGCCCTGTCATACTCACCACGTTATCTGTATAGTAGAAACATACCCTATGCGCGCACGTTCAAGGAATATACTGATCGCGAGCATTGCTATTATCGTTATAGCAGGAAGTGCTTTTGCTTGGATGAAACGTGTCGACATTAGCCGCTCCATTGAACAATCCACGCTGCCCACTGCATTGCCGTACCAGCCAAGTACCCCGTCCCCAGTTTCCACAAAACAGCAGCCACATACTTCAATAGCTCCGCAAACACCTTCTTCGTCTCCAACTCCTGCAAGCATTGCCGCTCAAGCCAATCTAGCCGTTCCATTCACCGTGCAGGCCCCTAATGCAAACTGGAGCGAACCGTATGAAAATTTCTGCGAGGAGGCATCTGCGCTCATGGCAATAAGCTACGTGCACCACACAAGCATCCCAGATGCAGCATTTGCCGATCAAGCGTTGCTCGCAATTAAAACGTTTGAAGATAAGCGATTTAACGATTACAAAGACACGACAATTGCGCAAACGGCAATTATTTTTAAAGAATATTATAAATATACCAACATCCAGATTCTGCAGAACCCGAGCGTTCAAGATATTAAGAGCGCTATTAATGCTAAAAAATTAGTGCTCGTGCCCGCAGCAGGACAAGATCTTAAAAACCCATACTTCCAACAACCAGGGCCGATATATCACATGCTCGTTATTAAGGGCTATACTGCTGATGGAAAATTTATTACCAATGACCCGGGCACACGGCATGGTGCAGACTTTTTATACTCGCAAGAAACAATCATGAGCGCCATGCACGATTGGCGCCCCGATGGCAATATCGAGTTAGGCAATAAAGTAGTCCTAATCGTTGGCTAATCAGCAGTTTTGCGTAAAAACAACACCCACAACCCAGCCGTCTTCACAAAACTTCCAAGGAAAAATCCAAGCGGGAGCGCAACAATTCCGATTGCCCCCATCAACATATACGCGCTTGTACCCGCTACAATCAATCCAATAACGCTGAACACAACAGGAGTGACGGTATTTTGCGTTGAATAGAAGGCGCGTGCAAATAAATGACTCAAAGATTCGGTAGGAATAGATAAGCAAAACATTCCAAGCGTAAGCGCCGTGCGAGCAACTGCATCACCGCCAAAGGCACCACCACCGAGCAGCAATGCAATAATCTGATAGCGCAGCACATACATACCAAGTGCAGCCAAACAGCTTAAAAGTAAAATGACCCACGCTGTACGGTTGAGTAACGCTCGAAGGTCTTGCGCAGATTTTAACCGTGCTTCTGCGAGCGCAGGGAATACAGCCGTCGACATTGCAATACCAATCATGCTTACCGGAACGCTTTGAAAATTGCGGGCAAAATTAAGTGCCGTAATAGATCCTGCAGAAAGAAGAGACGCAAGACTAGTAAATAACCAGAACGTTACTAAATCGACAGGATGCCCCACCATTTTAGGAACCATGAGCTTGAGTGTTTGCTTCATTTCCGCACTCCGCCACCACGCAAGCGCCGTTGTAAACCTCCATCCGCCATAAAGCGCATCAACACAACGCACGATCATATGCAAAAACGCACCAAATACCGTACCGTATGCAACGCCCATAATACCAAACCGAGGCGCCAGAATAAGAGCCCCAGCCACAATTCCTAAGTTATATACCATGGGCGAAACTCCATACCACAAGAATTTTCTCTGCGCGACAAGCATGGCGCCAAACGCATTCGACGCTGCAAAAAGCATTGAAGAAAATGCAAGCACACGCATCATCTGCGCCACCAGCATATGAGCATGAACATCAAGCCCAGGAGCAACGAAGCCGCTTAATTGCGGCGCAAATATAAATAAAATACATGCAACAACGATCATAGCTCCCACTGCCGCGCTCAGCAGCGAATTCATGTATTCATATGCGTGCGCGTGGCTCTTTTTATACAGCTGCGCAAATAATGGCACAGCTGCTGCCGCAATACCGCTTGCAACTAACACGTTAAATACAAAATCAGGAACTAAAAATGCGGCGTAGTAACTATCTAAGTCCGAAGACGCTCCAAATGAATGCGCCAATACCCGATCTCGAACCAATCCTAATACGTACGACCCCAGCGTCGTGATCCATAACACCACACTGCCTTTCGGAATAAATCGAGAAATATCAAACCGCATACACTAAGCAGTATACCGCTAATCCACTACTACGCCTGCTTCTTTAAGTATTCTTCGATCTTCTGAATATCTTCATTATGCTTCGGTCGATTATATGCTCGCTTAAATTGAACAATATCTCCCAGAGAGGCAAAAGGAATGTCCTGCATTACATCTGCACGACTTTGCAATTCTTGAAACGTCGGATGAAATTCCCCCGCATTTACATCGAGATACAACTCAACTATTCCTTTCTTTAAATATATCTGCCCTTCTTTTCCTGAATACGTCCACGGCATCTGCTCCCAACCCCCCTCCTTACACTGCTCGAATAATTCCGGCGTTACGACAATATCAATATCGTGCGAATCCTTTAAGTCACGTACGGCCATCGGGCCGCTCCCCACGACAATATATTGATCAGCAGAAAAGTTCAGGTTTTGAATTTCTTGAATAATATCCATCTCGTTGATAAAAGCTATTTTAAGCTTCCAAAAAATTCTTCTAAAATATTTCGGACATCACTAATGGTTGCGTAGGTTTTCACAATTAGCTTTTCATTCCCCTGAATCATCGCCGAAAGTGTTCGATCAGGCTGTTGCCGATAGAGGCACAATATTTTCTTCCCCATGTCTTCCGCCCGCCCAATTTCATACCCAACTCCCAAGCTCGGCTGCGTAACTTCTGCCACAATCACATCCGCTTGTGTGACCCATGCCATATCCTTCTGATAAATATCCTCTTCGCTTCTTCCAGTACCATCTATCTCGTTAATGCTTTCTTTTCCAAAATGCTCTGTGAGCACTGTCCCAAAATCTTTTAACGTTTCAATAATATCTTTATATATTTTTTGATCGTCCCGCCCTCCTCGAATCGATGCTGCGAAGTAGATATTCATACACTAACTATAGCACAATACATGCGAACAAAAATACTGCTACACTTACCCCATGCAAACGGTCGCCCATATCCCTAAAAGCCTCAAAACTACGCCTATTACCCAGCTTGAAGAAGAGGGGTCGTATGAATTAGTATCTCTATCTAAACTGGACCTCCTTAATCAACAGGCAAAATATATCCAAATCCGCGAATCCATATTTTCTACCATTAACCTCGCCGGTTCCCATTTCGAAGAATCTCGAATACGCCATGCACGGTTCACAAACTGCAACCTTTCAAGCGTAACGTGCGAAGATGGCAGCATCGGAAATACAGAATTTATCGAAAGCCGTATGACGGGCTTTACCGCATCCGACGCAACACTAGAGCACACACTCTTTAAAAACTGTAAATTAAACTTAGCAAACTTTCGCTTTGCGAATCTCAAAGACGTATTGTTTGAGGATTGCGATATCCAAGAAGCAGATTTTTTAGGAGCGAAATTAACCAGCGTATATTTTCAAAACTGCAATCTCACCGGCGCGCAATTCGGAAGAACTAAATTAAAGAAAACAGATTTCAGAACTTCAATAATTCACGGAATAAAAATAGATGCCGACGCGCTCAAAGGAGCAATTATTAGCATCGAACAAGTCTACGACATTATCGGCGTACTCGGGGCGGAGATTAAGTAGGCCCTGCTTTTGACATCGCGCCACATTTTCCGTACAGTACGTGCATGTCATTAAAGATTGGAATCGTGGGCCTGCCAAACGTTGGGAAATCGACGTTGTTTAACGCGCTCACAAAACAAGCGGCGGCTGCGAGAAACGTGCCGTTTACCACGATCGAACCGAACGTGGGAATTGTTCCTGTACCCGATGAACGACTGGAAGTACTTACCAAACTCATGAAATCCACAAAGACCGTACCGACCACCATTGAATTCGTAGACATTGCGGGATTGGTAAAAGATGCACATAAGGGCGAAGGGCTTGGGAATAAATTCCTCTCCCATATTCGAGAAGTGGACGCTATTGTGCATGTGGTGAGATTCTTCTCTGATGCCGACATTATTCACGTGGCGAACAAAGTAGACCCAACCGGGGACGCAGACACGATTAATACAGAATTGGCGCTTGCAGACTTAGCAACAACGCAAAAATTAATCCAAAATGCTGAAAAAGTTGCGAAAGGCCAAGGACTAGAAGCGAAGGATGCTGCAGCGCAACTTGTAGTGCTGAAAAAAATCGAGGCAATTCTTGCACAAGGGCTACCCGCACGAGACGTTGAACTTTCTGAAAAAGAACGGGAAATCATCCAAACATCTGCCCTGCTCACCCTAAAACCGATGATGTACGTGGCAAACGTTTCTGAATCTCAACTCCATGATACGTACCCAGAAAACTTCCTTCCGCTTTCTATTAAAATCGAACAGGAAATTGCGCAAATGTCTCCCGAAGATCAAGAGATATTTTTAGCAGAATATGGACTCAAGGAAACAGGACTAAACAGATTAATTAAGGCCGGCTATGAACTCCTCGGACTCATCACATTTTTTACAACCGGAGAAGATGAAACGCGCGCATGGACCGTTGAAAAAGGCAGCACGGCGCCAGTAGCCGCAGGTAAAATTCATAGTGATATGCAGCGCGGATTTATCCGTGCAGAAACAGTCGCCTACGACGACCTAACATCTTTAGGGGGCTATGCAGCCGCTCGAGCAGCAGGAAAAGTGCGAGATGAAGGAAAAACATATATTGTCCAAGACGGGGACATTTTCGTATTTAAATTTAGCGTGTAGGGTCCTCCCCCTTACCAAGGGGGAGCTAGAGGGGGTCTAACGCGGTAAGAATTTTTCAAGTTTTTCCAATACTCCGCGCATATTACCCATAACCTCTCTATTACTAAATCGAACAATAGTAATCCCAACATCAGAAATCGCCTGTTCTCGTTCTTTGTCATACACAAGGGCACGTTTCCTAAAATGAGAATCACCATCAATTTCGACACCTAATTTTAATTTTGGACAATAAAAATCCAAAACATATCTTCCAACACTAAATTGTCTTCTAAATTTATACCCGTAAAACTGCCTACTCCTGACTTTCTCCCAAAAAATCTGCTCTGGTTTCGGTATGTTATTACGTA
>CAYVFG010000018.1:0-18980 GCA_964450915.1 uncultured Candidatus Saccharibacteria bacterium | reverse complement strand
AAAGAGAGCAAACATTGTTTCAGCTGATAGCTCTGAGCTTCCTTTCCTTATTTGCTCGAGTCCTTGCACAAAGATGTTAGTCATTCCGAGTTTCCTCTCTAATAATAAGTTGGAAAAGTGCTTCATGTTAATAGCTTGGGAGCTTCAAACTCTCGAAGCCAGCGATTTATAATACTTCTTATAAATTTATTTGTCAATAAAAAATCAGCCGGGACACAAAACGTGTACCGGCCGAAAACTTAAAAAACGAACAAATCTCGACTAATTAACTGGAGCCCCCGGAAACGGCGGTAGCTGGATTGGTGATCCCAACCCTTGCTGCCCTGAACCTGGGGACTGATAGAGTGGCGGACCGCCGTATTGCAACGGAGGACATTGACGAACCTTGAGCCTATCCAACGCTTCCTGCATCCCATTTACATGGTTCACTGCTGCGTTATTATAGGCGTTCACATCAATTTCCGTCCCACCCCCGGCTCCGCTTGATCCTGGTTCTGGGCAAAACGTGATGCCCTGAACACGGATTTTCACGCGCGGGTTGCTTGCGGCGCCGATGGAGTCCCGCAATGCGGTAAACTCACCCTCCATCTTCTCCGTCAGCTTATTGAAACGATCATCCACCTTCTTTTCGTTGCTGTTGATCTTGTCGATCATGGCCTGGTTTATTGCCTTCTGACCGGAATTATCACACCCCAGGCAAAGAGGCATTAAACACAAACACATCCAAACGACTCGCCAGTTCATGCTTTCTCCCTATGCCCATTGGGCTACTTGAGTTGTTCTAATTGGTCCTTGAGTCCAGAATCTCCATCGCCGAAACTTGGAAGAGAAATCCCCTTCCCGTTCATGGCGACAACGGCCATTGCGATTACCACGACAACGGCCATTGCGATGAAGATTTTGCGCCACTTACTTCTGGCTGCGGCGGCCTTCTTGGCCTTTTTCTTCGCCTTCTTCACCTCATCCTTAGCCACCTCAACCCCCTGCTTGAGCGTGGCATTTTCACCGAGGACCTGCTTGAAAAGCTCGGGTGTCAGATCTGGCCGAATAGCCACTAACGCCCTTGCCTTGTCGAGAACTGCCAGGTCTTCCGGGCTCACTGTCGTCGCATCGACTGGAACTGGCTTCTTCGCCAATTCGCCTTGCAGTCTTGCGACTTCGCCGTTCGCCTTGGCCAGATCAGCAACAGCCTGCTGCTTTTCCTGGAGCAGCTTGGCGTTGTTGGCCTCCAGTGCCTTGAACCTGACGTTCAATTCACGATACGGCCTGTTGACTTCGTGGCCGGGATCTTGATGCATCGCATCCATGAAACACGCAATCGTGAATTCATACAGATCGACAAGTCTCCACAACTCCTCTGTGGTAAAGCTGTCCAGATCCTCCGCCTTCGGCTTCTGCCTTGTGGGCAAGAGCTTGTTGGCGATCAGTGTCTGTGCAGTTCGAAGCGCGCACGTGCGGTTCATACCCGCAAAGTCCACCAAGAACCACTGATCATTATCCTGGCGGAGCCAGTGATCATCGCCTTGCATTCCAGCTTCCAGAATCGCCTGCAGTTCCTCGCTTGGAACATTGGCGAATTCATTCCTGAGCACAGCATCCTGCACTCCTCCCTCTCCCCACCGGAGAAATTTCATCTGCACTTCTTCAATCGTCAGCTGTTTAGCCACAGGGGCCTCCTTTTCTTCTGCAATACAGATTGTTGAAACATCATTCCCAATTCCGAACCTCGCATTATAAACAGAAAATACCATACTTGTCAAATGCATTTGCTCATGCTATAGTCGCTAGTTATGAAAATTTTATTCATCGGCAACCCACAGCAGCAAGAAGAAAAAAATCGTATGGAGGCGCTTATAACCCAAGCATCTCAAAACGGGCATATAGCAGAAGGTCAATATAATGGCTTTATAAAGAATATTTTAGCAATTATCGGATCTGCCATCACAAAACCGAACACTATTCATGTTCATACGTTTCAAGGTGCAATATTGCTCAATTTCTTGCAATTTATGGTGCCGAATCACACGACTATGATCTGGGCGCTATCTTCCCTGCCGACCTTCTCCTCACCTTTTCAAACCAAACTCTTTCAAGTTTTTTTACAATTCCTCACCAAATTATTTGATCGCATAGTGGCTCCGACAAGGACAATGCAGTATCAACTCCTTGCACTCTACGAAATTAAGTCATTATATATACCCGACGGCTATACTAAGCCGATTTTAAGCGATATTCAACCAAGAGAATACGGCCTGAGAAACAACCAATTTGGCGTTATTTTGAGCAATTCCATTGACACTATTTCAAGCATTGCAAAGCTCTATAAAGCCGTAAAATCAAAGAAAAAATTGGTTATTTTTTGCGAGAACCCGTCAAAAGAGTTTAAAAAGCTACTCAAAGACTATCCATTCATCACTCCCTTCGCACTCCCGATGGCCAGCCGAGGGGCTCAATCTATCGTGAGAACGGCTGGATTCGTCATAATTAATGACCCATCATTTTCGTCACTTTTGCTTCAGGCAATGGACGCAAATCGCGTTGTTATAGCCACCACAAGCCCGTATATCGAAGAAATACTGGGTACAGCAGGGTTTTACTATCATGCAGACGATACGGCTCACCTAAGCGATTTACTGCAGAAATCGGTTAAAAACGAACTTCTTCCAAAGTACAGCCCTTCCCTACGAGCCACTCACCATTTTACCTGGGAAAAGACTGGGCTCGAATACGAGCATGCATATATGCGAAAAACGATAACATACGTGCCTTTTGATTCAATAATCTCTAAAAAAGCCTTCCAAACCGCGCACTAACCTTGTAGTATAGGTGAATCCTCGCAGAAGCGAGCGATCAGCGGATGTGGCGGAATTGGCATACGCGCATGGCTTAGGACCATGTGGGGAAACCCGTGGAGGTTCGAGTCCTCTCATCCGCACTATAATAGGTTTGACAATTTCATATTTATAGTGTATATATACCTTACTGTTGATATACCGTGTTTCTGCTGCCTACGTGACCGTTTACAACAAAACACCCCTAGAAAGGGACATAGATCATGAACATTGCGAATTCGATGGCTGCACTCGCGTACGAAATTCTTGGTTTTTGGACAATTGTCATAACGTACTTCCTAATCTTCGGACCTAAAGATGTACTGAGAACACATTTTTGGCCGAAAAAGTTGAGCAAGAAAAAGCTTCGAGAGAAGCGTCAAAACCGAGCAAGGCGAGAGTTGGCAACACTCCAACTCGACCTGCAAAATCGAGTAATTCAAGCAGTGCGCACGAGTAAAACAGATGCTGGAGTAGCGCTCTCGGCAGAAGAATTACTTGAGCTCGGCATTGCGTTGAACCAAACTCACACACAAGAAGACTCCGACAACGAAAAATGCGGAGATCACTGGCTGTGCAATTATCGCTGGTTCTGGTTTTCCATCTATCAAATGATTGTGGCAACACCCATTCTCTGCCTGTGCGCACTCACCCCAATGCTTCCGATCGCTTCTGCGACATTGGGTTTTGTGGTCAGCGTTGCTTGCGGAGCTGGGTTCGGCTACATCATCGTGGATGAAAAAACGCGGGCTGGTATTACCAGATTTGGCGAGTACGCCGGATTTCTTGATACTGGCCTTCAGTTTCGAGTTCCCTTGTTCGAACAGCTGAAAAGAACCATCATCCTCAAAAACTTGGACTGGGGACCTACGAATGAAAAGCTTGAGGATGAGGAGACGGACACAGACGAAATTCGTATCACCGGATGCACGGGCCAAGATTCTAATCCCAGCCCAGGCGTATTCGTGGTAGCCCTACACGGAACATATCCAGTGAAGATTGCGATGACAGTCACACTGCGAGTACGCCGTGCGGACAGAAATTCTTGGTACTGGTGGATGTTTGAATTCACAAATATCCGGGAAATTGGAGAGATGATTGCGCATACTGCCCAGAGCATTCTGAGCACGAGGGCGCGAGAAGTGCATGACGCAGCGCTGCCAAAGGGCACATCAGCAAAAGATGCAATGCGCATTCGGCTTCGACATTTTCTCGACATGGTCCCCGAAATTACCGGGGTGATTCTCCAGGCACTCTATGAGCTAACTCGCGAACGCCTAGGTGGGGTTCTCCCTATCAGCGTTGTGATTACCTCTATCGAACCGCCGGAGTCCTTCACCAAGCTGTTACTCAGCCTGGATCAAGCCGATGTTAATCGTGAAGTTGAGGAAAAGGCAGGACAAGGGCGAGCAAAACGCTACACGGAAATTTGTGAGCAAATTGCAACACTCTTAGGAGTGCGGCAGTTGAGCAGCGATCAGATAATGGCGGTGTTGTCACACGACACTGCCCTTACCGTCGCACAGCAACAAGGAACACTTGACCAGTACCTGAAAGCTGCCATCGTGCCGCTTGTAGGGGCGCTGGCAAAACCAACAAAGTAAAAGAAGGAATTCGACATGACGAGGCCAACAATGCCCACATGGGCAACCTGGAAAAACACGAAAAAAGTATTTGGCTGGATACTCGTGTCGCCGTTCATCCTGATCGGCGTTCTGCTTGTAGTGGCGTTTCTGAACTGGGCGCTTCCAAATGCTTGGTGGCTGGCTTCAACCAACCCAAGCAAATGGAGCATCCCCGAGCAGAGCCCTCAACAAGTACGAGTACCGAGGAACGACCCTGACCAAGTTCGCATGGACTACTTCATTGTAGAACCGCGCGAGATCAATGGTTGGGAAACGCTCCCGACGGAGGTGGAACGAGTGTTCCCCGTCGACGGGATCGAACGGTATACGGGAATGAACATCTCATTGCTGCAAGGATGCGCACTGACGATTCAAATCCCCGGAAATCAACAAAATAAGTCGTTTGTTGTGGAGACCAGGACACCGCTCCAACGTCGCGGAGTTCCAATCAATGAAGATGATAAAACGCTACACGTTGACGGTCAGGATCAGTTGTCGGGGGCGTTAATGATCAACTTCATCCCCCAACAACGAGGACAACAGGTGCAACTTGTGAACGCTCGCCTCTCGGTAACGGAAAAACCGGGACATATCCGGGTAACTGGATGGAAGGCAGCAAGAGCACAAGACGGAGGAGTGTTATGGGGAAGGCTACCCGACCCGAAACACTTCAAATGGACGCTGTATGTGCGATTTGCGGATGAAAACGGGATGATGCTTCCTAGAAGCATCATCCGCCAACATCCAGGACAGATTGTCACAGGAAACTATCCAATCAACGATGAAGGAAAACAGGAATTTTCCCAAGGGTACGCACGAGTGGTTTCGGAAGATGGGGAGGACGTCAGTGGCGACTATATTTACAAGAAAGAGAATTCTCGCTTGTACATTGGTCCGCCAGACATAGGAAAACCGGTATACATCGAGGTTATCCTCGATGTGATACCACTGCCCGCGAGATAACGCTGGCGCAAGCTCTTTCAACTCGAACGAGCCCACAAGCATAAAAACTTGTGGGCTTATTTTTTTACCCAAATAGAATATTCGTAATTGCAGCGACTATCCCCACTACTGCAATAACGATAATACCTATTAAAATTTTCATTTTTTGCTTTTGCTGCACATCGCTCCTGCCCGGATTCCAGTTGAATATGGACGCCGCACGAAGCATGCGATATATAAAAAACACAACAATCAAAACGTATACTACGTTGCTTGCAACGATGAATCCTGAATTGCTAATCATATATGCAGTATACCACTAATAAAAAACACCCCGCCGGATTGGCGGGATGTTTTTACGATTAGACGTACTACGCTACTGCAACAGTACCGATGATAAAGTTTACGATTGCTGCTGATAGAGCAATAACGATAAGACCGATAATTGCATATAGAATCGTATTCTTCGCTTTCTCTGTTTCCCCTTCTTCTCCTTGAGACATGATGTATCGAACTCCACCTAATACGAGATAGATAGAAGCGACGATACCGGAAATAACGAGTAATCCGTTTACGATTGTTAAGATCGCGGGGATGAGACCTCCTCGAGCCGTATTCGCGAATGGAATTGCTGGTTGCAACCCCTGTGCGAACGCAATAAGAGGTGAAACTGCAAGCGCAACTGCGCCTGTTGTAACGCGAACGATTGATTTGATGTTCATATACGACTCACCTCCTTCATATTCAATAGTTACTATTCAAAATATACCACAAAAATAATCAACAAACTATTTCTACTGACCTCCGGCAGTTCCGCCTACCGTATAAATAACAAAGTTAACAATTACTGCAGATAATCCGATAATAATAAGCCCGATGACTGCATAGAGAATTGTCAGCTTGGCCTTTTCTGCCTCTCCAGAATCCCCCTGAGACATTACGTACCGTACGCCGCCGAGTACAAGGTAAATGGCTGCTGCTATCCCCACAACAACAAGCAGTCCATTGATAATAGTGGTGACAGCTTGCACAAACGATGTTGAATTTTCTCCTCCAGTACACTTAATGCCAAGTTGAGAACAATCACCTGACTGTATTTTTCCGATCTGTGCAGAAACAGGAAATACAAACAATGCCAACGAGGTGACTGTTATAACAAATGTAGCTGCTTTGGTAAATTTAGACATAGCTATTTTGTTGCAACATCAATAACAACGTTAACAATGACGCCAGATAACCCGACAATAATCAGACCAAGAATCGAATACAGAAGAATGGCTTTCCCCCTGCTCACACTGCCTTCATCTCCTTGAGAAGAAATATAGAGGTATCCGCCATACACAATGGATATGAGAGCCACTGTTGCCAATAATGACGTAAGCCACGCAACAATGGTTTGCAAAATCTCCTTCGTAGTTTGCTGCTTATCGTTCAAGCCATTCTGACCGGCAATTTGCTTCACGCTATCAAGCCCTGCGCTAAAGCCTTGCGGATCACTGCCACCCTGAGCATTTACGGGAGCACACGAAGCTCCAAACGCAAACATAGCCAACACAATTACTGGTAAGAGGTACTTCATATCACGTTCCCGGAGGAGGGTTAAGACTGCTTCCTCCCGATCCCGACGAACTTCCTCCTGCTCCTAATATTTGCGTGCTCACGATATTAACAATCGCATATGAAAGAATTACAACGAGCAGACCTATTACTGCCCACGTGATGGTCATTTTCGCCTTTCGAACCTGGTCCTCATTGCCGAAGTCGATAATCATTCTGCCGCCGGCAACAATAAGGGCGATGAGCGCAAGAATTCCAACCAAGCCGAGCATCCACTTAATGATGCCCGTAAGCACTTCTGTAATAGTGGAGACTTTCCCTAACGGATTTGAAATTCCGCTATCAGTAACAGCACTTGCCCACAAAGGCAGTGTTGCAAGAAATACTACAACTACAAACGGAATAATTTTCTTTAAAGCATTATTAGTTTCCATTGCCTGCAATTATTCGCTGAAGTTGATCTTGCGCCGTCTTTAATACATCAGATACTGAAGCCCCACCAGTTGCAACGCTATCAATCATACTTGTAAATATAGCATCTGTAGCAGAGATATCAAAGCGCGGCCAAGAAACTGCTTTGAGAGATTGCTGCGCGAACACTCCCATAATGGGATCGGAATTATACTGCACAATAGAGTCTCTGCGAGCAGGGGGAATAGCCTCGGACTTATTCACCGTGTCAGCATTCTGCTGAGATGTAAGGAATCTCACAAACTGCCACGCTGCACCGGGAGCTTTGGAATTTGCCGACACTGCATACGGCCAATAACTTGCAAACGTGGCCTGCACGATGTTGGGATCTGTGCCAACTTGAGGTGCAGGAGCAACTGCAAACTGCAATCGAGGATTTTTGGCACGCACTGTTGGAATTTGATAGGAGTAATTAAGCATCATTGCCGTCTTCCCTTCGGAAAATGCATCGATTGAGTAATCCTGCGTAGAATCCCATGTATATACTTGCTTGGACTTGTTCGCAAAGTCAGTGTAGAACGTAAGCGATCGCTCTCCTTGTGCATTCGCAATATCAATCCTCTTGTCTCCATGCGAAGTATCTAAAATCGGCAACCCGCTCTGCATCATTAAGAGCTGCAAGATATCCGGGGCACGATTAACATTGCTGCCCGTACCGATTGCGGCCCCGCTTTGATCGATGACGCCTAATCGGGAAACTTTCGTAATCTTCGATACGTCGTTCTGGA
Source organism: uncultured Candidatus Saccharibacteria bacterium (assembly GCA_964450915.1). Lineage (GTDB taxonomy): Bacteria > Patescibacteriota > Andersenbacteria > UBA10190 > UBA10190 > HO2-45-11b. Next base: position 10,826 of record CAYVFG010000018.1, on the reverse strand, counting down.
ATTCTGTCCACGTCGTCGGCATTTGAGCAATGCCATTTGCATTAAAAATATTCGTATTCACAAACAACGCCAACGTATCCACCGATGTTGGGAGCGCATAAATATATCCGCCTCGCACAACATCTTTTGTAACGACATCCACAAACTCGCCCTGCAATTGCGCCGGATTGATAACAGCGAGCGGAGCGGGGCTTAAAATATCTTTGTGCACATCTACCCATGCATTATTAATCACAAATACATCGGGACCCCTTCCTGAAGCCAGCGCTTCTAGCAATGTCTTTTCGTACGTGCCGATATCTGCAATTTTTTTATACTCTACAGCAATCCCGGTTTGGTCTTTGAACGCACGCAAAATAGGGTCCATCGTAGAGCTATCTTCCCACAACCCCCATACAACAAGGCTTGTAGTGGTAGTGGTTTTTACGGGCGCAGGTGCACGACAACCAAAGCCGGCAAGCGCAAGAGCGCTTACGACAACAAGTAAAAATAATGGTATCCGTGACGTCATATCGACATTACGCAGGAGCAAGAACTAGCCCATAATGATAAGGGCTTGGCGCAAATTCTTTTACTAATACAAGGCCATTCTCTTCGGCAACTCGCTTAACATCGTCCTCGGAAATGCGCTTTTCGCTCGGAGGCCCTAGCGGAGTTGCAGACGTTGCCCACCCTACAACGGCAACATGTCCGTTTGCACTCACGATACGACGAGCTTCTTGAAATACTTTTTGAGGATCGGACTGATGCAAGATATTGGCAATTAATACCCAATCCATAGAATGATCGTCGATAGGGCTTCCCGGAGTATTCTCGATGTTCGCCCGGAATGTTGTAACGATATCGCTTAAGTCGAATTGCTGAGCTTTATTCTCAACCTCTGCGAGCATATCCGGCAATATATCCACCCCAATTGCTTTGCCCTTTTTCCCCACAATTCGCGCAGCGGGAATAATATAAAACCCGGCACCGCACCCTAAATGCACAACAGATTGATTCGCACGGAGCATTAAGGCGTGCCAAAACGTATCAGGACGAATGAAGGGATTTCGTTGAGCCATATCCCCCCTAGTATATCACAACTATGCTTCTTGTACCTCTCGCCAAATAGTAAATGTTGCAATTTTTCCGCTCTTGTCAGATGGTCGCATCAATCGAACGCCTTGCGTTGAACGCCCCTGCTGACTTACCGATGCTACAGACACGCGAATCACCTGTCCTCGTTCAGATATTACCAATATATCCGTCGTATCAACGCTATCGGAATCTACAACTACTGCCTTGATAATCTTGCCCGTCTTTGCAGTTACTTGAGCTGTCTTAATTCCCATGCCTCCGCGCTTCTGAAGCCGATATTGCGACACCGGAGTACGCTTTCCAAACCCTTCGCGCGTCATCACAAGAATTTCCTTTGCATCATTCGTAGAATGGATAACGTGCATCGCAACCACTTCATCACCCTTCTTCAATTTAATTCCTCGAACGCCTGCTGCCGTGCGGCCCATTGCGCGGATATCTTTTTCTGGGAACAGAATCGCCTGACCATCAGTAGTCACAATCATAATATTATCAGCACCCGACGATACCCCAACCCACTCGAGAGCGTCATCATTGTTCAACGTAATCGCCTTGAGGCCCGTACGCCTAATATTTAAGAAATCTTCTCGAGAAGTCTTCTTGATTACACCCGCGCGCGTCACCATTACCAAGTATTCTCCCGGCTCTTCTGCATCTGGAACTTCTTGTACTGCGGTAACTTTTTCGTTTGGAGATAATTCCAAGAAATTCTGGAGCGCTTGCCCCTTGGCAGCTCGTGCCGTTTCCGGAATCTCGTATGCATTCGTAGAAAATACTCGACCCTGATTAGTAAAGAATAGAAGCTGCTTATGAGTTGTTGTTGCCAAGAAGATATCTACAACGTCTTCTTCTTTCGTGGTCATACCCTTCACGCCTTTTCCGCCGCGTCGCTGCACCTGATAAGTACTTGTGGCTAAGCGCTTAATATATCCGCCACGAGTAATCGTCACGACAGTAGGGTCATCGGGCACTAAGTCCTCTTGAGAGAAATCCCCAACAGCTCCCGGAATAACTCGCGTTCTTCGGTCGTCCCCGTACTGCTTCACAACCGTTTCGTAATCAGCCTTCACGAGAGCCGCAACTTTTTTAGGATCTTTCAAAATTCCTTCCAATTCCTTGATCAAAGCTCGCTTTTCTCGCAACTCATCCTCAACCTTCTGACGTTCCAAACCAGCAAGAGCGGATAATCGCATTTCAAGAATTGCAGTTGCCTGAGCGTCGGAAAACTTAAACGCTTTAATAAGATTCACGTGCGCTGTTTCACGCGTCTTACTCTTACGAATAATGGAAATAACCTCATCGATATGATCGAGCGCCTTCTTTAAACCCTCCAATATATGCTCTCGTTCTTTTGCGCGATCTAAATCAAATTGCGTTCTTCGGGTAATAACAACCTTGCGATGGGTAATGTGCTCGAGAATAGCATCCTTAAGCGTGAGGACCTTTGGCTGCTTCCCGCCATCAACAAGTGCAAGCATGTTCACGTGGAATGTTTTTTGCAGATCAGTTGTTGCAAACAGTTGATTCAATACTTTCTTCGGATATGCGTCACGCTTGAGTTCCACAACAATGCGAATACCGTCTTTATCGGATTCGTCTCGCAAGTCGCGGATACCTTGAATCCTGTCCGCCTTTACGTTGTCAGCTATCTTGGTAATGAGCTGAGACTTGTTTACGAGGTAAGGAATTTCATGAACAATAATTTTGAACGCTCCATTTTTGCCTTCTTCGATATCTGCAATAGCGCGTGTAACAATTCCTCCGCGGCCAGTTGCATACGCCTGGAGAATATCTTGTTTGTTATAAATAGCAGCGCCGGTAGGAAAGTCTGGCCCTTGAACATATTTCATCAAATCGCTGATTGTCGCATCTGGCGTATCGATAAGATGAATAGCGGCCTGGCACACTTCTTTAATATTGTGCGGCGGAACGTTCGTTGCCATACCAACGGCAATACCTACTGTTCCATTAACTAAAAATTGCGGGAATAAGCTTGGCAATACCGTAGGCTCTTTCTTCGACCCGTCATAGTTGTCTATAAAATCAACTGTTTCTTTCGCGATATCAGAAAGCATCTCATCGGAGATCTTCATCAATCGGGCTTCGGTATATCGCATTGCCGCAGGGGAGTCGCCATCGATATTTCCCCAGTTTCCTTGTCCGTCAATGAGCGGATATCTCAATGAGAAATCCTGAACTAGTCGGGCTAATGCGTCGTAAATAGAAGAATCTCCATGGGGATGGTACTTTGCCATCACGTCTCCAACGACGTTTGCAGATTTGCGGAATTTAGCAGATGATCGCAAATTCTGGCGCCACATAGAGTACAAAATACGGCGTGCAACCGGCTTCATGCCGTCACGAACATCGGGCAAGGCGCGAGAAACGATTACGCTCATCGCATAATCAAGATAGCTTTTCTGGATTTCAGAAGACAATTCCTGCCCAACGAGCTTCCCAACGTTATTTACTTGTTCTTCTTCATTTGCCATATGTCTACAATTAGTGAGCTGCTATACGAAGCTGTGCTGGTAATAATAAGGCTACCCACATCAACACTACTACAATAGTAGCGCAAACAGTAAATATGAGGACAGTCCGAGCTCGTACATTGTCCGGCTGCTGCTGAATAGATCGTATCTTTTTCTCAATAAAATTCTTCATAGAGCTGGCTTACGGGACAAGAATAGCCGTAAGTACATCATCTTGTGGCAATTTACTCTTTTTCAAAATTACCTTTTTTTCTACCTGATTCGCGTCAGCGCCCATCTCAGTTGCAAACGTCTTCACGTCTTCCAATTCCTCTTTTACCCCTGGGAGCTTGTAATGAATAGGAATAACTACTCTCGGCTCTAGCGTTGCCACCATCTTAAGAGCCTGCTTCGTAGTGAGTCCAGACCCTCCTCCGATGGGGATAAGCAGCACATCTACGTCGGTTCGCTCTAGTTCCTGAAGCTCTTTTTCTTCGAATTCTCGATTTAAAGCACCTATATGCAATACAACCATATCTTCTATAACCCATCTCTGTACGTTTCGCTCAGCTTCGCCTTCCGGAGCCCAGCCAAGAGAGTGGAGCGTAAGCCCTTTCACGGAATATTCTCCTGGAGTATCAATAACAAGCGGATCTCCTTGAACGCCGCTAATCTGGCTCATCGTTTCATCTGCGGGATTCGTAAGGGAAACAATGTCTCCTTTTGCGCGAAATGCGGGCAACCCAACCGCCGGAGAATACGGATCAAGGATGAGAGTAACCTCTTTTGTAACGACTTTTACTGTATATTGGCCGTGCCATGAGATCTGCATAGATGGAATAAAGAGTACTTGGATTTTGAAGGGCTGGCAAGCAATCTAAAAACTCTTATTGACCATTTATATTGCATATGTCATGATACGGGGCATGAAAACCGCAACACCTGGAACGAAGCAAATCAATATGGAAGAACTCTTGGGAAAACACGATGAGTTGGCTCATGTGCCCGTAGTGGGAGAGGTTCTTACTGGATCAATTCTAGAAAAAACAAGCAATGCGCTCTACGTTGATATCGGAAGATTCGGAGTAGGGGTTATATATGGCAAAGAATTGTTTGATGACATCGACACATTCAAGCGTTCAAAAATCGGAGATACTGTCCAGGCTACTATTCAGGCGCTCGATAATGAGGAGGGATACATCGAGTTATCGCTACGAACAGCTACTCGAGAACGCAGCTGGGAAGAACTCCGACGAAAACTTGACGATGACGTTGCTTTTGAAAGCGAGATCATTGATGCGAATAAGGGCGGCCTTATCGTGCGAGTAAACGGCGTTACGGGATTCCTACCTGTTTCACAGCTTGCACCAGATCACTATCCGCGAGTTGAAGGTGGGGATAAGTCAAAGATCCAAGAACGCCTGCAAAGCTACATCGGACAAATGTTCAAGATTAAGGCTATTACGATTGACCAAGAAAATGAAAAACTTATTGTGTCAGAAAAAGCTGCAGTAAGCGATGAAATGAGCACTACCCTGGACAATCTTGGGCAAGGAAAGACAGTAGAAGGGATCGTAAGCGGCATCGTTGACTTTGGAGCATTCGTAAAGTTCGAGGAAAAGGGCCAAGAACTTGAAGGATTGGTACATATTTCTGAAATCGCATGGCAGAGAATCGATAATCCTGCGGATATCCTGAGCGTTGGAGAAAAAGTACATGCAAAAGTAATCGGAATCGATAATGGGCTCCGCATCTCCCTTTCAATTAAACAGCTCCAGCAAGATCCTTGGCTTAAAGCTGCTGAAAAGTACAATGTGAACGACAAGGTAAAAGGGAAAATTCTAAAAGTTACGCCGTTCGGAGGATTCGTACAGCTAGATAAAGATATTCATGGGCTTGTACACGTATCCGAATTGCCGCTGGATATCCAAAAAGATCCTACAGCGCATCTGCATGTCGGAGACACGATGGAATTCACTATTATTTCTCTTGAACCAAAAGAACATCGTCTTGGATTGAGCCTCAAAGAAGAGGAGTTGCCAGCACCGAAAAAATCTAAAAAAGAAAAAAAGAAATAGTGTTCAGGCAGTCATGATACGATACGATCATGACCAAGCGAGAAAATATTGCCAGCAGCATACTCGTAGCAATACTATCCACGATACCGCTTATACGCGCGTCTGCAGATGATTCAGGCCTTACCCGTAGCACGTGGAGCTGGCTAGCAATTATTTTTATTGCTCTGATTGTATTTTTTTCATTGAACTATAAACGTGTTCAGCAGAAATACATCTATTTTTTTCTTGGATCTATTGGAATTATAACCATAAGCAGCCTTATAGGGCTTCACCGAATCTCGCACACTGCACTGACATATTATTTTTTAGCTTCTGCCTTCATAACTGCTGTACTGATTGGTCCTGTTAAAAAAAATGTCTTGTACATTACGCTTGCGTGCATAGCCTGCGCCTCGCTATATGCACAATGGGGAGCGGCGCAATTCATACTTCAGCATGATCTAGGGCTCACAAAAATTGGCGAGTCCTTATTGAATATAAACACACCTGGAGTTGCATCCTTTTATATACACGATCAAAAATTTATCAGATCGTACGGCCCTTTCGCTCATGCCAATATTTTAGGGGGCGTACTAACGCTAGCAGTATTACTTTTCACTAGCGTTACTGTGCGATCAAGACTATTTACGTATTCGATACTTGCATCACTATACATAGGACTGCTCACAACTTTTTCCAGAACGGCAATCCTATCTGCAATTTTAATCGGCATATATATAGCGCTTATAGAAAAGAAAAGAATACTCATTGTAAGCATATGCATCTTGATTGCGATTTTTTCACCACTCTTAGTAGGACGATCTGCTGATTCGCATGATGTTGCCGCACATGATCGCTTAGAAGGACTCGGATGGGCAAAAGATATGGCCACTCCAATACTACTGATTCGCGGATTGGGCCTGGGAAATTACGAGAACACGCTCAATACCTACCTAGAATCGAATTCAATACCTCATTTTGCATGGGATATCGCCCCGGTACATTCTGCCCCAATTTTTCTTGTTATGGAGTTCGGCATCGTTTTAGCTGCGATTTTTTTTCTAGCCATCATATATTTTATCTACAAGCATACTATATGGATACTACTGACTATGCTCCCCGCATTATTATTCGATCATTATTTTGCAACACAAATTGGTGCACTTGCTTGGCTTGCATCATGCACGATCATACTCTCTCGTGTATACTAATGTCGTGAGTGATACAACAATATTGTGCACAGATTATACGGACATCTATACGCAACCAGATTTGCGGATTGAAAATATTACATACCAAGATGGTACGACGTATGACCTTGTAGAAGATGCTAAAAATGAACGAGAAGAATTGTCACTCGTCGCACTTGCGCACATGCATCCAGAAAAAAAAGAAAAGCATGCAGATCATAAGTCTATTTTAAAATACTGGAAATTTTTAGATGCATTACAAAATATTCACAACACATCTTTAGACGCTCACTTAGTAACACACCGCACGCAGGGAGAAAATATTTTATTTATCTCCGGCAATCCTGTCGATGTATTGCATGTCACCCATATGCCGAGTACAGAAAAATTTGCACTTCAAAAAAATATTGAGAACATAATGAAAAAAAGAAATAAAGTTATAGCTGTAGCGCGTCGCGAACAATACGAATCAACAATTGATAAAAATTCCATGCATCAATTTCAGTGGCTTGGTGCATTCAGTATTCCGTTGCACATGCGCAAAGATATCGGATCTGTTCATCAAGAAATTGCACAGAAAAATATTTCTTCCATTAGAATATTTTCAAATGATAATCTGTATACATGCATGGCAGTAGCACATGCTGCGGGAATCCGATCATCGCTCGACGCATGCGTTACAAGTTCGGATATCAGATCAATGAGCGACAGCGAGGTGTTAAGTATCTTACCGCACACTATTATTTTTTCCGAGCTGAATGATTTAGATAAGCAACGCTTGATTCGATTATTTGAATCAAACGGATCAAATGTATTATTGAAACATGGGGAGTACGCAACAAATAGGAGCTGAGGGCGAGCGAGTTGCTAAAGAATACCTGACAACGCTTGGCTACAAATTTATAACCTCAAATTGGAGTTGGAAAACCGGTGAAATTGATTTGATATTCGATGATACCAATACGCGAGTATTCGTGGAGGTTCGCGCTCGCGCATCAACAACATTTGGGCAAGGGCTCGAAACAGTGTTATGGCAAAAGCAACAAAAGCTCATTAAAACGGCTCGCATGTATCAGGTAAAAGAGAACTATTGGGGCGACGCTCGCTTTGATGTTGTATCTATTGAATTCATCCCGTACCAAGACCCCGAAATAACGCATATTAAGGACGCTTTTGACACGATGAGTATCTAGTGATATACATAAACACATCAGATTCCGCGGTGAGCCCCGCGGAATTCTCGTTATTAAAACTTAATACTATACAACTTATTATGAGCAGTGATACACCATCCTTCAGCTTAGCAATCGACCAAATCGTTGCAGAGAAAGGAATTAGCAAAGAAAAAGTACTAGATACTATCGAACAAGCCCTGGCAGCGGCATACCGAAAAGACTTCGGGGAACGCGGACAGGATATTCGGGCTGAATTTAACGAAGAGGATGGTACTGCTCGTATTTTTAAAGTAATGACAGTTGCAGAGCTCGCGGAAGGCGCTGAGGCAGTAGAAAACCCTGCAGCCCAATTAACACTGGAACAAGCCAAGGAAACAGACAAGGACGCAGAAATTGGAAAGGAATACGTAGAAGAAGTAACTCCGCAAGATCCGCATTATGGACGAGTTGCTGCGCAAACTGCGAAGCAGGTTATTATCCAGCGCATCCGAGAAGCTGAGCGAGAAGCTACGTTTGATGAATTCCAAGACAAAGAAGGGGAGATCATCTCGGGAATCGTACAGCGCATTGAAGGCGAAACCGTGTTTATCGATATCGGACGCACAACAGGGGTACTATTTCCAAGCGAGCAAGTTCGCGGGGAACGCTATCGCGTAAACCAGCGTATTCGCGTATATGTAGTTAAGGTTGCACTTACAAGCCGAGGGCCGGAGATTTTGCTCTCCCGAAGCCATCCAGGAATGTTGCGCAGATTATTCGAAATGGAAGTTCCGGAAGTATTCGCAGGCACCGTTGAGATTAAAGCCATCGCTCGAGAAGCCGGGGAACGATCAAAGGTTGCAGTTCTTGCAACAGAAGAAGGAGTAGACCCGGTCGGAGCATGTATCGGACAGCGAGGTACTCGCATCCAAACAATTATTGCTGAATTATCCGGAGAAAAAATTGACGTTATTCAATGGGATGACGACATCGCTCGATTCATCGGATTCGCACTATCCCCTGCGCGCATTATCGCGGTAGATATTTTCGAAGAAGAAAAGCGAGCAATCGCACATGTTGAAGAAGACCAGCTCAGCCTTGCAATCGGAAAACGCGGACAGAACGTTCGTCTTGCAGCAAAGTTGACCGGCTGGAGAATCGACATCGTGAAAGCGGGAGAAGAGCCAGCAGCAGAAGCTGAGTCCGCTCCCGCAGACGAAACACCTGACACAGAAGCTCCTGCAACAGAAGAACCAACAGAATCTGAACCACAAGCATAATTATGGAAATCACTATCACTCCCCGCAAAGACACTGCGGAAATCGAAATGGACGTTATTGTTTCTGCGACAGACTTTAAGCCGTTTATCGACAGGACAATCACAACGCTATCTAAAGACGTACATATCAAAGGATTCCGACCGGGAAAGGCGCCAAAAGAAATGGCACTGGAACAAATCGGCAAAGATCACATTCTTCAAGATGCAATGAACGATGCACTGCCCTACTTCTTTGCGCACGCTGCAGTGGAAAAAGACGTCCAAGCAGTAAACCGTCCTGCGATTTCTGTTCACAAAATCGGATTCGATGAACCGCTACACTTTACTGCTGTCGTTGAAGTTATTCCTGCAATTAAATTAGCAGAGCCTTCTGCGCTCAAAGCAAAGAAAAAAGAAATAACCGTTACCGATGATCAAGTCGAGCAAGAATTAAAGCGCATCGCTCGCATGCGAAGCACTCTTCAAGATGTGCAACGTGCTGCTAAAAAAGAAGATCTTGTAACAATCGACTTCAAAGTAATGATCGATGGAAGCATTATTGAGGGCGGAGAAAGCAAGAATCATCCAATCACATTAGGAGAGGGTCGTTTTATTCCAGGTTTTGAAGAAGCATTAATCGGTAAAAAAGCCGGAGATGACACAACCTTCCCCGTTACATTCCCAGAAGATTACAGCAAGAAAGATATCGCAGGGAAGAAAGCTGAGGTCGTAGCTCACGTGCACACCGTTCAAGAGCGCATCATTCCTCAATTAGATGACGCGTTTGCAACAAGCGTTGGCTCATTTAAAACTCTCCAGGAATTAAAAGACCAGCTCAAGAAAAATATTCTTGAAGAAGAGACTGCGAAAGAATTAGAACGATACTTAGGGGAGCTCGCTGAGCAACTTTCTGAAAAATCTACGTTCGGAATTATTCCACAGTCACTTATTGAACATGAAATTGATCGACGAATGGAAGAATTTGCACGCATGCTGGCCTACCAGCAAAAAACTCTGGAAGAATACATGCTCGAACACGACTCTTCTCTGCAAAAAATGCGCGATTCCATGAAAGAATCTGCAGAAAAGCATGTAAAGATCGGCTTGGCGCTTCGAGAATTCGCAAAGAAACACGACATTACCCTTACGCAAGAAGAAATCACCGAGGAAGCAAATAAGCAACTCGCCCACTTTGCATCTGCGGAACACGCACACGATGAAGTTGACCCGCACGAACTTGCAGATTACGTAGAAAGCGTACTTAAAAATAAAAAAACACTGGAGCTCTTAGGATCCCTCGCGGGAAAATAGTTTCTTAGGGTATACTTGCAAGTAGAAGTATTTGCATTTATATCTTATTACCTATTTTATGAGCTATTTAGTTCCAACAGTTCTCGAAAAATCACAATTCGGAGAGAGGGCTTTTGATATTTATTCGCGACTATTAAAAGAACGCATTATTTTTCTTGCTGGCGCAATCGATGAAGATGTTGCAAACCTGGTTATTGCTCAGCTCATCTTCTTAGAACATGAGGATCCAAAGAAAGATATCAAGCTATACATCAACTCTCCAGGAGGCCAAGTCACAGCCGGCATGGCAATGTATGACACGATGCAAT
>CAYVFG010000017.1:0-20094 GCA_964450915.1 uncultured Candidatus Saccharibacteria bacterium | reverse complement strand
CTCCTCGGCACCTATCCTTCTCATGTCTACAGCTACCTACGCGGAAAACATGGTATTCTAGCACCATATGAAACCAGATATCGCCTCTTGGCTTATTATTGCCATATGCGCAGGATGTGTATTTTTTGCTCAGCAACACATTCAAATTCCCGCAAATCCGATTGTGGCCGTTCCGGATACTGTGGAGCACATTAATTTTCATACACCAGTCACCACAAACGGCCTTGCCCTCCCAGCACACATAACCACCAATATGGTCATCGGCCCGGATCAAGGTACTATTCTTATCAATAGCCTGGTTACCATAGAAAAAAACGCGTCCCTCACAATTCGACCAGGAACTACGGTTGCGGTAAGCGAATTTGGCGGCTTAAACGTGTTTGGATCCTTGTATGCTATAGGCACCGAAAACAAGCCAATATCGTTTATCACCAACGAAGCAAATCAGGCAAATCGACATTGGGTAGGAATACTGCTTCAAGACTTCAGCACATCGAAAATAAGCAACGTATCGATTCACCATGCATCCCCCGCAATAAGTTGCTCAGCTCAAGCAAGAACAAGCATCCAGCGCGTATCATTTCTCCTTGACGCCGTTGGAAATGCGCGCAACACTGCTAACTGCACTATATAATAATACTATGTCCGGACATTCTAAATGGAGCCAAATAAAGCGAGCAAAAGAAGTCACCGATAAAAAGAGAAGTCAGTTATTTGGCAAGCTTTCTCATGACATTTTAATTGCAACTGCATCTGGAACAGACCCAAAAACAAACACTGTCCTGCAAGATGCAATCGCGAAAGCAAGGAAAGGAAATATGCCCCAAAGCAATATCGACCGCCTCTTGGAACGCCAAGCGAAAAAAGGGACACAAACAGTAACATATGAAGGTTTTGGACCAGGAGGGATCGCTATTCTTATTATTACACTTACCGATAATCCGAACAGGACGGTTGCAGAAATCCGAGCGATCATGAAATCGCACGGAATGCAGCTTGGCGTACCGGGGAGCGTTCAGTGGAAATTTGATGAGCAAAAAAATCCTAAATACCCCGTTCAACTAGAAGGTGAGTTGAAAGATGCTGCCAACGCGCTTGTTGATGAATTGGAATCGCACAACGACACTGTGCAAATCGTTACAGATATTTTATAATATACATATGATTATCCTCGGACTGGACCCGGGCATTGCTCGGACCGGTTATGGAATTATAAACACCGATGCTCCTTTTCAATTCGTTACATGCGGATGCATTACGACGCTTCCCATATACCCGCTCGAAGAGCGGCTAGACATTATCGCGCAAGACGTAACGAGTCTTGTAGATACATACAATCCGGACATTGGAGTTGTCGAAGAAATATTTTTTGGAAGAAATACTACAACTGCCATGAAAACAGCGCACGTACGGGGAGTATTGCTCCAAATCCTGCATGCCCGACATATAACCGTTCAAGAACTCACGCCTCTCCAAATCAAGTCGCGGCTGACTGGATACGGCGCTGCCACAAAAACACAAATACAAAACATGATAAAACAACAACTGCGTTTAACTTCTATCCCCCAGCCAGATGACGCTGCAGACGCATTGGCGGCGGCATTATGCGCTGAAAAAATAGCACTATGAAATCATTTTTCCAACAGACAATTTTAGCATCTATCTGGACAGGAATACTCCTTGGAACTGCTTTGTTAGCGCATGCGCAAGATGCTCCCCAAAACAAACTATCCGTGCATATTTCCCAAGGAAACAACCAGTCGTTCGTTGGAAAACTAAACAATTTCTCCCTTGCAGACCAACAAAATCTAGACCCAGCCCATATAAACACTGTTTGGACATTCGGAGATGGTTCAAAGTCAGAAGGATTATCCGTAAGTCACTCATACAAGCTGCCTGGCACGTATTCAGTAAAAGTCACGCAGACAGACGATAGCGGACAAGTTGCCGAGGATACTACGCAGGTTACCGTCTTTACCCATGTGGCAATTCTCCTTATCGATAACTCATTCCCTAGCGATCAAATAGAAGTAAAACAGCAGGAAGCTGCTCGCGAACAAGTTCTACTCGTCGTTATCCAACCAAAAACAAACGGACCAGAAACAGTAACGGAAGAAGCGCTTACTAACCAGTTATTAGATGCGCGGGATGCCGTATTAAAAGCAAACTATATCCTCGTCGAAACATCCGGAAGCGTTGGCTCGAGCGCATTATCAAAACTTGCCCAACACATCAAACAGTCTTCGGACCTATCGTTTGAGGACTTGGGAATCAAAGACAAGGGGATCTTCATACTATCAAACACGCCCTTTGGAGTCTTGGCTCCTGCAGCACAGTCCGCGTTCGACCAACTACGACCAAATTACGTCCTGCTTACAAAACCAGAGGCAATGGATTTAATTCTCGAACCGATGACGGCCGAAGAAGCCAAGCAAACAATTATCACTTCCCCAATCGACCATCGGCTGCTTGGCCCGTTTAGCGCCCGCACCGTAAAAGACATCGGGATCACCAACTTCATATCATTTGGGATCAATTACTTGGTAAATAAAGGCGTTCCCATTAATAGCATTACCCTGATCTTGATGCTGCCCGTTATTGCCACTATCCTGTCGTTCTCGCGACAAGTCGTGGGAATGAAAGCATTTGGCCTAATTACCCCAACCATGACAACGCTTAGCTTCCTGGTAATGGGTCTTCCATACGGCCTCATTATTTTTTCTGCGGTACTGCTCTCAGGAACGCTCACACGCCTCATCCTAAAACGACTCCATCTTCTTTACTTGCCTCGCATGGCCCTCGTCTTAACAAGCGCCAGTATTGCAATATTGCTCGTGTTCGGACTTGGAGCGTCTACTGATAATTCAATCCTGGCTTCATTCTCCATATTCCCCATCCTTATGCTCACATTGCTTGCGGAAGAATTTATCGCACTACAATTTAAGTCTGGAGCAAAAAGCGCATTCACTGTCACTACATGGACACTCGTACTATCTATCGGATGCTACTTTATTGTCAGCTGGCAGCTGCTTCGAACAATTATTGTGTCCTACCCGGAAATTGTACTATTAACGCTTCCTCTTAACATCTTATTCGGCCGATGGAGCGGATTGCGCATCACGGAATATATTCGATTCCGCCATCTCCTTCGATACATCCAATAAAAAGCTATGGCGGCATTTCTAAATAAAAAATGGGGAGATATTTTGGGCATGAACTCTCGCATGTTGGATTATATTATCAAGTCCAATTCTCCTGAATCGATCCGTGTTGCAAATAATAAGCTGGCTACAAAAAAAGCTCTCCAAAAAGCGGGCCTAGCAACGCCACGCCTATTCGCAGTAGTCCGCAATCGAACTGAATTACGAAAATTCAGGTGGACGAAACTCCCCGCTTCTTTCGTACTCAAGCCTACATCCTCATCTGGCGGAGGCGGCATTATCGTGATGTTTGGCAGAAATAAAAAGGGTAACTGGGTGAAAGCGAATAAGACGGAAGTTTTCATTCCCGAGCTCAAGGCCCACATCCAAGATATTTTGGATGGAAATTTTTCAAAGGGAAACGTCCCAGATACGGCCTTTTTCGAACAACGAGTAAAGATTCATGCCGCATTAAAGCCGTATTGCGTAAAAGGAATTCCTGACGTTCGAGTTATTATTTATAACCAGGTCCCTGTGATGGCCATGCTCAGATTACCCACTGAAGAATCCCATGGCAGGGCGAACCTCCATACTGGCGGAATCGGTGCAGGGATAGATATATCGACAGGACTTACCACTTCGGCCATCCGGCACCACAAGCCAATAGACAAAACGCCCCACAACCACTTACGAATTTCCGGTATTCAAATCCCCTTCTGGGACGACATTTTATTGCTTGCCTCGAGAGCAGCCCAGGCATGCGGGCTTAATTACGTGGGGGTAGATATAGCAATAGACAGAGATGACGGCCCGCTTGTTCTTGAAGTAAACGCACGACCAGGATTAGACATACAATTCGCCAACCTATCCCCGCTCAAATCCCGCTTGCGCAGAGTGGAGGGGCTAAAAATGAAAAGCATTGAAAAAAAGATACAATTGGCAAAAAACTTATTTGGCGCCGAACTCGACCAAGAGATTGAGGATATTTACGGCCATACCGTGCTTGGAATCGAAGAAGAGGTCATAATTTTTGACCATGAAGGGCGACAATACCCCGTGCTTGCCAAAATAGATACTGGAGCATACAGAACCACCATAGATGAAAATCTTGCGATTCGGCTGGGCATTAATTCTCCAGTCATTATCCATAAAGGCGTTCGCGGAGCGCTCGGAAGGCAAACTCGGCCGGTAATCTCCCTGGAAATGTCCCTGAGAAATAGGAATATTAAAACACATGCATCGCTTATTGACCGTTCTCACATGAAATACGATATGATTATAGGGAGGCGCGATATGAAGGGGTTTTATGTAAACCCTTCCAAAATACGCCAAACAGTCTTATAGCCTATGCCTACACGCAAATACAACAGACATCATCATATTGCGACATCGCTCTCGCGTAGATTTTTTACAAAAAAAATCTTGTTTCGAGTACTTTCTGGTATAGGAGTTCTCCTCATAGTATTTGCTGGCGTGGTGCTTTGGTGGAGTCGCGACTTACCAGATCCGAGCAAGCTGCAGCCCGGCCATGTAGCAGAATCTACAAAAATATACGACTCAACGGGCACCCAATTGCTATACGAGATTGGCGATGTTAAGCACACGGAAGTGCCCCTTGACCAAATATCCAAATTCGCTGTTGATGCATCGCTCGCAGCCGAAGATGACCAATTCTACAACGAGCATGGCATATCTATCACAGGCATGCTGCGCGGCGTTATCCTAAAACCCTTAAGCGGTCAGCGAGCTGAGGGAGGGTCTACTATTACCCAGCAGCTGGTAAAAAACTCCTTGCTCACCTCTGATAGGACTATTCAAAGAAAGGTAAAAGAGTTGGTATTGTCACTGGAATTAGAGCAGCGATTCTCAAAAGACCAGATACTTTCGATGTATCTAAACAGTATCCCGTATGGGAGCAGAACATACGGGATAGAATCCGCAGCGCAAACGTTTTTTGGAAAATCATCAAAAGATCTCGATATATCTCAAGCAGCCATTCTTGCTGCAATCATTCAAGCTCCAACCCACTATTCTCCATACGGGTCATATGTTGACGATTTAAAGACTCGCCAGCAATACATTATTGGACGAATGGCGACGCTTAACATGATCACAAAAGAACAAGCGGACCAAGCGAAAGCAGAGCCTCTCGCCTTTCAGCCCCAAACTGACAACATTATTGCGCCACACTTCGTGTTCTACATCCAGGACTTACTCGATCAACAGTACGGCGCGCAAGTGGTTGACCAGGGTGGATTGAAAATCATTACGACGCTGGATATGCGCTTGCAGAAAATAGCAGAAGATACGCTCAAAAAGTATCAGGCAAAACTTAGTGCAAATGGCGCAAAAAATGCGTCACTGGTGGCTATTGATCCAAAAAATGGAAATATCCTGGCAATGGTCGGCTCCATTGATTATTTCAACAAAGATATAGACGGAAACGTGAACGTATCTATTCGAAATCGTTCCCCGGGGTCATCATTTAAGCCTTTTATATACGCACAAGCGTTTGCGGAAGGATACAGACCCGAAACGCTGCTCGTTGATGCCAACACCGACTTCGGCCAAGGATACACTCCTCAAAACTACGACTTAAAAGAGCATGGGATCGTATCCATGAGAACTTCCCTGGATAATTCCCTTAACATCCCAGCAGTAAAGACTCTGTATTTAGCAGGCGTTAAGAATGTTGTAGGGCTCGCCAAGAAAATGGGAATCCCAACCCTGACAAACCCTGATCAATACGGCCTATCTCTTGCTCTTGGGGGCGGAGATGTAACCCTTCTGGATATGACATCGGCATATGGCGTATTTGCAAACGAGGGCGTTCAATTTCCTCCTCGAGCTATCTTAAAAATCGATCACGGAAATCAGAATATATTCGATTCAAGCAAAAATCAGCCCCAGGGCACTCCAGCGCTCGACCCTCAAATAGCACGAATGCTTACAAACGTGCTGTCAGACAATAATGCTCGCGGCATGGTATTCGGACTTAACAGTTATTTGCAGCTTGGGGCGCGCCCAGTCGCAGCTAAAACAGGCACATCGCAAGATTTCCGAGACGGTTGGACATACGGATATACGCCATCTTTAGTTGCCGGCGTGTGGACGGGCAATAACGACAACTCCCCTATGCGGAATAATTCAGACGGAGTTGTAACTGCCGGCCCTATCTGGAACGCATTTATGAAGCAAGCACTCAGTAATACGCCGATAGAGCACTTTACTGCCCCAGAACCGCTCCCGCCAGCCAGCAATAGCATGGTTAATGGGCAACTGCCGCAAGTTAAGGGGAAATGGGTTGCGGATACCCAGACACTCTATACCCCGGACTGCCCAGTTGACGCAGGCGAAATGAGAACCTTTGAAGAGGTGCACAGCATTCTGTTTTATACGAGAAAAGGCGATCCGAATGGTCCGCCTCCGGCTCAAGCAGAGTCAGACCCGCAATTTGCAAGCTGGGAAAACGGCGTATCGGCATGGATAGCTAAACAAAACCAAATAAATCAAGCAGATCCGACGCAACCAATATACACTTCCTCCCTTCCAACCCCTTCATGCAATATTGGAAGCTCCGATGAACTGCCCCAGGTGCGCATTACGTCTCCGGAAGAAACGATTCTTCGAAGCAGCCCTGTAACCGTAACCGCCACGGTTGATTCTAGCCATCCGCTTAAGACTGTTCGGTTCCTGCTCGATGGACAAGAAATAGCGTCATTGCAACCTAGCGATTCTTACAAAGCATCGTTCTCGTTTCCCTCTTCGTTTGCAGGAAGAAAAACGCTTGTTATTCAAGCTATAACGCAAGACAACCTCATTGGATCAGCGCATAGAACCTTTATCATCAACCCAGATCCGTCAGCTCCCAAGGTGACGCTCAACGTGCCTCAAAACGGCTCAACGGTGTCATCCCTTCCGTATACCATCAAGGTAACCGCAAATGCTCACGCAGGCATCGACTTTGTAGACATTCTCTACACAAAAGATGGCGGGAGCGGCACGCAGCGAATCGCGCGAGTAACTGCTCCGTCCGCAAGCGGCCCCAACAGGTGGGATACTGTATGGAAAGACTCAAGTGGCCCGGGAACGTACCACATATACGCTGTCGCATACGACAAAACCGGCAACACTACCCAATCAAGCGTAAACACCGTAACCGTTCAACAATAGGCACGTACGAGATGCTGCTACGCGGGATGCATGAATTCTTTCCAGCGAAGATATAGCTCCGCTGTTGCAATAATATCGCGAGCGTTATACTGAGCAATTTCGAACGCACGCCCATCCTTATATGCTTGGGCCACGTCCTTACCGGCAATACCTCCGCCCTTGGGACTTTCAATACCCATTGCAGTTGTCCATAAATGCAAGCTTCCTGCCCGCTGCACCGATCCATAGTATCGTAACTGGTCATACAAATCAGTATGCATCATTCCGCCCCACGACTTATTCCCGAACCGGTTACTCATTAAATCGCGCGATACGTGCACACCATTAACGCCGGAACGCGCAATTAAATAAGGAATGTCGAACCCGCGCCCATTAAAGGTAATGCACTCATCATACTGAGCAACGCCTCCCCAAAATGCCTCCAGCATGCTCTTCTCGCTCCGTTGCTTATACGTAATATTGCCCTCGACAACTTCTCCGCGATCAGTGGTAGGATCTTGAAAGGAAACAACTCCGGTCTTCTGCTCTAAGTCATATACGCCTATGACAACAACTTGCCCCATCAACGGAGAAAACTGCAATTCTTGTACGCGCTTATTAAACTCCTCATCATACGCAGGAGTACCTTTATCAAATCCAATATTCTCAAGAATGTCCTTTTTTGTAACCTCGTCAAACGCGTCAAAATCATTCCCCACGGTCTCAATGTCCACAACAATGCGTTTCATATCTACTCCAGCATAACGCGAATACTCCCAATATCGCAATGCAGCTCTTTTTTCACCCTCTCGCGCACGTCATGCTCGGCAAGAAGTGCCATCTGAGCAGCCAGCGGATCATGAAGCCGAACACGAACAACAGCACCCATACCGCTAACCGCGCAATATACAGTATCCGTATGCAATAACTCGCGATAAAAATGCTCAACATAATACTGAATATCAGCATCAGTAATATCAGCTGACCGCTTCTCGAATAACCCAGATACCGACTGAAAAGCCATAGTAAGCCTAAGCAGAAGCAAAGGTCCTAATGTCAATAATCGCAACATCGCTCTTTGCCCGAATTGCCTCAGGGATCGACGTGCACGTTAAAATTGTTTGAGATCCAGGAAGATGACTCAACAAACTCTCCTGCCGCACGGGGTCAAGTTCGCTTAATATTTCATCAAAAAGCAAAATGGGATTCCTTCCTATGCGTTGCTCTATAAAGGCACGAGAAGCAACTTTAATAGCAATGACAAGGCCTCGAATTTGGCCTCGAGAAAGCACGGCATCCGCCGACCTGCCATCTACGGCAACAGCTATATCATCCCGATGGGGTCCATAAAGAGTGTATTTATATTTTTTCTCATATTCCCAAGACTCGTATAAAATATCACCCAAAGATTCGGTGGACGGCGCACCTAAAGTAAGAGAGATTTGAATATCCCGATCTTCAAAAAACAGTTCCTTATATAGCGACGGAACGCGCTTATTTAAGAAATCCACAAACTCAAGCCGCTCAAGCCAAATAGGCTGCGCATATTCGACCAATAAGCTCGTCCAAGCTTGAATATCTTCAAACGTCTTCGCATGCTTAATAGCCATATTGCGCTGTCGTAACACTCGATGATACTGAACAATACTGGATAGATATTTTTGGGAACCCGCGAGCGCAGAGTTTAAAAAATTCCTTCTCCCAACCGGACCCCTATTAAACAAGAACGCATCCTCTGGGAGAAAAGCTACGTAAGGATACTTCCCAAAAAACGTAACAGGAGAAACAAGGGACCCATTCTCCTGAATACGCATCTTTTTCTGCGCTACTGCATACTCAACCGATAACTTCAATAATTCCCCCTCCGCATCAACCTGACCTTGAACCACAAAACTATCTTTGCCCCAAGAAACACACTCCTCTGCCCGCGAACGAAAGGACTTTGCGCGAAGCATCATGACAATAGCTTCCAAAAAATTGGTTTTCCCGCTGGCGTTTGGAGCCAAAACAGCAATTAACGGCGCTTTCGGAAAAACAAGCTGATCAATATGGTCAAAGTTCCGAAACTGATGCGCGGAAAAAGAATGAATTCTCATACATTATGCCTGAATAGGCATCACAACATACGTATACACACTCCCCTTATCCTGCTGCCGAAACACGAGGGGATCGTATTGCCCGGAGAAAAACAGCACGCACTCATTACTTGTTATATGAGAAATACCATCAATGATATATTGGATATTCACAAGAACCGACATATCCTCCCCCTCGCCAGAAATCGCCAATTTAACCTCTCCCTCACCCAACTCACCGCCAGCAACCTTAGTAACAAGCTCTTGTTCGCTAAAATTAATAACAACAGACACCCGACGTGATTCCTTTGGCAAAAAAACGGACACTGTTTTCAATGCTCGAGATAACTCGCTTCTCCCTACACGAACCTCGCTCGTATGCGTAGTTGGAATAATATCCTCATACCGAGGATACTCCCCATCAACAATCCGAGAAGTTAATTCAACTCCATCAGCGCTAAATGAAATATAATTGTCATGAATTGCCACCCTAACCTGTGCTTGCCCGGCAAATAATCGAGTAACTTCCTGAGCAGAAGAAAGTGGTAAAATCGCAGAAACATCTCCTTGAAAATCGCTTTCTACAACATATTCGGCTAAGCGAAAAGAATCCGTTGCGGCAATTCGCAGCTTTTTTTCTCTCCATACCAAAAATACACTGCGAATCTCCGGACGAGTTTCCTCGCGAGCAGCAGAAAACAATACGCGACTAAGTCCTCCGCATAAATCATCCCCAGACAAAGTAACCAACTGATCTCCGCCAGCTTCCGGTAGTAATGGATACTCCTCCGGATCAGATGAAGAAAATTGCGCGCGAAAACCTTTTGTAGAAACATGCACAAGTTCGCCTTTGCGCTCAAGGGTAATCGGATTCCCAGAAGGAAGCTGTTGCACATATTCAAAGAAACGCTTCGCAGGAAGCACGCAGCTGCCCTCAGCATCCATTTTCCCCCCAATAATGGTCCGTACGCCAACTTCCAGGTCTGTCGTCGTTAGGATAAGCGTATTTTGCTCCACACGAAGAAGTATGTGTTGCAAGATTGGTAATTGAGAATTCTTCCCAGCAATGGGTGCTGTGTTAGATACGCCTCGTAATAAGTTTTCCTGCGTGCACGTGAACTTCATAATTATATATAGTTAGTTATACGTTATTATAGTGAGGAGAAAATGTGTGGATAAACATGTTTTTATTCTCAGTATAGAGATTTTTTTTGGGAAAACGTGTGGAAACTAGGGCTGATTTCTGTGTACGGCTTGGTGTGTATCTGCGGGATGCTGTGTGCATAATCTAATAACTTTTTATTTATAGACAAGTTTTCCGCTCTTTATAGAATGTTGTGCACATTCTTCCCACATCATGCATATATCCTCTCCCGTAAGAAGCTGATCTCTTGTGAAAGCTCCTCGTCATTATCAATGAGTTTTTCTATTTTTTCGCATGCATGCATGGCGGTTGTGTGGTCTCGTCCGCTAAAATGCTCGCCGATAGACGGAAAGGACATATTACTTTCTCTGCGAAGGATGTACATTGCAACTTGTCGCGGTCGGACAATTTCTTTTTTTCTGGATTTTCCACACAATTCTTCATGGGAAATGTTGTAGTAAGAACTTACTGCGGAAATAATTTCCTCCGCGTTCACTGTTTTTCGCTGAGGTTTTTCAATAAGGTCTTTAAGTACTCGCTTAGCGTACTCCAGGGTTATTTTTTCATGATGGAGGTCGAAGTATGCTGCTACCTTGTTAAGAGCTCCTTCTAATTCTCGCACATTGCTCTGGATGTTTTTTGCTATATATGAGAGAGCGTCGGAATCAATGTCTATATTTCGAAGATCTCGTTTTTCTTCCAGGATTGCAAGGCGAGTTTCATAGTCTGGCCGTTTTACGTCAGCTATCATGCCGGCAGATAATCTCGAGGAGAGGCGCTCTTGGAGTGCTGGGATAGCTGATGGTGGGCGATCGCTACTCAGGATGATTTGCTTGTTTTGATTGTGAAGTGTGTTGAATGTGTAGAAAAGCTCTTCTTGGGTTTTATCTTTGCCCGCAAAAAACTGAACGTCGTCAATAATAAACATATCTACGTCTCGGTAGCGCTTTTTGAATTGCTGTATAGTCCCCTCTCTAAGAGATTCAACGAATTCATTTGCAAACTTTTCGGATGCTACATACATAACAGTAAATCCTGGGTTTGCTGCTATAACTGCATTCCCCACCGCTTGGAGGAGATGCGTTTTTCCTAAGCCAACTCCGCCGTAAATGAAAAGCGGGTTATATGTTTCCCCTGGATGCTCGGCAACGGCCCTGCATGCTGCGTGTGCAATTTCATTGCTTGTGCCAACTACGAATGTATCGAATGTGTATTTTTTATTAAGCGGTATGGAGGACGGTGACA
The DNA here is from genome assembly GCA_964450915.1 of uncultured Candidatus Saccharibacteria bacterium. Lineage (GTDB taxonomy): Bacteria > Patescibacteriota > Andersenbacteria > UBA10190 > UBA10190 > HO2-45-11b. The sequence continues at coordinate 8,338 of CAYVFG010000017.1, read as the reverse complement.
GTTGTTTTGTTGGATATTTTGCGATCTGGTCGGATGATGGAGCAGGTTCATTTTTTGCAGTATTTTTTTGAGCCACAATGCGAATATTCTTTTTGGAAATGCGTCGCTCGGTATTTTTTGATGCAATAGAAAACTTGATGTCGGAGATAGAATTGTCTATTCCTTGAATCACTTCAAGGATGAGGGGTTTATATTTTTTAGACAGCCATTCGTATGCAAAAGGGTTTTGAGTCTCGATAATTGCTACATCCTTTGTGCGCTCTTTGATGTTTGTGTTTCGAAACCATGTGAGGAAGTTCCCCTTACTAACGCGGAGCTCCAGCTGATCAAGCGCTACCTTCCAAAGTTGAGTGTCTTTCATATGCAAGCAGAATCGTATCATGGTTATCCACAGCTGTGTACAGTCCGTAAGCTTGAAAATGTGGAAAAGGTGTTAATAATGTGTGCAAAAAATAGTTGAGGGTCCTGACTATTGACTTTATAGCGCCTATAAAGCATCATTGGGAAATGCCAAAACGTACCTACCAACCAAGTAAGCGTCGCCGAGCTCGTCGGTTTGGTTTTCTGATTCGCAAGAAAAAGCACCAAGGCGTACTTGCTCGCCGAAGAAAACGAGGGCGCGCTCGCCTTGCGGTTAAGACTTCTTGATTATGTTGCAGCCCCAAAATAGGCTGCGGGACTCAGTTGAGATTATGGAAACGCTCCGATACGGAGCGCGTTTTCGTGTAGCGTTTTGTGACATCTATGTAAAGTCTGTCCCAGGGGGCGATGTCCGCTCGGCTTGTATCGTTGGAAAGCGCGTTCACGCATCTGCTGTTAAACGGCATATGGCCCAAAGAAGGCTGCGGGCCGCCTGCGCGCAGATTTTGCCGGCAATAAAAGCGCCTTGCAACATCGTGATTGTGGGCACGGATAGTGTAATATTACATATGGACTTTAATAGTCTTGTACGAGAGCTATATTATGGAATTCTTCAAGGCGTTGCATAGGGTGATAATAAAGGGTTTGTTGGCTGCTATCTTTGTGTACCAACGCACGCTATCTCCAGACCATGGCCCATTGAAGTATGTGTATGGCGGACCGGTGTGCAGGTTTTACCCAACATGCTCCCAGTACACCGCCCATGCGATTAAAGAGCACGGATTCCAAGGTATTTGGATGGGTGCGAAGAGGGTTTTATCATGTAATCCATTTAGTAAGGCGCTATGAATATTATCTCCATAATTTATATAGAAGGACTTTTTCGGCCTCTGCTGAATTTATTGATCGGCATTACTAATATTACCCCGGGTCACGCAGTAGGCTGGGCTATTATTGTGGTCACAATTATTGTTCGCCTTATATTGCTGCCTTCTTTTTTGCACCAGGCAAAAGCGATGCAGAAAAATCAGGAAAAAATGAAGTCGATACAATCTCAGTTGGACGAAGCGAAGATAAAACATAAAGACGATAAGGCAAAGCATGCGGAGGAGACGATGCGCATTTATAAAGAAGCTGGGGTTAATCCTGCTTCGGGATGCCTGCCTCTTATTATTCAGCTCCCCATCTTGCTCGCCCTCTACAGAGTATTTTTTTCAGGATTAACGCCAAGTACGTATCACTATTTATATTCATTCGTAGCGCATCCGGCGGTACTTAGCTTTGCATTCTTGGGGATTAACTTAAATAGCCCAAGCCTTTTGCTTGGAGTAATTGCTGGCGCACTTCAATTCATTCAGATGAAATTCTTGGCTCCTCAGCAGCAGGCGCAGCCTGGGGCAAATGAAGAAACTGCCGCGATGATGGCATCGATGCAAAAAAACATGATGTATATTTTCCCGGCGATGACTATTTTTATAGCACTTCGGCTTCCCGCCGCTCTCGCATTATATTGGGCCGTTTCAACGTTGTTCGGAATCATTCAGCAGGTTATTGTTCGCAGGACTTTGCACTTAACGAGCAATCCGCCGAACATTTGATATTTTTGAGGTTTTTGCATACTGTGCAACATATGCAACCGGACGACTCAGCAGGTATTTTGATAGCGGAACACGTTCGCAGGGTGTTGGAAGTAATGGGGATAGAGGGTGCACAAGTGTCTTGCAGCTTTCCGGAAGCGGATACGCTGTTAATATCGATTGCTACCGAAGGATTAGGAAGTATCCTTATAGGAACACAAGGCGCTCATCTGTATGCGTTTCAGCATATTGTGCGCTGTATGCTGAAAAAGAATATGCAGGCAGATATGCGCATTCTTGTTGATGTAAATGGGTATCGCGCTCGTCGAGAAAAGGGTTTAGCTGGTTTAGCGGAAGAAACGGCGCGCAAGGCGCAGAAAACGGGCCTTGCGGTCGAGCTTGCGCCCATGAACGCTGTTGATCGTCGAGCGGTCCATACGGCGCTTGCAGGCTATAAGGATGTGCGAACTGAAAGCTTGGGCGAAGGCATGTCCCGCAGAGTGGTTGTGCGTCCAATATTTTTATAAATGGCGCAGTCGGTATTGTTAAATAGCTCCGTCGCGCTTGTTGGCAGGCTTGTTACGTTGGTGCTGGGCCTGGGCGCCACTGCTCTCATGACTCGCCTATTAGGAGCTCAGGAATTCGGCCAGTATGCATTCATCGCAACGATTGGAACATTTTTGCAATTAGTTGCTGATTTCGGATTGTATCTTACGGCGAGCCGAGAGCTTGGGCGCGGAGCAGAGCATGCGGACATTCTCTTCGGGCATATTATGTCGCTCAGAAGTGTTTTTTTAGCGGGCGTATATATTTTTGGCGCAATTGCGTTGCTGCTTGTTCCATCATTGAGACCGTATCTCCCCTTATTTATCGTATTTGCCGCTGGGTTTTCTGCTCAATCGATCAGTCAGCTGTTATTGAGCGTTTTTCAAGCAAGAGGCGTTGTGTGGAGAGCGACTATTAGCGACGTCTTAGGGAGATTTGCTCAAATTGGGGTATTAATTATGCTGTTTATAGGAGCTGGGCATGTTCCCGTTCATGCGATTGGTGTCGCTGCCGCATTCTCATTCGGCCTTATTGTTTCGTGCGGCGCCTATATTATCTTAGCGCCAGATAAAAAAACCATTATTCCGACGGTGTCTCCTGCTGTATGGAGGAAGATCATCAAAATTTCTTTGCCGGTAGGAGCACTTTTAGTGCTCAATGTGATTTATTTTAGGATCGATACAGTCATGCTGGCTATGTTTCGCACCTCGCAAGAGGTTGGTTGGTATGCACTAGCGTATCGCGTCATAGAGAATACGCTATTTTTCCCTGCAATGCTTGGGGGTCTTGTATTGCCCCATATCAGCTCTGCGCTGCATAAGAAAAATCATAATCTCTCAAGAGGCTTCGTAGAGCAGGCGCTCTTCTTATCCGCTTCGCTTGCGCTGCCGGTGGTCGGTATTCTTGTTATGTATGCAAAAAGCCTTGTTGTTCTTATTTCCGGCCATGCGTTTGCACCAGCTGGGCCTATTCTTGGAGTACTGGCTTGGGCAGCCGGAATCATGTTTATCGGAAATATACTTGGGTTTGTGTTGATTGCGTTGCGACAACAAAAGAATCTTTTGTTGCTGTATGCGGGTCTGGCTGTTGGCAATATTTTCGCGAATCTTGTCTTTATCCCCCATTTTGGCGCAATCGGAGCAGCCTGGATTACGGTCATAACTGAAGGGGTGGCTACCAGCGTAGCGTCGTATTTAGTGTATGAGCGCATTAGGTGGAGCATTGCGCCGGCGCAGTTGGTGAAGATTGCGGCAATTTGTAGTGCTGCGCTCGCTGCTAGCTACATATTGCCTGCATCCGTGCCCGTAGCTGGCAGAATTGCATGTGTTTGTGCGGTGTATGCGATCCTCGGATACACTAATGGGGTATGGAGCCAGTCAACAACCAATCTTCTTCGCTCCGCAAAGGGAGTGTGAAGACGTGCGATATTATTCTGCCTACCTATAAGAGAGCACATTCGTTGCGGGAAGTATTATATGCGTTGCATGCTCAGCGAATTCCGGATTCTTGGCAGGTTCGCATTATTGTGTGCGACGATGGTTCCTCGAGCTCCACTCGGACAACTGTTGATGCGTTTGCGTGGGCTGGTCAATGGATACCGCCAATCATCCTTCCTCTACCGCACCTTGGACGCTCTGGTGCGCGTAACGCAGGTATTAATCGTTCCCAGGCAGAGATTATATTGTTATTAGCTGACGATATCCTATTGCGCCCCCATGCCTTGGCGCTTCATTTAGAATTTCATACCCGGCATCAGGATGCCCAAGACATTGCATTAGGGTACGTACTGTGGGATCCCAGGATACGCCCAACACCCTTTATGGAGTGGATGACTCACGGAGGTCAGCAGAATGATTACGACGCATTGTTGGGCGCAAGAACGTGCGATCCGGATAGTTTTTTCTATGGATCCCACGTATCAATAAAAAGATCTTTTATACAAGAAAACCTCTTTTCAGAGAAGTTTACTGAATATGGATGGGAGGATTTGGAATTAGGTAGTCGCCTCAAGGGGAAGGGCGCGCAATTGCATGTTCTTCATAATGCTATTGGGCTGCATCAGCATGTTTATTCTGCGAAGCAACTCCTATGGCGGCAGCGCATTATCGGAGCTCAGAGATATCGAGTGAACACAAATTCGATTCGAAAGCTGAAACACAGTCTATACTGGTATTCCGGAGCTCGCTTCTGTTGCATGCATATAATGGAAAAAATGGGCAACAAAGTAAATATTCCAAGAATATTCCAGATTATAATCGCAGGAGAGTTTTGGTACGGGGTATTCCATTCGTCTGAGCTGTTGAAAAGAAAAACTTTATGAACGGCTATATAAAGAGAAAAATTGAACGAATACCCAACATGTTCACGAAAAATAGTGGATTATCCACAGACTTATCCACAATAATTCCACAAAGAAGATCGATAATCGTGATTATTGTCCATTTTGGAAACAAAAAAGATACTGCTACTCTCGTGGATTCGCTGAAGAGTAATACTCGCGTGCCAGACGATATTATTGTTATCGATAATGACATCGATAATAGAGGATATCTTGGCGGGCTAAAGGCAGGGGTATTTCAAAGCAGGCAATCCGGATATCGGCCAAACGACCTTCTCGTCCTCCTAAATAACGACGTTACAGTAGGGGCCGATTTTATCCTTGAAATTGAAAGATGGTGGGATGCGCAAGGTTCTCCTCATACGCTTGCAGGCTCTACTGCCGGACAGCTTTCTGTTGTAACCGGGCGTGCCCATATTCGGCCTTTGCAACAAGAGTTGCGGCGCAATGGGTATGTGCATGGTTCATGTTTGGTTGTGGAGCGCGCTTTTTTTGAGCAGATTTCTGATATTCCGGACGTATTTATGTATTGGGAAGATATCGCGATGAGTATGCGGGCTCTGGACCTCGGGGGTAATCTGAACATAATCCCAAATCTTTCTGTGCATCACGATGATGCTATCGCTCCGATTTCGGACGATAAGCTGTACTATTTGGTGCGAAATGGCGCGCATGTTCTCGAGAGTCTCGGGTTTCCTTGGGGTGTATATTGGCGCATAGCAAATCCGTTGCGATACGCATATCATCGCCTTCTCGGGCGTGATGTGGTGGTGCGTGCCTTACGGGATAGAAAAAACATTCTATGACAATAGGGTCTGTAATTGTTACGTATAATAGCCAGCATACTGTGCGCGCTTGTATAGATAGCCTGCGCTCCGAGGGAGTAGCCGACATTGTAGTTGTTGATAGTAATTCTGATGATGGCACTCAATTGACTGTTTCGAATCTGGAAGTTCAAGTTGTTGCGCTTGCTGAGAATAGAGGGTTTGGGTTTGCCGCAAATACTGGGGCAGATTTGTTGAACACTGATTATGTTCTATTTATAAATCCGGACGCTTATCTGAAACCTGGGGCGCTATCTTCAATGCAGGACGTAATGAGTAGTAGGAAAAAAATCGGAGTTGTCGGCGGAATGTTAGTAGATGCGCAGGGTTCCCCAGAGCAATATTCATTCGGCCAAACCGTAACTCCGTTTGGGATGGTTATGAGGGCGCGGAGAAGCAAAAAGAGTGTTTCGGGGCCGGTTTCGGTGGGGTGGGTTTCAGGCGGCGCTCTTCTAGTAAATCGCCGAGTGTTTCAGGGCATTGGCGGATTCGATGATAGCTTTTTCCTCTATTGGGAAGATGTGGATCTATGCAGACGGGTTAAAGAATGCGGATTTGATGTGTATATTGACCCAAATGCGACCGTTGTTCATGTTCGCGGAGCGAGCAGTGCCAACGCTCGAAAAAAAACAGAGCTATACGACGCGTCTGCAACCAGGTACTTTCAAAAGTACTATCCCCCCTTTATATGGCGTACTTATCTCATCGCACGAAAAATATACCGGCTCGTGCATCCATTGGCGTATTAATTAGCATCTGCGGAGCAGTTATTGCGGGGCAGGTAGGGCGCATCCCCTTAGCTAATCAGGGCGGTGGTTTGCTTATAAGCGATAGTATTCTTACGGGAACACTGATATATGGGGTAGTCGCATTATTATTTGGCATAATTCCCGTATCCAGGGCTTCCAAGGTTCTTAAGGAGTACGCATATGCAATAGTGCCGTTCTTTTTATGGGTATTCGCAGTGCTTGCTTATCGCGAACACATGTTGGGTGTGCATTCTTTTTTGATTGCCTTATTGTATGCACTTCGCCTGCTTGCGATATCTCTCCTATTCCCCGTGCTCGCCTATCTCGTGAGCGCAAGAATGGCTCAAAGGGCGTTTGTGTGGACGTACTGCATACTTATTTCTATTGGCTACGCTCAGCTCGTCGTATTCCCCTCTCTCGTGGGTAACATGAACGGATGGGATCCGCATATTCATCGCATGGTGGCAACATGGTTTGATCCGAATTTTTTTGGGGCTTTTATTGCAATGGGCATCTTGCCAGCGCTGTATTGGTCCCGAGGAAATATAGCCGTGCTCGCGCTATCGATGGGCGCACTGGCTCTCACAGGCTCTCGAAGCTCATGGATTGCCGCTAGCATAGCGTGTGTTGTGGTTGTGTTCGCGTATCTGTTGCGCGGATCGCTCGCGCCGCATTGGAAAAAGGGTGTGTGGATCGGAATATTGGCTGGTGGAATAGCATGCATTGCGATGGCCGGTATATTTTCCGACCGTATTTCTCATTTTTTCGTACATGACCCTACTGTGGCGTTGCGAGCGGGTGCATATACTGATGCATGGCATCGCCTAGTTGAACCGAACATATTGTTCGGAGTCGGATATAACGCATATCAGTTCAGCGCAAAGTCTGCAGGGCTGATACAGGATTTTTCTATTCACTCCAGGGCTGGGTCTGATAATAGCGGGATAACCCTCCTCGTGACTACGGGAATAATGGGCACCGCCCTCTTTTTTCTGCCGTTTATTGCTGGAGTCTACTGGCACGGAAAGCGGTGGCTCGTCTATAAAAGGAGCCAGTCGCTACTTTTTCTTTGGTCATTGGTGGTTATTGTTGTGCACGCACAGTTTGAAAATAGCTTGTTATACCCGCATCTTTTAATGACATTTATTATTATTGCCGTCGCTACGCTATGAGTGTCGGTATCCGAACTACGTGGTATGAATCATTTCTTTTGGTACTAGCGGGAATGCTCCCCCTCTATATTGTCCGATTTTCGATTTTTGGTATCCCAACTAATATATTCGAGGTTGCCGTATTGGCAGTTGCTTGCGTAGGGGCTTGCTCCGCGGATACTAGAAATAGTTGGGTGAAAACAGTGAAAACAATGCCGCGAGGAATCCAGATTGCTATCGCGGTATTGTTTGTATCGGCCTGTGTTTCTGCTGGAATTTCTCACGAAATACGAGTAAGTCTCGGGATTTTGAAGGGTTGGTTCATTGTTCCAATGATCTTTTCGTTTTTATTACTTAGCGCCACAAAGCATGTGCCCAGCATGAAGTCGCGAATAGTAGACTCGCTGATGGTATCTGGAGGAGTGGTGTCCGTAATTGGCATGTTGCAAATCGGCTCGATGCCCAGGATTGCGTCCCTATACGACGTGCCAAATTCGCTGGCATTATTTATAGTTCCGATAGTAATTATTGCTTTATACAGAGGTGTATTGTTCAGAAGGTCAGCATATATTGTATCTGCCAGTATTATGGCTATTGCCATTTTTGCCACTCAGTCCGTTGGAGCGATATTTGCGTGTGTGGGAACGCTTGGTGTTGGCTGGGTTGCCGGTATCTTCTCAAGGCCTTTTTATTCGAAGACGCAAAGGGTTAGGCTGCGCATGGGTATCTTGGCGCTCATAGTGGGCATCGTTTCCGTTTTTGTCCTGCGGGATCGGCTTTTGTATCTTGCCGC
>CAYVFG010000016.1:0-20262 GCA_964450915.1 uncultured Candidatus Saccharibacteria bacterium | reverse complement strand
AAGATAGCGGTACGTGCACAGCCATCTGGTCTCCGTCGAAGTCGGCGTTGAATGGGGACGTTACCATTGGATGAATCTGAATAGCCTTACCTTCAATAAGTACTGGCTGGAATGCCTGGATACCTAATCGATGCAATGTCGGAGCACGATTCAATAATACTTTATGCGTTCGAGTTACCTGTTCCAACGAGTCCCATACTTCCGGAATTCCTTGTTCGATCAATCTGCTTGCAGATCGGATATTGTGCGCAAGTTCTCGTTCGATGAGTTCATGAATAACGAATGGCTTGAATAGTTCAAGTGCCATCAACTTCGGCAATCCGCACTGGTGAAGTTGCAATTCAGGACCAACCACAATTACAGATCGGCCGGAGTAGTCTACGCGCTTTCCGAGCAAGTTCTGACGGAATCGTCCTTGCTTACCTTTCAACATGTCAGCGAGCGATTTTAATTGTCGGCGCTGTCCTGTTGTATTTACCGTCGTAGAACCTCGTCGAGCAGAGTTGTCGATCAAAGAGTCGACAGCTTCCTGCAACATACGCTTTTCGTTTCGAGTAATGATTTCAGGAGCTCCTAATTCCAATAATCGCTTTAATCGATTATTTCGATTAATTACTCGTCGATATAAGTCATTCAAATCAGACGCAGCGAATCGCCCTCCATCCAATTGCACCATCGGGCGAATATCTGGCGGGATAACAGGAAGTTGCGTAATAAACATCCATTCCGGACGAATCTTCGCATCAACTAATCCGCGGATAAGCGCTAATCGACGCATCACGCGCTTTTCTTTTGCAGCAGATGCTTCAACTAAATCTTCTTCCATTGATTTGATTTCTTGTTCCATATCCATCTTCTCGAAGATGGCTCGGATTGCTTCAGCACCGATTCCAGCAGTAAAGATGTGTCCGTACTTGAGCGACAAATCTCGGTATTCTACTTCAGAAATGATCGCATGCTTTACAAGGCCGGTAATCTGATCGATTGCGGCATCTTTTGCAACATCAAGCTTATCAAGCTCGCTCTGCTCTTCTTCTGCAAGCGCTTCTTTCTTCTTATCTCGATCCTTTTCGTCTTTCGGAATGCCAGCTCGAAGCTGCTTGTATCCATTTTTGATAGCTTCGCGCTTAGAATCAGCTTCTCGAGCAAGCCGCTCAACCAATTCCTTCTTCTTGTCTTCATCAACGCTCGTAATAATATAAGATGCAAAGTAAACAACTTTTTCAAGTTTTCCAACGTTGATGTTTAAGAGAAGTCCCATTTTGGATGGCACGCCTCGCAAGAACCAAATATGAGACACCGGGGTTGCAAGCGTAATATGCGCCATGCGCTCACGTCGAACGATTGACCTGGTAACTTCCACTCCACACTTATCACACACGATTCCCTTGTAACGAATTCTGCGATACTTTCCGCAGTAACATTCCCAATCCTTTGTCGGACCGAAAATTCGTTCGTCGAACAAACCGTCTTTCTCCGGTTTTTGTGTTCGGTAATTAATTGTTTCTGGTTTTGTAATTTCTCCATGCGACCATTCGAGCACTGCATCAGGAGATGCAAGCTTCAGCTTGATCGATGTGAAATCTGGTTTTTGTTCTTCGTAGTCCATAGTGTGTGTGGGTTAGTTACTAGGCGCTTGATGTTCTCGAGGAGGCTCTGCAGGAGCTTCTGCCTTGCCCACTAGTTCGACATCTAGTGATAATCCTTTCAATTCTTTCACCAATACATCGAATGCAGCAGGAGTGTGCGGCGGCTGAATTTGTCCTCCTTTTACAATCGTTTCGTACGTCTTGCTTCGTCCGGCAACGTCGTCTGACTTCACCGTCAAAATTTCTTGCAAGGTGTGAGCTGCTCCGTATGCTTCGAGCGCCCACACTTCCATCTCTCCAAAACGCTGTCCTCCGAATTGCGCCTTTCCTCCGAGAGGCTGCTGCGTAACAAGAGAGTACGGCCCTGTGGATCGCATATGGATCTTGTCTTCTACTAAATGATGGAGCTTCAAGATGTACATCACCCCAACCGTTACTTTGCGATCGAACTTTACTCCGGACAATCCGTCAAAGAGTTCCACCTTTCCATCTTCAGGAATCCCGGCTTCCTTTAACTGCTCCTGAATTTCAGCTTCAGTTACTCCGGAGAATGCAGGAGATGCTGCGTGGAAGTCCAGCTTCGTAGCTGCCCATCCTAAGTGAGTTTCCAAAATCTGTCCGATGTTCATACGAGATGCAACACCAAGCGGGTTCAACACTACGTCAACAGGTGATCCGTCTTCGAGGTATGGCATATCTTCTTCTGCAACGATCTTTGCGATAACGCCTTTGTTACCGTGACGACCTGCTAATTTATCACCCACTTGAAGTTTTCTGAACTGCGCAATGCTTACCTGGATTTGCTTGATAACTCCGGAAGGAAGTTTGTCGCCGCCATCGCGAGAGAAGATCTTAATATCTACAACCTTTCCGCGTTCTCCGTGCTGAAGGTAGAGCGATGTATCTTTTACATCCTTTGCTTTTTCACCGAAGATTGCGCGCAAGAGCCGCTCTTCAGGAGTTAAGTCTGTTTCACCTTTGTTCGTAACTTTTCCAACCAAGATATCCCCAGATCGAACTTCCGCACCGATTCGAATTACTCCCTCTTCATCAAGGTTTCGCAATTTTTCTTCGCTTACGTTCGGAATATCTCGAGTTACAACTTCTGGCCCGAGCTTCGTATCGCGAACGTCAATCGTAAAGTCTTCAATGTGAATCGAGCTAAATCGATCATCTTTAACAACTCGCTGAGAAATAACGATGGCGTCTTCAAAGTTGTTTCCGTACCATGGCACAAATGCAACAAGAAGGTTCTGCCCGAGAGATAACTCTCCTTTATCTGTCGCAGATCCGTCTGCAATCAATTGGCCTTTTTCAACTTTGTCTCCGATCTTTACCAATGGGTGCTGCGTCATTGCAGTTGATTGGTTGCTTCGCTGGAAATTCTGCAATCGGTATACTCGACTTGATCCGTCTTTTGTGGATACGCGAATATGCGTTGCATCCAATTCTGTAACTTCTCCATCAACATCCGATAACACTACTTGTCCGGAATGATATGCACCGATAAATTCAAACCCTGTTCCAACTCGTGGAGCTTGCGGCTTCACGGAAGGCACTGCCTGACGTTGCATGTTCGATCCCATGAGTGATCGCTGGGCATCGTCGTGCTCGATAAACGGAACCATGCCGGCACCAAGGGAAAGGGATTGCTGCGGAGCGATGTCCATATATTCAACTTCTTGCGCGGATACTTCCATGAACTGTCCTTGGCGAGCGCGTGTTTCGATGCGCTCGTTCACGAATTTCTTGTCTTTCGTAATCGGTTCAGCTGCCTGCGCAATAATGCACTTGTCTTCTTGGTATGCATCCATGAATTCGATTTCATCAGTCACCTGGCCGTTTACTACTTTTCTGTATGGCGTTTCAAGGAATCCGTATTCATTCAATCGAGAATACATTGCCATGTGGCCCACCAATCCAATGTTCGGACCTTCCGGAGTTTCTACCGGACAAATTCGGCCATAATGGCTTCGGTGAACGTCTCGAACCTCGAACCCTGCGCGGTTTCGATCAAGTCCTCCTGGCCCCATCGCATTCAAACGGCGCTTGTGCTCAACTTCAGACAATGGATTCGTCTGATCCATGAACTGAGATAGCTGAGATGATGTATAAAATTCTTTGATTGCAGCAATAATCGGTCGAGCGTTAATTAATTGAGACGGCGTCATGCGCTCAACTTCCATCGTGCTCATGCGATCCTTCGCAATACGCTCCATTCGCACCAAGCCGATACGGAATTTATTCTGGAGCTGTTCTCCTACCGGACGCACGCGACGATTTCCCAAATGGTCAATATCATCAGCTGGTTCCTGCGTGTTGTTCAAGCGAATGACTTCTGCAATGACAGCAGTTAAGTCTTCAATGCGGAGCGTTCGGTATTCCGGAGTTTCCGGAACATCCAAATTCAAGCGCTGGTTAATTCTGTGGCGCCCTACTTTTCCGAAATCGTATCGGTCAAATCGGAAGAACATGTCGTGGATCATCTGCTTCGCGTTGGCAACCGTTGCCAAATCTCCTGGGCGAAGCCTCTTGTATACTTCCTTCAATCCTTCTGCCTGGTTCTTAGAAACGTCTTTCGCAAATGTTTGCTTGATATATTGCATTTCCGGATTCGTATCAACTTCAGCAAACAGCTTTGCAATCTCTTCGTTCGTTTCAACGCCCATAGCGCGAAGAAGGGCAGTAACTGCAACCTTACGCTTTCGATCAATCTTTACATAAATAGCACCATCGGATGCAGTTTCTAATTCCAACCAAGCCCCGCGATTTGGAATTACCTTTGCTCCGTACCAATTTCGACCCTTGCTCACAGAAGATGAGAAGAACACACCAGGAGATCGGATCAACTGAGATACGATAACGCGCTCAACTCCGTTGATAATAAAAGTTCCTCGAGGAGTCATAATTGGGAACTCACCGAGGTATACTTCTTGTTCTTTTACTTCACCGGTTTTCTTGTTTACAAATCGAACAGCGCATCGAAGAGGCGCTTCGTATGTCGCGTTGCGGTCGCGAGCAGTTTCTTCTGTGTGCTTCGGAGTATCGAGGTAGTGATCCACGAAATGCAATTCGAGGCTTTCGGAATGATCTTCGATCGGAGAAATTTCTTTAAAAAGTTCTGCTAATCCTTCTTCAAAAAACCAGGCGTTGGAATCTAATTGAATCTGAAGGAGATTAGGAACTTGCGCTACGAGCCCGGAATGTCCGGAGAACGTTTTACGGATACGAATTGGCTTGGGGAATTCTTCGCTCATGTAAGGATGATGAGTTAAAAAATGATATATAACGTAAAAGGCACATCCCACCTTCATTTCATATGAAGGGATGCGCTAAAAACTATTGTCTACTTGGCTTGATTGATGATGCACACAAATCTTGCTCGTCAAAGACGATACTATAGAGTATAGAAGGTGTGCATAAGTATGTCAAGGCATTTAAGCCCTTTTTGGAGGAAATCAAGCCTACTTTTCCACAGCTTGCGAAGCAAACTGTGCCCTGAGTGTAGTCGAAGGGCATCGGGCCTCACTTTTCCGATCCTAAATCTCTATATTTCGGCTCCACGGCATCTACTCTTTCAGCAGTTCGGGCACTTGCGACCACCTCATCTTCACTATCCCCAGAAACTGCAACAAGCTCTGCGCCAATAGACTGCGCGAGCACAGTTGCCGTTACGATCCCCGTCCTCACGAGCCCGTAACTGCCCGGACCGGCATGCACGGCGATGCGCATAATATCCGTTTTTCGCTTGCCTAGCCCTTGCAATAGTTCATCTAAATTCACCAATAAATCCGTTCCAACCTTTGGCGTATTTTCCCATTCCCGTTTTCCAAAAACAGCAGTATCGTCAGCACATATAATTCGCGCCGTCGGATGAGCCGTGTCGATGATAAGAATTAATTGATTCATGCAAGAATCGTACGGCATTTACTATAAATAAAAAAGCTGGCAGGGGATACCTACCAGCGCGCTCACCGGAACGATTCACCACCGATCAAGCATCGAGTGTCTCTCATCACGCCATCGTGATCGGCGCCGTCGCAATCGCGACTTCTTCGGTCGCTCTTGTTCCGCAGACGGAAAACGAAGCACAAGCACATTCCTCTTCCCCTCTCCCGCATATTCCCATCGACCGGACAAAACCTTGCCCTTGTGCGGAACAGTCTTGATGCTGACAGAGAGAAGATTTGGGAATTTCAATTCAACTAGTCGGTAGAGTAGCAGATTGCGCGAGAACTTTTTGGTATCGAGCAAAATGCCGCATGTAGTTGAGAGTTGCGTATCATTACCGCTCTCAAACGAACACCCCAACTTGCAAGTTCGCACATCGATTGCATTCCAGTACCCGAGAATCTCCTCGGCCCTCATTCGCAAATCAAGCAATGTTGCTTGAAATTCAGAAAAGGCGAGCTCCTGCCTGCACGAACCTAAATTCCGCGCAAGTTCAAGAATCTCGCTCAGCGAGCCATTCACCAACAATCCGGAAATCGCCATGTCGTCACTCCTTTTTAAAAGAACACACTTCGCACTAAACACTAAAGCTCCCGGTTTTATCCGGGAGCTTATGGGAACATCCTTACTTTAGAAAAAAGATACTACCATTAACTTCCGGAATATGGTTGCATAAACAGCACGTTCCAGCGCTTTGCCAGCACGAGTGATGCATACATATGGGTAATGGCGTTCATTGATTTCATACTAAACGTAACTATATTCTTTTTATCAAAAAAAATCAAAGACCCCACTTCGCCAAGGCTTCGCGGGGTTATTTGCGCAGGCAAATAAAAACAGCCCTTTCCTAAGAGCTGTTCGAAAAAAGAATCGGCATGGTTTCAGACGCACATACTTGGCGGCACAATCCGCGTACCGGAGTAGAAGATTGCCCACGCGCTGGTGCCGGCAAGGACGGTGCATGCAAGAGCAAGCAGGATCACGGGCAGAAAGCGATTGCCCGTTGCCTTGTCGCTCCTGAAGTACATGTACGAACCGTACACAACAAGAAGAGCAGATAGCAGAGCAACCCCCGCCGAAAGCCCACCTGTCATCAGTAACCGGTCGAGGGGCAAATACACCTCTCGAGCGGTAGTGTTGGGAAACATCCACCACATCAATTCATCAATCATCGTAACTGGGCGCGCCATGGCAATAACCTCTCTATTTGCGAAGGAAAGGGCAGGAGCAACTGAATATTATCATATTACTCTTATTTTACTATTTTGTCAACAGTATGATGTATTATTTATCTATATAAAGCTATTTAATTACTTTTTTAAACGGATTTTAGAGGTTTTTTGCGATTTCTTCTGTTATCTCCCGCTCATTCCACGGAATAATGTCGTTTCCGATTCCCATTCCTTGTTCCGCGCCTTTACCTGTAGCAATAACAACATCTCCTGATTTTGCTTCTTGTAACAGTGTTGCGAGAGCCTCTTTTCGATCAACAATGCGCTGCCATTGCTTGCCTTGTTGGTCAGCAGGTAGCCCCTGCTCTAAGTCATTAAAAATCTGTTCTTCGCTTTCCGTCCACGGGTCTTCGCGCGTTACCACGATCTTGTCTGCATACTTTGCAACAGCCCGCGCCATATCGGGCCGCTTGCCACGATCACGAAGACCAGCAGCGGATACTGTTCCAAAAATCTTAGTGCCGTCTTTTAAATCTTTTTTCACTTCCGAATATAATCGATCCAATGCATCTGGCGTTACTGCGTAATCAATAATCACCGTCACGCCTTGCGGCGTTGTAAATTTTTCCATTCTTCCAGGAACAGATGTAACCTGATTAATTCCTGCTTGAATTATGTCGTCTGCAATGTTCAGCGCTCGCGCAAGCAGTGTTACAGCACATGCGTTTTCTTTGTTAATACTGCCAGAAAGCTCTGCATGCGTAGATTGAATATCTGCGCTCGTCATTCGAATCACATTCAACCCATTTTTTTCTGCTCGATCGAGCATCGGGCGAACATAGTCATCATCTTGCTTGCCAACAAGCGGCGCACCGATTCGTAAATAATTAATAATGCGCTCTTTTGCTGATGCATATTGCGCTATCGTCTTGTGATAATCCAAATGCTCGCGCGCAATATTCAAAATAATTGCGCCATCAAATTGAATTCCTGCTATTCGGTGCTGGTCGAGCGCGTGGCTCGTCGTTTCTAATACCACATATTCTATTCCCTTCTTTTTCATACGAGCGAGATACGAAAATATTTTACGAGAAGGGAGCGTCGTCATCTTTGTTTTGTTTATTTCTTCAACCTCGCCAATCCTAAAAGCAACCGTCGTAAGCATCCCCACATGCTTCTCTTGATGCGCCTCAGCCAAAACGCTCCGCAGTAAATAGCACGTCGTTGTCTTCCCGTTCGTTCCGGTTACGCCATATATCCGCATCCCTTTATCCGGAATACCATACACTGTGCGCCAAACATGCGCTTCGAAAAAATGTCCGATGTTTTTTATCTCTTGAACAATATTCATATCGATTTAATAGAATTCTTCACTCGTGAAAACGCATCGCGCATCAACCCAAAGCCCGCGTACAACCCATCGTTAAACACTAAATCATGTGCGCCAACATAGGAAATACGGTTTCCTCCAAAGCCGGTTTTCATACGGGTTATGCCCGCCCATGGATGATCAGGACTTGCATCTTCGGCAGCTACTCCAAAAAAGTCATACTGCTCTACTCCTTTTTCTTTTGCACGCACTATCGTATCCCAATACAAGAGCGTAGGCGCCATAAATGAGCGCTTGCCAGGATCGCTTGCCCCATGCCCGTATGTCGCCATCCCATTTGCATACAGCATAATATGAGCCGCAAGCACATCGTCTCCAACACTGGCAATCGCAATCTCTGCCATATTTTTCTTCCCGAGCACATCAATCATTACGCGATAATATTCGTCAGGATGATACGCAAATCCTGTTCTTGCAGACACTTCGCGAGATATTTTTAAAAACTTTTCAATATCTTCCGGCGTTGTCGAATATGAAATAGCTACCCCCTTCTTCTGCGCAACCTTGATATTGTATCGCGTTTTTGGGTGCAAATGTGCCTGCAGAATTTCAATAGGCTGATTCAAATCAAGCAGCAGCGTATCTTTTGGCTGAACTTCGCGAGAAGATTTGCGCCACGCATCAGGAATCTTGTATTCGGATGAAGCGGTCCACAGCGGATCAATGCGAATAAAAAAAGCTCCCGTTTCCTTTGCCAAGCTTTCAAACTTTTCTTCTAATAATCTCCACACATGCACTTGGTCTTCTTTTGACAACCCGTCCGCAAACACTGGGCCGTGCGGAACATACAACCACGAATACCCCAATTTAATTCCCCTGCGAAGCACTAAAGCCACTGCCATAATTTTCCCGCCGTGCTCGATAATAACTCTCCAATACAGCCCGCCAAGTTCTCGATGCATTTCGCCCCACGCCCATGTTTGTAAAAACGATCCATGCGATGTCGATGCAACAAAACTATCCCACCGACTTTCTTCAAGATGAATTGCTTCCGCGATATTCATACTATGACGATGCGGGATACTTAAGCGCCATCTTGATCGCCTCTTCAACCGTAGCAATATCTTTCGGCAATTTTTCAACGACGGCGCGCGCTTGCGCTTGCGTGTATCCAATTGCAATCAATGCATCAACGGCTTCTTGCAACACGGGGCGATGCAGAGCAAATACGGAACCGCTCGGCAATTCAGAAAGCTTGCCTTTTAATTCAATAATTATTCTCTCTGCCGTTTTCTTCCCGACGCCCGGCATGCTGGTTAAGAGCGCAACGTCTCCAGTTGCCACAGCTTGCGATAGCATATGCGGGCTTACCACGTCTAAAATTCCCATTGCGGTTTTCGGACCGATAGAAGGTACGCGAAGAAGCAGTTCGAAGTATTCCAACTCGCGGGTTGTTTCAAATCCGAACAAGATTTCATCAGACTCGGTTTTATGATCGTAAATAACGAATACGGCATCTTGCCCGAGCGCCAATTTTTCTCGCAAAGAAGACGCCACAAACACCCGATATCCGACTCCGTGAACATCGAGAATAATGGCCTTTTCTTCACGCTCCAACACCTTCCCCATTAAGCGAGCTATCATACCTATAAGGTACGATATGCAGCCTGGAAGGTAAAGAAGACACTCCTACTCAGCAGGACTTTCTACTACTTCACTGATGGGCGCCAAAAATGCGCTCGTCATAAAATTTTTAAATGCAACTCCGTTACTCCTCAGCACGCCACTGGAATCTTGCAGACCATACGGGTTATTTCCATCTCCCGGAGGCGGCCCATGCTTATCATCTCCGCTAAACCATATTGCATACGGCACTTTATACGCATACATGCCATTAAGCAGGCTCGTCACAGTGGCAGGCGACGTATCTAATTGACCAAACTCATTACTCATAGCAGGCTTTCCGGTTTGCGCTTCTATGTACAAAATAATATCCAAGAGAGCTTCTGTTGCCCGGCCGTCGCTTTCATACCAATGAAAGTTAATGTAGTCCAAATCAGTATTTCGAAATTTCGAAAGGAGTTCTTGCGTCATAGCCACGCCTTTTGCGATTTGCTTATCTAACACAAATTCTTTTTTAGGATTTTTCTTTGTAGGAAGAAGACTCAATAAATATTGCCCACGCTCTCCGCTATACCCGAGTGCTGCCTGCGCGAATGCATCTGCCTTGGCTTTATTGCCATTATCCCAAATCTTTTTCCACGTTAAGTACGCAAGAGGCACACGAATGAGTCCGCCATCAGCAACTTTGTAGCCTTTCTGATGAGCAACGGTAATGGCAGCTTGTAGTTCGTTTATATAATCGTCTGCCGTTCCTGCATAATACGTCGGGTTCGCCTCTTCGTTTTCGATCACCACAAGATCCGGAGAGTACGTGTCCAAAATAGTACCGACGTTTTTCTTGTACTGTTTCATGTTAGATATCGGCTGTGTCGGGTCCCCGGTATTGTTATTGATATTCAGCACAACCTTAAACCCTTGTTTTTTATATTCCGCAATAGACGCATTATTTTCCATGCTCGCAGAAGAAACAACAGCACGCACGGTGCTCACGTTAAGTTGGCGAATTACGTCTATCTTTTGACTCGTACTCATTCGATCTCCCGCAGACGCAAGCACAAACGCCCCGAACATAGTAGAAGGTTTTTTCGATCTTTCAAAATCTGCCGCAGTTTTTATAAAGGGAGCGTACACAACCGCTCCTGCAATCAGGATCAGTGCAAGTATTCCGATAGATATATACAGAACTTTTCTTCTCACCTCTTCGTTCATCTGCTTTATCATACCACATATATCAAGTATTGCAGTTACACTCATATTATGTATACTTGTCAAGTATGAGCAACCTCTTTACCATCAAAGCGCCGTTTCGGCCGGCGGGCGATCAGCCAAAGGCGATTGCCGGGCTTGTTGATGGAGTAAAAAAAGATTTAAAACGGCAAACATTGCTCGGTGTTACCGGTTCCGGAAAAACGATGACCGCAGCATCCGTGATCGCAGAAACTGACTACCCCGCGCTCATTATCAGCCATAACAAAACGCTCGCCGCGCAACTTACCGAAGAATTTCGAACATTCTTCCCCGATGCAGCCGTTGAATACTTTGTTTCGTATTACGACTATTACCAGCCCGAGGCATATATTCCCCGATCCGGAACATATATTGCAAAAGACTCTGCTATTAACGAAGAAATTGATCGCCTCCGCCACAGCGCAATGGAAGCAATTTTGACACGCAAAGACACGATAGTAGTTGCGAGCGTTTCGTGCATTTACGGCTTAGGATCGCCGAAAGAATATATGGATGCGCGCGTAGGAGTTTCCGTTGGCGAAGATATCTCGCGCCAAGATTTTTTGAAAAAATTAATCAGCCTCCAATACGAACGAAACGATATTGATTTAGAGCGAGGAAAATATCGCGTACGCGGAGACGTTGTAGATGTGTTCCCGTCCGGAGAAGAGCACGTGATTCGAATAGAATTTTTCGGCCATTACGTAGAATCCATTACGCAGCTCGATGCAATCACCGGGCACAAAGTTACATCGCTTGCCAGTGCGGCCATCTTTCCGGCAACATTCTTCGTCTCAAACGATGAACAACGAAAACGATCACTGGAATTAATTAAACAAGAAGCGGAAGTGCAGGCCAAAAAGTTTCATGATCAGAAAAAGTTCGCGGAAGAAGAGCGAATTCTTGAACGCACGAAATATGATTTAGAGATGATTGAACATATCGGCTACGTTTCGGGTATTGAAAATTATTCCCGCTATATGGATGGCCGAGCTCCGGGGCAGCCGCCCTCGACGCTGATTGACTATTTCAATTATGCGTACGGCAAAGACGGTTTCCTAACATTCATCGACGAATCCCACATGACCATTCCTCAGATCGGAGCCATGGAAGCAGGGGATTCCGCGCGCAAAGAGAACCTCATCAACTATGGATTCCGCCTTCCATCCGCAAAAGACAATCGCCCTCTTAAGTTTTTTGAATTCGAAGATAGAATCGGCAAAACAGTGTTTATATCTGCAACTCCAGGCCCGTACGAAAAAAATACCAGCAAAGCAACGGTCGAACAGATCGTCCGCCCAACTGGGTTAGTAGATCCGGAGATTGAAATCAAATCTACCAAGAACCAAATCGACGACGTGATGGAAGAAATTAAAACAACGGTGGCAAAAGGCCAGCGCATCATCGTGACAACTCTAACGAAGCGAATGGCAGAAGAGCTTGCCACCTACTTAACGGAATCCGGAATGAAGGCGGCGTATCTGCATTCCGACATCGACACCATGGAACGCGTTGATATATTGCGCCAATTGCGATCAGGAGTATTCGACATTCTCGTTGGTATTAACTTGCTGCGAGAAGGATTGGATTTGCCTGAAGTTTCTTTAGTCGCAATCATGGATGCAGATAAGGAAGGGTATCTTCGAAGCGAAACGGCGTTGATCCAAACAATGGGTCGTGCTGCACGCCACTTAGAAGGTCGCGTCATTATGTATGCAGACAGAATCACCGGATCCATGCAACGCGCAATTGACGAAACGACTCGCCGCCGCACCATCCAGCTTGCCTACAACAAAGAACATGGCATCACGCCGAAATCCATTATGAAAAAAATATCCGAGTCCACGCTTTCCAAGCCCCTTATCGATTTGGACTTACCGGAGAATATTTCAAAAGACGACGCAGAGCATGCGATCAAGCGCATTACAATCAAGATGCAGTTGGCAGCAGAGCAAATGGAGTTCGAAAAAGCGGCAGAATACCGCGATGTTATTGCGCAGCTGAGGAAGAAGATGAAGTAGGCACTATTTTCCGAAACTCTCTACCACATTCACGAGCGTGCGAACACCGTACCCCGTTGCACCGAACTGCCAGTAGGGAATAAGCGGCATCTCCGCATACACCGGGCCCGCAATATCCATGTGCGCCCACGGAACAGCTTCTCCGGCTTTATTTTTTTCAATAAATTCCTGCAAGAACAGCGCAGCAGTAATCGCGCCTCCCGTTTTCATCGCGGATGTATTGCGCACATCTCCAATCATGCTTTGTACGGTCGGGCGATATTCCTCCGGCAATGGAAATTCCACAACGCCTTCCCCTGCCCTCTTTGCAGATTGCTTAATAAGAGCATTCAACTCTTCTGAATTTCCAAATAATCCCGCATGCGTTTCTCCTAATGCAACTACGCACGCGCCCGTAAGGGTAGCTAAATCAATAATTGCATCCGGCTTCAGTTTCTGCGCATAGGTGAGCGCATCTGCGAGCGTAACTCTGCCTTCTGCGTCCGTATTCAACACTTCTATTTTCTTACCGCTCATCGTATCTACCACATCGCCCGGACGATATGCATCTCCTGATGGCATATTTTCGCACGCTGCAATAATGCCATGAATTGCGATATCGGGAGCAAGAATGGGGAGCAGGGAAAATAGCCCTAATACTGTCGCGCCGCCTGCCATATCAATTTTCATATTCTCCATATGAATAGAAGGCTTTAATGAAAGGCCACCGGAATCAAACGTAATGCCTTTACCAATCAACACGAGAGACTTTTTAGGAGTTTTGCGAGGCTTATATTTCAAATGAATGACATACGGCTCCTCCTTGCTTCCGCGCGCAACTGCAAGAAATCCAAACCACTTCTGCAATCGAGCTTGCTTGCGATTCAGGACGGTGAGTGAAATATCCGATGACATTTTTGAAATCTTTTTCGCTTCTTGCACCAATATTTTTGGCGACATGTGCGACGCCGGCTGATTTACCAAATGGCGAGTCAGCTCAAGTCCTCGCAATATCGACTGCGCTTTTTTAACTTCTTTTTTTGCAAGAGACGCTTCTTGTTCTGACGACACATACATGACAACTTCTTTCAACGATCGCATGTGAGCATCTTGTGCCATGGCCTTGCTGTGCTCCGTAAACCAATAGTTCGTCAGCATGAGCGATTCTACCATGGGTGCCACGTCCGAAACCTTGGGAACAAGAATTGCAATGCGAGATACCATATGAACCCGCGCATCCAGAAGCACCAGTGCGAGCGCACGGCGAAGCCCTTCAAAATACTTGTCTTCATCATCCGCCTCTTTCCCGATGCCAAGCACCGCGATAAGCGGCGCGTTGCCTCCATGAGGCGCTATAAAAAGTTCTGCGCGCCCCCATTCCCCGGCAAACACCGCCTTTTTCATGGACGCCGATATGCCGGCGCTCATTTCTTTTGAAAAAATCTGGGTAAAATCAAGATTCTTCTGGGACGGTACGATCACGATATCTGCCTTGGCTTCGGCAATTGGCTGATGAGCAATAGATATATTCATAGCCAATCAGCATACCCAAGGCGTATCAAGAAAACAAACACTCCTCTATAAAGACCATTCCCGTTATCGGGACAAGCGACAATATATGCTTTCCGTGCGGCATTTGCTGAGCCAGAGAATACCCGCGATCATTACGGATATGAACATAGGTTCGCCCACCTTGTTCAACGATATCTCGTCCGCGCATGCGTTCAGGAATTGGCTTGGAATCTATTAATACTTCAATACTGCAGTCCTCGCCCGACCGAGCAGAAAGCGTTACCGCATTCCCCAAAAAATGAACAACACATGCCTGGTCATCCGTAATTTGCCCATTGGTGATGTGATCTTTCTGCAAAATCCACCACCCCGAAAGACCCCAATGATGTACCGGCAATTTAAACTGCAAATGATACTGAGCAGGCTCCATCGGGGGAGACAAAGCAATTCCTTGCATATGTGCAAATTCAGCATTAAAAGTAATCTTCGGCGTTTGGTCATTTTCGTTTGTAGCAGGAAACAGCTGCGTTTCCCGCACCTTCGGCAGCTGCTCGCGAATCAACGCCTCGAGCTCATCAAACTTCCCTTCGCCTTCTTCGTCATACTGAATTACTCCGTGCGCGCTTACAAGAATTTTCCGCGGCCAGACCTTGCATCCGTATCTCCTCCACGTGGTATACGAAGCGTCGTTCACGACAGGGAAATCAAGATCGAATCTCAGCACAGCCCCCTGAACTTTATCCGGATCGGCTGCAAGCTCAAGCTGCGGCGTGTGGATTCCAATAATTAAAAATCCTTTTCCCTCATACTGCTCCCACAATGCCCGTATCTGCGGAACATCCTGCAGAGACGCAGGGTCCGTATAATCCCAAAAATATAAAAGGACAACCGTACCCGTTAAGTCACGCGTAAACTGCAATTCTTTTTCCGCAACAACTACATCGCGCAAGGATTGCGGCAGAGAGCTTACATTCATCCATCCGTCGCCAGTAATACTAGGAGCCTTTTTATTGCGAAGAGATGTTTGAAATAGTTTCCACATATATCCTATAACTCAGAGTCTACGCCCGATTTGCGCGCCCATAAAGAAAAGCGCAATCCCTTCTTAACATATTCTAATTCGCACCCCTCATCGAGCATTACTTTCTCGATGAGCATCCTTTTTGTTCGAGAAGGCATGGTAGCAATTGTGCCGTCACTAATGCCGAGCAACGCGCCTTTTTTAAGCACGCGCAGCGCTTCTCGCAGAGCAAGCGCAACTTCTCTATCTTCAATATATCCAATGGTATTAATTGCAATTACTACATCAAACGATTCACGATCAAACGGAAGGTTCCTGATATCCGCCTTTTGAATTGCAAGCCGCTTGCCGTACGTATCCTGTAGTTCCGCAAACACCTCTTGCGCAGATTCATCAACCTCTACGCAGGTCAATTCCACATGAGGAAATGTTTCCAAAATTGTTTGCGAAGTCCATCCATGCCCGGCGCCAAGCTCAAGCACAGCACCTCGAATAGGGTCCGGGCAGGTAGACAAAAATTTTGGAACATGCCGCTTAATGTGCATCCGATGAGGCAATGCATTATTCCACCATTTCCAAAATCCCACCTTACGACTCATATGCCTCAAGCATACTACATGTCCTGCTCTTTACCACCGGCAAAGATAACAAGCGACACAAGCACGGATAAAATTCCTACAATAATAGGTACCCATGGCTGCCCGCCCGCAAGGTTGCGCAAGCTGTCATATAAAGCCGGGATCAAATTAATAAGCCCGCCGATAAGCAGCAATACTGCTGCCCATAATTGCAAATTTTTACTATTCATACGAAGCACCTCCTTTCAAAGCAAATATTTTCTTGGCGATATTCCAATATGCATCGTTGTGGTTT
The DNA here is from genome assembly GCA_964450915.1 of uncultured Candidatus Saccharibacteria bacterium. GTDB lineage: Bacteria > Patescibacteriota > Andersenbacteria > UBA10190 > UBA10190 > HO2-45-11b. Next base: position 3,964 of record CAYVFG010000016.1, on the reverse strand, counting down.
ATAGTCTTTTCCCAGTACCAATATTCAACGCCCCACCAATACACTTCGGATAATTGCGTTCGCTGCGCAAATGTTTCCAGCTGCAGAAATCGGGAAGGAGAGAATGATTGCAATCGCTCTGCGGACGACATTTGATTATACGGCTTTGTCCCCCAGGGCTCTCCTTGGAGCTCTGAAATGATCACGGGTTTATGAAACAGCAATCCAATATAATGCGCCTTCAATCGATACAACCAAGATGGAAACAGATAATCGTAACTGAATAATTTTTTCGTCCGATTCGAAAACACTGTTCGATACATGGTAGTTCCAAGCTCATCCCCGTACTGCGCAGCGCCAAGCCAAGAATCAAGCTCTCCTGAATCGGTGATCAAGATATTGTGACTGCTATCATGCGTGCGCACTACGCCCTGTTCTTGAGCTAAAAATTTCGTATCCGCTTTCGGACAAATGCCGAAGAATAGCAACGGTTCATTTTCCAGCTGCCACCTATCCAAGGCAGGACTGTCTTTATATCGAGCTATCACAACCGGCAGCATAGATAATACTTTTTGCTGTTGCTCTTTCTCGGATAACCCGCTTGCCCAAGAAGGAATGTGGCACTCCGGCCAGCGAGGAAGCTTGCGACCAATACTCAAGATGACGTGGGCATTGTGGCGCGCCGCTTCATTCATCTGATAATCCAAATCTGAAAAATCATACGAGTCCGCAGAAGCAGGCTGAATCTCGTCCCAGTACGCAGATAAGCGCAGATGCTTTACCTGCAAATCTTGCAAGATGGCATCGTAAGCCTCTTTCCAATTAAGCCCGATACCAGTTGCCTGGGGCGCCGAAAACGTAACACCAACAACTTGCTGAATAGGCAGAAGTGACGGGAATGCGAGAACAAGAATAATCGTAAGAACAACACCAACCACCGTACCTGCCCAAATACGTATCTTCATACCAATAATCCTATCCCCCAACTCACTAAACCGATACCGATAATCTTCTGAGCAACCGCGCCTCGACCCATCTCTTCCGTAAATAATGCTGGAACAAACAACGACACCAACACGGCAAGAATTAGGACGAATGCATATTGCACTCCCTGTAACGCATTCACCACAGAAACGCTGCCGAGACTAATTGCGTATGTTTGCAGCAAAAATGCCCCTGCTGCGAGCGATTTATTGCAGATGAATGCAAGCGAAGTGACAATATTTCGATGGTGACTGTTTTTTGCTCTTTTTTTCTTAGGCATACGCATCGTTGCAAACCCCTTCGTCATAACGAATATGCCGGCAAGCGCAATAAGCGCTTCCGCAACCCGAGTAACAATAAAAATACCTAAAAATTGCCCCGCCACATGGTCGTAAATATATTTCGTAACCGCAAAATATGCCGCAAACAGCACGCCGGCAATAATTGGCAATACAACGTCTGACCCCTTCTTCGAAACACCCTTCATAGCCAGCATCATTCCGCCTGCAATTAAAAGCCCAATCCCGAACCCTTCTTTGGCCGTAAACTGCTCGCCTAAAAACGTAAGCGCAAATACTACGGTGAATAACGGCACTGCGGATCCCGTAATCGGAACAACGCGCGAGGGCTCCCCTTTCTGCATTGCAGAAAAAAATACATACAGAGCGCATATGTGGATTGCCCCGGCAACAACTGCCCACGTAATCAAAAACGATGTAAGCGAAATATGCGCCCACGGAATCAATACGAGCGATAGGCCTGCGAATCCTGCTGAATACAGCGCATACTGAATCGGATTCCCAATTGCAGTTTTAGATTTTAATATGCTTTTATCTACAATGAATACCAATCCGTTGCCAACATGTGCGAGAATGGCAAGCAGTATCCAAAGCATAAAATGTTCTAGCTATCGAACGCGCAATTCTTTGTACAGCTCTACGAAAAACGCAATTGTTAATATCATGAGCACGAACGGTACCAGCACTCCTGCAAGAGGAAGAGAACTTACGGTAATGGAAAGAACTTCAAATAATACCAACGCCCCGACTATTCTCCACACCAAACTCCAAATATGATTATGAACAATCTGCTTTGAAAACAGAAGCGCAGTAAATCCTCCAGACACTTCGCGCAATGCAACAGCCAGCGGCGCATACATTACCCAGACAGATACGATGAGCGCAGGGATCATTAATGCGATCAATGCTACGAACACTGTAATATCAAGAGCGGATAGCCCTGCTCCGGAAACAGGAAGCGTACTGCGCACTGCCGCATACCAATAATTAAGTAGCTGCTCCGGAATAAACGACACAGCCACTGCAAGCCCTGCAAGCACGCTCGTATACAGCACCGGAATATATCTCCTTACTGCATCAGTGAGCGCAACCAAGAGTGAGATTTTTTTCTTCGATGCAAACGCAATCATCATTGCAGTCATTCCGAGAACTCCGAAGAAAATCGATCCGAAAAATCCAAACAGGAATTCGCCTGTATATGCGGAATTCGCCAACACAGCCGTCGTATCCAACCCCTGTTCCATTGCGCTTATATACTCAATAATCAAAGGAATCATCAGCATTGCAGGAATAATCATCAACAATTCCAAAAGCACGGCAACCCCCCAGCGATCAAGAAACAGTTTCCACGCCCGCGATAGCTGTTCAAAAAACGTTGGTAAAGAAGTTGTCATACGAAAGTGCTAATAATAGTTAGTAATTACCTGTCAGTATACCACATTTCTTATGCACAAGATGCCTTAGAGTCCGTAGTCGTTATTCACCGGACTTCCTCCAGGGCCAGACGCCGCGTAGCTTTGCGTGCTCTCACGTAAACATTGTTGGTATCCAGGATCGTTCGGATACGTGAATGGGTAGCCATCAAATACTCCCGGCTTATTAAACCCGACAAAAAAATCATGCTTTACAATATGGCCGACAAAGCAAGCCTGGCAGGAAACAGGGCTCAAGTGCGGAGGGGTCCAGGGGGCGCCAAAATCTACATGCCAAAATGGACTTTCTGGTAAAGGGCACTTAATCATCTCATCCCACCTACAGAAACAATCGTACGGATGATGAATCGTTTGATACACCGGCGGGATTTCCACGTTTCCCGGTCGCCAATATCCAACCCAGTACAATCCCCCCGGACCTTTATCTCCGGGGATTCCGGGAAACGCTACATCGGTCACATTCTTACCGCCAATCGCCTTTACCCCAGGATCCAGCCTGTTCGTATTTCCAGTTTGAGAATACGCATACGGAAATACCGTTTGCACTGTTGGCTTGAAGCCATACGAAGACGGATCAGCAGGCGTCGGCCCTGCATGGTAAAACGGCAACACCAAACTCCCGATTGCCTTGCCCACGCTATGAAATGGCAAATAACTTGCGGAAAGATTTCCAATAAGAGGATTAACATCCTGCTTATACCCTGCACTAGTAATTCCAGATAACCCCTCATGGATTGACGTACTGTTCCGGTCCCTTGGCACAAGAACGGCCCCAGTATGCGATTGCGCAAATGCCAAACTTGTACCGTACGCACCCGCAAGTAAAAAGACGGCGATAATTTTCTTAAATACTGACGACATTATGCGTCCTATTGTACCACCACGCTATCAGTATTTGTATGAGGAATAGTGTAGTTCAAAGATTTTATAATATCGTCAATGACGGATTGCGGAACGCCGGCTGCCACTAGCTGTGCAATAATCTTTCCTACATCAGGAGTAGGAGAGGGGGATGCACTTGCTGTGGGGCATACGCCTGTGCTTACTTGAACTTGGCTATACTGCTGTAGCCAACAGGAATTGTTATATGTTGTACCGTCAGATCCGCACACTGGGGATACGCCGTATTGAGAGCACGAAGTCTGAGTATTCGTTAAACCATTTCCAGAACCAGTCCCCTGATTTCCTTGCCCGCCCTGATCACCACCAAGACCGCCACCGAGCATACTTGCAAGAAGAAGCGGAAGCCTTTGACCAAGACCTCCTAAT
>CAYVFG010000015.1:0-21565 GCA_964450915.1 uncultured Candidatus Saccharibacteria bacterium | reverse complement strand
CCACCTCGCCTGCTTGCTTCATGCATTATCTTTCCATCGCCACACCCCAAGTCTATCAATAGATCTTTTTCAGATATTCCAACAGAATCAAACGCTTTTTTTACCACTGCAATTCGCGTAGGAGCCCATGGGGCCCCTATTATTCCAGCGTATGCGGTTGGCAATAGAAGCCCCGAGCCGATCAGCGCACTGACGAATATCCAATCCATTTATGCATCTTTTACTTTCAGTTTGCGCGTTATTGCAATATTCGCTTTTGGAATTCGAATCGTAAGCACTCCGTTTTTCATTTTTGCCTCTGCATTATCCGCATCGATTTCAACAGGCAATATGATGGATCGAGAAAATGTACCCCAGTAGCATTCTTGGTAGAAATAATCTTGATCGGAAACATCGTACGTGCGCTTGCGCTCTCCTCGAATCGTTACCATGTCGTTTGTAATGGAAACATCCAGGTCATCCGGAGATACACCCGCAACCGTACTTTGAATAATAATATTTTCGTTATCTTGGAATACGTCTACGGTAAGCTGCCCTTCCTGATCTTCGTCGCCAAGCAATTCATCGTCGCCATACCCATCTTCAACCTCTGGCTCTATTTCAGATAGCACCGTAGCAACTTCCCTGGGCGCGAATTCCGGTTCTTGGCGCTGAGTATCGTGAATAGGAATTTCTTGATCTTCGGAATCTCCCGGGCTGCGCAACACTTTCGCTCCCGTTAATCGTTCAAAAAAACTTCGTGGTTCTTGCGTCATAATTACAATCACTATAGCACAAGTAATGCTCTGCTGTCTTGAATATCTTTCAACTGTTTTTCCAATTCATCAAGTTGATCTTTCTTTTCTTGTATTTTTTCTTCCGGTGCTCGGCCTTGCATGGTTGATACGATCTTTTTCACTAAAAGAATTTCAGCTTCAATCTTTTGCGCGCGAGCATCAAGCAGCGCCCTGCCCTTTTCTAATGCTTCCGTAGTGATTTCATCAGACGCAATATACAACACTCCCCCCGTTGCAACTGGATACGATCGCATATTCTCTTTTTTCTCACCTGCAAGCTTCGCGTGCGCCATGCGTTCAAATGATTCCGGCATTGCCACCCCTTGGGGAACAACCACCTCAACCGTACTACCCATGGAAATACCAAATAATATTCGAGCTGATCGAATTGCGCTCACCGATGAGCGAAACACGTCCATCTGTTGCACTGTATCGTGCGCAGTATCTGCCCCTTGATACGAATCAAACTTCCACTGCGAGGTAATGAGCAGGCCTGCATTCCCGCTATGCTCCCAGAGAACTTCCGTAATAAATGGCATAAACGGGTGAAGCATTTTGAGAATGTCCGCAAATACGGATCGGGCAATACGTGTCGAACCTTCTTTTTTCACAATCTCCACATACCAATCAGCAAAATCAGACCATACGAAATCTTGCAGCAGCCTTGCAGCTTCTCCAATTTTATATTCAGCAAGCAGAGCACTTACGTCCTGAGAAATTGTTTGAGCGCGAGATGCAATCCATTGGTCCGCAATCGTTACCTGCCCCCTATCTTCCAACCCATCGAGCAAGCGCGCAATATTCCACAATTTATTTGCAAAGTTTTGCGCCGAACGAATTGCCTCCGGATCAAACTTCATTTGCTGCATATCGAAACTCATCTGATGCATAAGCCCAAATCTCGTTGCATCGGCGCCGTGGGCCTCAATCAACTCGAGCGGATCCACGCCCGTTCCAAGAGACTTGCTCATGCGCTGCCCGTTTTTCGCAAGCACAACCGGATGAATGAGCACATCCTTAAACGGAATGTCGCCTGCCAATTCCAACCCGGAAAATACCATGCGCGCAACCCACAGATACAAAATCTCGCGCGCCGTCACAAGCACGCTCGTTGGGTAAAATGTTTTTAAGTCTTCCGTTGCATCCGGCCAACCAAGTGTTGCAAACGGCCAAAGCGCGGATGAAAACCACGTGTCGAGTGTATCGGGGTCTTGCTCATAGTCGCCTTCCGGCTTTTCGACAGAAACCACAAAATTGCCGTCCTCTTGTTCTGTGCCGTGCGTTCCTTTTTTCCACCACACCGGCAGACGATGCCCCAGCCAAATTTGCCGATTGATATTCCAATCATGCACATTCTCCATCCATGTAATAAAATGATCTTTCCAGCGAGAGGGTGTAAAGCGAACTTGGCCGTTCTGCGCAACAGCAATTGCTTCTTCTTTTAATTTCGACATGTCGACAAACCACTGGCGCATCACCTGAGGCTCGATTACGCCCTTTCCGCGATCGTTTAAGGCAACATTATGCTCGTATTTCTTATTCACAGAGACAAGCAATCCCATGCTCTCTAATTTTTCCGCAATCTTTGGGCGAGCTGCTTCAATCTTCATCCCAGCAAACTCCCCCGCAATGGGCAATAGCTTGCCATCGAAATCAATAATTTGCTCCATGGAAAGCTTATGGCGCTGCGCGATTTCAAAATCCGTTACGTCGTGCCATGGCGTTATCGTCATAACGCCCGTACCGAACTTCATATCAATAGAGTCATCTTTGATAACAGTTGCTGTAACGTCGCCATTAATCCATTTCGCCGTAAACGTATCCCCGTGCTTGTAGTCTGCATATCGAGCATCGTCAGGATGCATCACCACATATTTATCTCCAAATTTTGTCTCCGGGCGTGATGTGCTGATTTGAAACGGGCCATATTGGAACGTATATAACGGCGTTTTCTCTGTTTTATAATCGATTTCCAAATCGGAAACAGTTGTCTGCGTTTTCGGATCCCAATTCACAATCCTCGCTCCGCGATAGATGTATCCTTTTTTGTAATACTGCAAAAATGTTTCGTTCACTGCATGAACATATTTCGTGTCCATCGTGAACCGCTCGCGACTCCAATCGCACGACGCACCCAAGCGCTTCATTTGGTTCAAGATGAGCGCTCCCGTTTTTTCGTACCACTCTTCCGTTTTTTCTATAAATGCCTCGCGACCGATATCTTCTTTTGTTTTTCCTTCCGCAAATAACTGATCCACGATTATTTTATTCGTCGGCAATGCTGCGTGGTCCGTTCCTGGCATCCATAGCGTAGGCTCGCCCTGCATGCGATGCCATCGCACCAAAATATCCATAATCGTATCTTGTAGCGCATGGCCCATATGAAGCACTCCCGTAATATTTGGCGGGGGCAACATGACCACAAACGGCTTCTTTCCTGCTTGCAGGGCATCAGCGTTCGGCTGGAACGCTCCTGAGGCTTCCCACTTCTTGTATACATCCTCCTCGTGATCTTTTGGGCTGTATTGAGCAGATAATGCAGGCATACGCATAGTATGCCCCAAGATGCTTAAAAATCAATCTAGCGGACATGGTGCGCCTACGTTATGCTGTGGAAATACATGTCATACACAATCGCAATTGAATCGGTGAGCGTAGTAGGGCAAGAAGCCAAATCTGAAGGATTTACATGCAGCGAAGCACACAAATCGTGCATGCCGGCATTCGTGTTCTCCGTTGCAGGGCAAGTAGGATTTCGCAATGCATTAGAGCATTTGAGCGATTGCAGAAAGAAAGATTGCCAAGGGCTTCGTAAAAAAGTTCGAGAAAGCATGTACGCAAAAATTAAATGGTTGTTTTCAGAAAATGCCCTGTTAGGATGCATGGAGTGCCAATCATTCCTCTACGGACCAAAACACGCAATGAATATCAGTGAGAATAAAAATTTCACCGTTGTCGCAAACCATTTGGCAAAATGTTCTCACGATTCGTGCGCTCGCTTACGCCGATCAGTACTCCTTACCATCCGAGATTCTGTGAGCCCGTCTGCGACCAGTAAAGAATTAATGTAACGAAAATTCTTCGATAGAAATTCGCGCGACGGCGTCGATGTCTTTGTAGCGCTTTAGTCTCCCCGCCTCAAATGCATACACGCCTACTTGCCCGATCATAATTGCGTTATCTCCGCATAGTTCTCGAGGGGCAACGTGCAATGGAATGCGACGAGTGTCCGCAATTTCTGCAATCCTGTCTCGCAATGCTATATTTGCTGCAACTCCGCCTGCAAACAACACGCTTGCATACTCGTCTTCCTTGAGCGCGTAAGTAATTTTACCTGCGACAGAATCGCATATCGCCTGCTGAAAGCTGGCAGCAATATTTGCCTGATCTTCTTGTGTTATTGCATCACCCATATCGCGAATTTGATATAGCACAGCGGTCTTTAATCCAGAGTAGCTAAAATCCAAATCATGAGAATGTTCCATCGGCCGTGGAAAATGAAATGTATTCGGATTTCCTTGTTCTGCCAGCGCGCTTACTTTCGGACCGCCCGGATACCCGAGCCCCAACATGCGAGCTACCTTATCGAACACTTCCCCTGCTGCATCATCCCTGGTCTGGCCAAGTATTTTGTACGACAAATGACTAGTAACTTTTATAAGCATCGTATGCCCGCCGGAAATAATAACTGCGAGCGCTGGGAATTGCTGTTCTCCCATAAGCAGTGCTGAATATATATGCCCTTCAATATGATGTACCGGAACTATTGGCTTATTCCACACATACGAAAGCGTTCGAGCTGCTTGCACGCCGACTGCCAGCGACGGCATGAGGCCTGGTCCCACAGTGAGCGCAATAGCGTCTATATCGTCCTTATTCACCCCAGCATCTCGCATAACGGCCGTAATCATAGGGCTGATCAGCCGCAAATGCTCTTTTGCTGCTTCTTCAGGAATAACCCCTCCGGTAGCAGCATGAATGTCTTGAGAAGTCACTAAACTTGCGAGAACAGATACGTTTTCGCCGTTTTTGCGCACCACAGCAACGCCAGTGTCATCGCACGAGGATTCAATTGCCAGTATAGTTGTACTCTTTTTCATGAATTTGTAGCTCCAAGGGGAATCGAACCCCTGTTTCCGCCTTGAAAGGGCAGCGTCCTAGCCGTTAGACGATGAAGCCGTATACAGTTTTTAGCATTTTATACCAATCTTGTCCATTTTTTCTCAAAATACCGTCATTGGGTCGATCCATGCGGAAAGTTGGGATTTATTTGGCACGTAGCCGAGAAGAGTAAACGTCGTTCCTTTTACTAATCCGAGATGCAGATGCTTGCGCTCGCCATCCGTTTCGTGGCTATACCCCTTACCTAGAATATCTATCTTTTGCCCTTTTGCTACTTTCTGCCCTACTTTTGGAAGCTGCTCAGGGTTTACGTGGCCGTAGATTGCGATGACAGACTGGCCGTTTATCTTGTGTTGAATTGCAATCACTCCCCCGTATCCAGATGCCCAGCGGGCCAGCAGTACGGTGCCGTCTGCAATTGCATACACCGGAACATCCGTAGCCACATCCGAGTACTCAACATCGACCCCGGTATGATATCCTGTGAACTTTTCTGGTTGAACAGGAGAATTGTTCGGCGTTACATACGTTCCAAAAAACTTTTTTGTAATCCTGTTCTTGAAATCCCCAACCGGGTACGCGAGCTCATTATTCGGAACGGGAGATGCAGTTGCCGCCGCCTGCTCCGTGCGCTCTATTGGCACAACAGATGCTGTAGAAGATGCTGTCGGTGTTGGTTTCGGGTTATCTTGTTTTCTTGTTGATAGAAATGCTGCCATCCCCACGAATGCAACCACTCCTATTGCAATTACGATCAGCGCCTTATTCATATATCAAGTATGCGCATATACGAAGATTGTCACAACAGTATATACTCCACCACATGACCGGCACTACGCATCAGATGATCGCACTTATCGCAGCCTTCTGGGTTCTGCTCTCCTACCCCGTTTCATTAGGACCGGTATTGGCGATTATTGCGATATTTGCAGTTATGATCGGTGCCCTAACGCCCGACTTGGATCAGCCTACAGCAAGCCTATTTCGCAGAACGCTGGGGGGCAAAGCAGTACATAAGCTATTTTCTACTGTTTCTGGAGGCCATCGCCATTTTACCCATAGCCTGCTCGGAATTGCGGTCATCACCTGTATGTTGCGCTGGATTATCCTCACATTTATCCAACCCGAATTTTATCCGCAAGCATTTATTATTCTTTTTGCATTTTTAATCGGATATATTTCACACCCTATCGCAGACACGCTCACCGACCAAGGTGTTCCGTGGCTATGGCCAATCCCTTGGAGCTTGAAATTACCTCCTGGCCCTGAAGAACTTCGCGTTACCACCGGCAGCTTCGTAGAATTATTTTTAGTCCGCGGAGCATTGCTCGTCGTAGCGTCTTTACTCATTTCCAGCCACTGGCAAATACTCGTGCATTTATTCAAATAAAAACGGGCGCTTATTACGCACCCGTGAGACTCAAGATTGAATCTTTCATTACTGCGACTGGAATTCTCCGCAGAACTGAACTTGAGGTTCTTCGCCGTTTCTTTGAACCACCGTTCCGATATCTTGGCAGAATTCGGAACGAGAGCTTGAAAATCCACGACTGGCAATCGAAACCATCATTAATCCCTGATTGAATACTCGATTCATTTCCGCTTCAGAAATATCGCCAGCTTTTTGAGTCAGCGCAAAAATCGGCGGCCGTTTCCATTGGGAACGATCAAGCACAACCTTTAGATCCGGCGGAAGGATGCGCGGAATGTTATCAACCAGCCCCCCGCCTGTAATATGGGCATGCCCTGAGTAAGCAACCCCGTTTTGGATCTCTTTCTCAATTTCCGAAATCCAAATAGGAGTCGGCTGCAATATAGCATCCGCCAACGATATGCCCAGTTCCGGCACAATTGCATTGAGCTTGTCCAAGGTCTCTGCGGGTTCACCTCGAAGACCAAATACTTTTCGCACCAGCGAAAAACCATTGGATCCGAATCCGTTTGACGGCCACCCAAATACTCCTTGCCCCGCTCGGACAGGGTCAGGCGAGTGATTAGCATAGCGAGGGCTTCCAATAGCCGTAGTGTTCACATTCACCATCCATGGTTGCGCAAACATGTCTGGCAATTCGGCAGTTTCGCCACCGATCAACATGCACGTCGAACCTGCCATTTTGCACCCAGCGATCATCCCATCAATAATACCAATGTGTTTTTCTGGATTCAGTGTTGCAACATCCAGTACGTCCAGCAGTACGTTCGGCCGTGCTCCGGCTACAAACAGATCAACAAGCGTCATTGCTGCAGCATTTTGTCCCAACGTCTCCCACCTCTCTGTAAGAGCGCACAGAATTGCGACTGTCCCAGATCCATCAGTGCACGCCATGCCGTTGTACTTACTCCCAAGGCGAAACTGCCCGGCAAAGCCGCCAATCTCCCTCTCGGCACCTGGCCATGCGACCTGAATGCGATCACGAATCAATCGAACAAAATGCTCGCCCGCATCAATATTCACACCAGCTCGCTGATACGCAGTTTCCGTCATAAATCTACCCCCCAAATTTTCGAAGAACAACACCGTAAGAGACGAACTGTACGCCTCTCGTACCTGCACGGTAGCAAAGATTACTCTTTTAGCAAACAAAGAATCCCCTTTCGGGGATTCTTTGTTCGATAACGAATGGATTACATTCGGTCTCGCTTGTAGTGCTCTCGGCAATATACCGGTCGCCCTTCAGATGGTTGGAACGGAACCTGAGTTGGAGCTCCACATGTCGCGCATACTGCGTCGAACATCTGTCGATCCCCCATTGGTCGTCCAGCGCCTCCTGTCTGCTGTCCTCGCATCTCGCGGAAAGAGTCGTTGCAGTAGACTGGTCGGTCACCTGATGGTTGGAACGGAACCTGAGTTTCGTTCCCACACTTTGAACAAGTAGCATCGAACATTTGTCGATCTGCATTGTTAAATGAATTCATACAAATCACCGCCTTTCGTTTAAAATATCGAGGTCATAACGCTTATTGCTTGACGCTCGATATCTTCGAACGAATGCTTCTTACGTCGCGTTTAGAGTCGTTTGGACCCTCGTACCGCTAGTATTGCATACAATTCTCATTTAGGCAAGTCTGTTGCCCCTTTACGGCTTCTCTCCGTTCGCCGCTGTTACGTGCGGAAACTTGCTTGCGGGCTGATAATGCGATACAAAATTGGCCTCCCGAATAGTCTTCCCAGCCTTTACCACTATCTGCGCAAGAGCGGTCGTAAGAGAGCCGTCAGGCTTTTTCTCTGTCACAAACGGGCCATTCACCTGCACCGTTCTGCCATCGGCAGTTCCCCGTACTTCAAAGTTTACTTTTGAGCCTATAACGGACGTTTTTAGGAGGATCGGTGTTTTCATATCGTTTTTAAACTTAAAATCCGGATTAGGCTCATATACCGTTGCATCAAACCCCGGAGCTCCATAATACGAAACGGGATAGGAGTGATTATGGCGATCCGTTACTTGCAAACCTGCATATACTGCTGCGCGAAACGCTGTTGTGGAAATCTGGCAGATTCCCCCACCGAATTCCGGAGTGGTAACATTTTCTTTAATAACCAATTCCGGCAAATAACCGTTTTCAGCGTCCACTTGTCCTAAATAATTATTAAACGAGAACGTTTCCCCTGGCATTACTACGACGCCATTAAACTTTTCTGTTCCGACTATAATATTATGAATGCGATTAGACGGGCTCCCGGCAAAACTGGTAGTGCCTGTAGTGAGCAGGTTCGGAAACTGGAGCTTCGCAAAATCGTCTGCAGAAAATATTGCCGGACGATACTCTTTCATTGAGACTGCCACTTTCGTCTGGCCTTTTACCAGAGCGCTTCGCAGCGCGAGCGACGTTTTAATACCATCTACGATGCTGCCCTTTCTGCCCCCATGAATAAGCACGACATTGCCGGCAGAATCTCGAACAAACCTGCTTTGCTCGCCAATATCGTTTACTTTCGGAGAAATGTAAATATTTAAGTATGAATAGATTGCTCCCGGTTTTAATTGAAGCAAGTACGTACCATCGCCGTTGGAAATTGTTTTATACAATAACTGCGCTTGTTTTGCGGTAAGCGTCCAAGTTCTTGTTTTATATGTAAACGTTATCCCCTGCTGCTTGATAGCCGCAATACGATCAGCTGGAAGCGAAACCGTATCGAGCAATACATCTCGAGCGTCTGCATGCGCAAACGGAATAACGAGCGCTACTGCGATAATATATTTACTGAGAACACGTAACATCATAGTGATTTGGATCTGTTTTACTCATAAGAAGCTTTCCAATCAATACTGCCGAATCCGCCACAGAATTCCAAATGTTCTTCTTGCTGCTACTTTCGATCGGTACTGCCGGCGTAGGCGTCGGGAGTATGAGCGGATCTCCGGGCTTCCCATATGCAACGATTGTAATATCAAGCTTTTTTCTGCCAAACTCCAACGCCTTGCTCGTAGAAGGAAACCAAATATCCATATAATACCCTTTATACCGAGCATTCATTCGATCTTCCACAATATACCTTTGAACATCGCCGCTAATTTCCAAAATTGTTCCTAATGGCAAAAAATTAGTTGCGACAACGCCTGGTCGAACGATCGTACCGGCAGCAGTAATGCATGGCGTTGCATCTGTCTGATATTTCGACGGAGCATACGCGCTTGAATTTACGTGGAGAGTCGTACCTATCGGCAAAGGCGCTCCGGTATTACTTTTAAGGCCTACATATGAAAGTAACGTCTGCCACCACGATCGATGTAACTGCGGAACACTGTCTGCATCAATCTGAATCTGCTCTCTTACAGGACTGCTTTGCGCATGCGCTGCAGCAGACCCAAACATACAACATGCGATGATTGCTACTATATATAGTCCGACTCTATGGGTCATACCATCATGGTACACTTATCTTCATGGTGGGTGAAATTTCACATATAGTATATGCTGCACGACTGTTATCGTATCTTCAGGAGGACGTGTCGCATGCATCGTATTGGAATGGCGTCATATTCCCTAATATTAGAAGAATCGCAATCCAGCCACGACACCCCATTCACGTACAAGGCGTAACGTTATCAACCTTGCGCGGATCAAATGATTTTTTAACGGGCGTTCGTGTTCATGCGTGGATCGATGATATGCATGCAAGATTCGATGGGCATCAATTAGTAACAGAAAGAATCCCCGAGCATGTTCTTGCGCCATATGCCAGAACTCTTATAGAAGATGAGCTGCTCTATGACGCCTTTGCGGATTGGGACGTAGTGCGAAAAGCGTTGCGCACTATTCACCACGACGAATTATATTACGTACACGAACGAGCAAGCGTGCGAAGATGGCACGATATCCTGCAGGCATACTTCGCGCACAAGCCAAATGACGAATCTCGCATTGCTTTTTCGCGCGCAATCGGATTATCGCAAGCAACAGCGCATGAAGTGCAAGCGCTCATGCTTACACTTAAAGATAATTCTGCTGTAATGCAGGCGCTAGAAAGTTTTGTGCGCGATATCGAACACGCAATCCTGTAACACGACCAATAAAAATACTCCCGCAGATGCGGGAGTATTTTTTCTACCCTCCTATACTTACTTTCGTTTCTTAGAGGTGGACTTCTTAGCAGTCTTTCTCTTTGCTGTCTTCTTAGCTACTTTCTTCTTTGTAGCTTTCTTTCGCTTTACTGCTTTCTTAGCAGTCTTTTTTACAGTCTTCTTTGCTACTCGCTTCTTTGTAGCTTTCTTTTTCTTAGCTGGCATAGGTACCACCTCCTCTCCCGAATGCAACACAACTTCGCGTGTTGCGATGATCTGTTTCCCCTCCATTAAACATTTCATTCATAATTCGTTTTGTATAAAAACTATATCACAAACTTTTCTTAAAATGAAGTGCAATTCCAATATAACTTACAACATATGATGCGCATCCAATAAAAAATATTGAAAATATAAATATCGGAATTGAAATTGGTATAAAAAATATTCCTGCAAGCGTCGCACCGATCACAAAATCTATTTGATCGAATGGAATCCATAACGATCCCGGAGCAACGCGCAATCTTCTTTTGAAAAAACTTTTTATTGCGTCGCCTGCAATTGCGCCGAACCCGAGCACTGCGCCAATAAAAAATCCGAATGAAATTTTTTGATGCAATGCAGCAGCTTCTATTCCTCCCGTTATAGCGCCTGCGAATACCGCAACAACAATTCCGCGAATTGTTTTGTGGGATCCTAACACGCGAATTCCTCTCAACCGCATACCTAAATCCAGAGGTCTATTAAGCCTTGGAATTAGATTGTACTTGGCAGCTACTACAGGAGCCATGTTCGCAATCATGGCAGGCAAATACAGAAGAAATGACGAAATGCTTAATTGCAAAATAGACATAGGATACTACAGTACAGTATATGCTACTCCCTACTGCACTGCCACGAAATTTTTATGCTCGAGATACTCACGATGTTGCAAAAGATCTGCTCGGGAAATTATTAGTTCGAAAAAAAGATGCCAAATATTTCATCGGAAGAATATGCGAAGTAGAATGTTATATCGGAGAAAACGACCGAGCATCGCATGCCTCAAAAGGAAAAACAAAACGCACCGAAGTGATGTATGGCGAGGCGGGCCATGCATATGTATACATGATTTATGGAATGTATTATTGCTTGAATGTTGTAACAGAAGTGGAAAACTTTCCTGCTGCAATCTTAATTCGCGCATGCGAGCCGGTTAAAAATATTTTTTCAAAAACAGATGGCCCGGGAAAACTTTGCAGAGAATTTTCTATTGATAGGACATGCAACAATCACGACCTTACAACTTCAACTGAACTTTTTATTGCAGACGACGGCTTCAAAGTTCCAAGCAGCACCATTATTACAACTCCGCGCATCGGTGTGGCATATGCAAAAGAAGATGCGCTACTTCCTTGGCGCTATCTTTATTCGAAATGAATGAGCGCGTTTTTCTGTTCCACCTTTTTCCGGAACACTACATGCGCTTCAAGAACCGGATCCTCTTGCAACACTGCTCTTGCCTCATCGCGCGCAAGCGAAATTGTTTTATAATCCAAAAGCGATGCAACCTTCAAATTTCCAAATCCTGACTGCTCTTTTCCATACACTTCTCCGGGTCCGCGCAACTGCAAATCCGCCTCAGCGATTTCGAATCCGTCGCTCACTCGTGCAAACGTTTGTAATCTCCCACTTACGATCATCTCCTCTGTTGTCGGAACAACATAACACGTTGATGCATGCTCGCCTCTTCCGATACGCCCGCGAAACTGATGCAGCTGCGATAATCCAAATCGTTCGGCCCCTTCAATCATCATAATAGTTGCATTCGGAACGTTGACCCCAACTTCTACAACCGCAGTCGACACAAGCACTTGGATTGCTCCCGCAGTAAAATTATTCATCACCGATTCTTTTTCAGAAGATGCCATCTGCCCATGCAGTAATCCAACGGCAATTCCAGGAAATACCTTCTGAATTTCTTTGTAGGCTGCAGTCGCAGATTTCAGAGCTTTTTTTTCTGAATCTTCTACTAAAGGAGCGATAATATATGCCTGCCGACCAGCATGAAGCTCTTCGAGCATGTGAATGATTGCATCATCTTTTTCTTTTCCAAACACAATTCGTGTTGTAATTTTCTTTCTACCCTTTGGAAGTTCATCCAATATCGAAACGTCCAGATCGCCATACACGGTCAAACTTAACGTTCGAGGAATAGGCGTTGCAGTCATAGATAATAAATGCGGAACGATTCCCTCCTCAACCGATAGCAACTTTTTGCGCTGCGCTACTCCGAATCGATGCTGTTCATCGATAATCGCAAGGCCCACTTTTTTTGCCTGCACAGACTGCTGTAGCAGCGCATGCGTACCGATCACGCAACATGGCACATCGCTCATAAGCATTTCAAGAGTTTCTTCTCGCTCACGCTTTTTTGTCTCGCCAATTAATAGCCGCACCGGATACCCGAGCGCCTTCTTAAAAGAATCGTATTGCTGACGAGCAAGTATTTCCGTCGGAGCTAGGTACAATACTTTCTTATCGCTCTTCAGCGCGATGTTCGCGGCAACGAGAGCAACTGGGCTCTTCCCAGAACCAACGTCTCCTTGCAGGAGCCTATTCATTGGGTGCGTATGCGCCATGTCGATGCGAATTTCTTGTATGACCCGCTTTTGCGCATTTGTTAACTCGAATGGAATTGCCTGCATCACCCCATCCATATCAGCATCTAAGCTATCGCACGCATATGACGTTGCATGCTGCATGTGACTTTTTCTCACAAGAGACGCGAGCTGCAAGAAAAACAATTCATCAAATTGCAGCCGGTGCTTTGCCCGTTCGAGCTCCTCGTTGTTTGCAGGGAAATGAGAAACCCTAATTGCATCCTGAATAGATAACAAATTATTTCGAATAATAATATCCTCCGGCATATATTCCTGCATGCCGACAAGCGCGCTCATGCATTGCTTTACCTGATATCGAATAAACCGCGAAGAAACACCCGATGTCTCGCTATATATCGGAACAATAGAAGCTGTATGAATCTGGTCGCTAGAACTGCTTGGCAGTTCAAATGCCGGCGACCTCATTGCAACATCTTTATTGCCCATATATTTTCCAGATTGTATTTTCGAGGTTTCGACACCTCCTGCAATATATACTTTTGTACCCATTCTCAGCTTTTGCTCCAAAAATCGCAGATTAAACCACGTACAATGCACAATCCCAGTACCATCGTCGATATCAACATAGATACGATACAGCTTTCGCTTGCCGTAAAAACCATTGCTGCTTTTCACCTTCACCACTTCCCCAAAAAACGTTGCTGTCTTGCCTATTTCAGCATCTTTAATGGCAATATGGTTTGAAAAATCTTCGTACTTCCTCGGAAATGTAAATAAAAAATCTCGCACATGCGTAATGCCTAATCTTTCTAACGCCTTTGCCCGAGCAGGCCCAATGCCGCTTAATTCCGTGATTTCAGATGCCAGCGTAATAGCCATATGTATATCGTACAGTAAATTAAAAGAGATCCATTGGGGGATCTCGTTATTTGGCTACATAGCTAGCTTCGCGACTTCGCAAAGCAAACCAATGTTTTTATTCATATGAATAGTAAAGAGCAACGCAAGGTACAACTACCATCAATATACCTTTTTATGCGACTTTGTCAATGCGCTGAATTTGCCCTGCTCCAACTTCCCTATTGAGTGGCCAAACAGCGTCCTTCCCCAGCAAAACAGTTTGGAATAGTTGCAGATCTCCCCACGCAAAGCCCGCTTCGCAGCTTTGCAAATACAATGTCCACATACGGTAAAACCGTTCATCAAACATACTTATGACTTCATTTTTATGGCTTTCTACATTGGCATTCCAATGATGCAATGTCCTTGCGTAGTGCTGCCACAAATTCTCGCAATCAACAACCTGCAAATGCGCATGGGATGCCCCTGCTATGATTTCTCGCAATAATGGGATATATCCTCCCGGGAATATGTATTTTTGAATCCACGGATCCTGTCCTGAATTTTCATCGTTTGTTGCGCCAATAGTATGCAGAAGCGAAACGCCTCTGTCGCTTAATAGTCGCTTCCATAGTGCGAAGAAACGAGCGAACTGCGCACGCCCCACATGCTCGAACATACCGATGCTAATAATGCGATCAAATTTCGTGTTCATCGGCAATTTCTCCAATTCTCTCCAATCTTTGACGATCACGTGAACCCTATCCTCAATCCCAAGCCGCTTCGCTTTATCCAAAATAAACGCTGCCTGCTCCTTTGCCGGGGTCACCCCAGTTACATCGGCGCCGTAATATAGCGCAGCATGAAATAACGCCCCTCCCCACCCGCATCCGATATCGAGCATCGTCATCCCTTTCTCAAGACGTATCTTTTTGCAGACTAAATCATTTTTCTGATACTGCGCATCTTCCAAGCTATCGTTGTCATGCAAAAAATAAGCGCACGTATAGGTTCGAGTGCTATCAAGCCACAATCCATAAAAATCATTGCCAATATCATAATGATGCTGGGCATTATCCACTCCGCCAGAAATAGATATGGGCAAAAATCGAAGCCATCGCTTTATAGTCCTTACAAATCCCGGGACAATATGTGGACTTTGCTGGAATCCTTGAAACAGTGCCATCATATCCCCCTCTACAACTGCTTCTCCGCTCATATACGCCTCGCCGAATCCGAGAGATGGCGACAGTGCAATTGTATCGAGGGTATATCGCCCTTTTAAGATTACTTTCAGCTTTCCATCCCCCTTGCCAATTTTTTCCTCTTTTCCACTAGAAATAAGGGTAAATGCTGGCCCATTCCAGTGCTTTTTCAATCTCGAGACAATAAATGTGTCTAAAAACATATGGGTAATTATAATGCAAGGTGCACTCGGTAGGAATCGAACCTACGACCCAAGGGTTAGAAACCCTTTGCTCTATCCGCTGAGCTACGAGTGCGTTTCTTGTTTTTAGCACAAATTGTGCTATATTGCGAGCACCCTTCGACTTCGCTGAAGGTGAATATGGCGGCTATAGCTTAATGGCAAAGCTCCGGGTTGTGGTCCCGGCGACGAGGGTTCGATCCCCTCTAGCCGCCCTTTGACAGACAAAAAGACAACAAAAGAACTCATTGCAGAGCGGCCAACACCGGAAGCGCTTGCTACTATGCCAAGAACACCCATTATTGTTGTTGCAGATAATATTCGAAGCCTGGATAACGTAGGACTGCTATTTCGACTCTGCGAACTTGCGCGAGTAGAATTGCTCGTTTTAGCTGGATATACCGGATACCCGCAAGCTCCTGATGATACTCGACATAAAAGCATTATCAAGCGGCACACAGATAGAATTACCAAAACTGCTGTCTATTCTTTGCCATATCAGCCATGGATTCACGAGGAAAATCCCGTCAATTTTATCAAAGCAAAAAAAGAAGCTGGATATTCTATATTGGCACTCGAACAAACAACTACCAGCATTCCCTATTTTGAAGCAAATTACGCACTCCCTACCATTTTAATTGTAGGTCATGAGCGATTTGGGGTGAGCAAAGAATTGCTCGCATTAGCAGACACAATGATCGAAATTCCCATACTTGGAATAGGAAACTCGCATAACGTTGCGACGGCAACAGGGATTATTCTTTCAAATATTCTCGAAAAAACTGGACAATATAGTAAAAATACTGGAATATCATAACACGCACTCGTAGCTCAGCGGATAGAGCATCTGGCTTCGGACCAGAGGGCCGGGGGTTCGAGTCCCTCCGAGTGCACCAAAATAAGAAGCTATCTTGCCAACGGCAATTTTAATTCAAACTCGAGCCCGGAAGAATCTTTGCGTTGCTTAAATGTAAGGTTCCCGCCAAATTCGCGAGCGATCATTCGAGATAAAGCAACTCCAACCCCTATCCCGTCTCCATCATATTGATTGGCATAGCTACCACGAGCAAATGGGGTAAATACGCTCATAACGTCGTCTGGCTTCAAACCAATCCCCCTATCCTGAATAACAATGCGAACATGGGCCTTGCCCTTCAATACGGCCACGTTTACTAATCCAGGAGTAATCGTATACAAAATTCCGTTTTCTATAAGATGCGTCAGTGCAATCACCAGCAAGCTCTTATCTACTTTTACCGGCGCATCTTCGCAATGCATTTTTTGCAATATCTCAACGTTGCGCGCAATAGCCAATGGCCGCAACTTTTCTACAACATCATTAACAATAGTGCATGTGTCATACACGCGCTTTTCTTGCGCAATAGGACCTTGCCCTGCCCGAATAGCTAAAAATACGTCTCTCACGTTCTCCAAAAGAACCTTGGTCCTGGTATCCATGCGTTTTAATTTCAAACGAAGCTCTGCCGGCATTGCTTCAGATTCGCGAACCAGATAGGCAATATCCTCTTCTAATGACATAATCGGCTGCTCCAACTGTGTTGCTACTCGAGACAATCTACGATGTTCTTTCTTATCTTCCTCTCGAGCTTTTCCTTCCGCAAATAAAATAATAACCAACCCTCCAGCAATGCATATCCCCACTGCCAAAGGAAGAACGGGGAAAAATTCTCCTGCAAATAATGAGCGGACGAGAAAATATAGATTTGCCGCGAAAAGCACAGATGCCGCTCCATATAAAAAGGAGTGGATAATAGTGTGTGGAGATGCGTTATTCATCATAAAGAGCTGATTACCACTATATTACCACATGTCCCTATACGAAGTCAGGAAGCGCAGTTGCAAGCTGTTCTCGATATTGCAGCGCTTCCCCCAAATGCTTTACCGCGATGCGATCCGCTCCTTCCAAATCCGCAATCGTAAGCGCTACTTTCAATAATCTGTGAAGCCCGCGTGAAGACAGCTTAAATCTATTTTGCGCTTTGATAAGCAGCGATCTGCTCTCTGGATTCAATATGCAATATTCCAAAAGCTCGCTCGGCCTAAGCTCAGCGTTCACCTTTCCTTGTCGTTGCCATTGCCTTTCGCGCGCCCCTTTTACATGTAGGGCATATTCTCGTGACGAAATTCCCGATCGCTCATGTGATAATAATTCTTCTGCAGGGACATCATTCACCAATACGTGCAAATCGAATCGATCCAGCATTGGACCGGATATTCTTCGTTGATAGCGAATAATATCATTAGCTGAACACGTACACGATTTTCTCTGACTCCCCACAAATCCGCACGGACACGGATTCATCGCGGCAACGAGCATTGCTCGTGCAGGAAATCTAACCGTATGTGCAGCGCGCGAAATGGTCACCATCCCATCTTCGATAGGCGCGCGCAATTGTTCTAAAACGGTTCTTGGAAATTCGGGGAGTTCATCTAAAAACAACACGCCGTGATGTGCGAGGGTTACTTCCCCCGGCTTCGGCATTGTACCCCCTCCTACTAATGCGGCGCTTGAAGCACCGTGATGAGGGCTGCGAAACGGTCTTCGCTTCATTAGCCCGTCGCCGCCTTGCAATAGCCCTGCTATCGAATAAATCGATGTAACTGTAAACGACTCCTCTCTGCTTAATTGAGGCAATATTCCAACCATAGCTCGCGCAAGCAATGTCTTGCCAGTACCTGGCGGTCCGATCAAGAGACCATTATGACCCCCAGCTGCACAGATAACAAGCGCGCGCTTTGCATGTTCTTGCCCGCGAATTTCGTTCATATCTATCTCTGGCCTTACTTCATCTTTTTCCGCAAAAGCGCTATCCCAACCTTCTGCCTTGTATGGCTGTGTCGCATTGTCAGTAAGGCTATATACGAGCTTGCTCAATGATTCTACAGAATAAATTTCTACTTGATCGGCAATCTCCGCGATTTCTTTCTCATTATCTTTCGGAATATACAATCGCTTTACCCCGCTCCGTATTGCGGCGAGGGCTATAGGCAATGCCCCGTGCACAAATCGAATGCTCCCATCTAACCCAAGCTCGCCGATTAACCACGAAGATTCTAGTATATCTTTTTCTACCCGAATTTGGCCGCTCGCACACAAAAACCCTATCGTAATAGGAACATCATAGAGCGAACCTTCTTTTTTTAGGCTTGCAGGAGCAAGAGAGACGATAGTCTTTCTTCTCGGGGGCGTGTATCCGGAATTTGTAAGAGCCGCAATCATGCGTTCTCGAGATTCTTGAATGGCCTTATCCGTTAATCCGACAAGCGTAAAGCTTGGCAGCCCCTGCAATACATCAACCTCAACATCGACGCATAATGCGTCTATTCCAAATACAGCTGCGGATTTAATGTGTGCTGGCATGCGATGATATAACCTCTCTGCCCCTTATCATACCCCACGCAATCCAAAGAACGCCACACAGAAGCGCAATATCAGCAACATTGCCTTGCCAGCTTGCAACACTAATCGGATCAATAACAGCTCCATACATAACACGATCCATAATATTACTGCTCCCCGCTGCAAGTATCAGCATGATAGGAGCAATAAAATATCGAGAGTTAAGACGCCGCAGGGCAATAACAAGACTTGCTACTGAGAAAAATAAAAGTGAGTATAAAAAAAGTGCATGAACTGGCACCGCAAAAGCAATTCCCGGATTCCTATTGGCTGTATGCGCAAAAAAACGAGTAAGGGCTCCAGTAAAGCGAATACTCGTTAAGAAAAGTATAAAATATACTATGGCTTTTTTATACAACAAGCGTTGTGGCGGCAGGATTTGCCCTAAGGCGAGCCTCTGGAATCTCCTGTCCTTCATCGGTTAGCCCATACTTGCCCGCTTCAATACGCCCAAGAGCCTCTTCGATCTCAATAAGGCGCTGCTTTGACGTAGCAGTAATGGCGGCAAGGGATTGGTATTCCTCCATTTCTGTCACGTTATCTTCCTCGCTACGCCCATAATCTGGAAAATTTGCCTGAACCTCCCCATCTGTCATGTGCGAGTCATCTTTAAACTCATCAAGGATTTGCGCTCGCTCCTCCTCCAATTTAGCCTTCATCTCTTTTATAAAATCTTGTGTGTGCATAGTGTAAAAAAATTGTGAAGGCCGATTGCTGTGGCCGAATAAAGAATATTGACCTGCGATCGGCCTTCGAGCTCGTGCTTACAGCAATTTCAGGCAGGTGATTAATGACATCCTCATCGATATCAGCAAGCACCTGCCCTCAATAGCATTTTGTTAAGCAAGAACTATGTGCATCATCCTATGTTCTGCTCCATAGAATACTCCCTCACTATAATTGCGGTTCCAGTTACATGCGATTGAATAAATCAACACGCATATAGCGCAACCTTCTCCGCGATATAAAGTTCAAAGGTACAAACTTGTTTCTTTTTTTTGTTTTTATATATGTGGCCAATGCAGATTGGCTCGTCCTCATAGTGCGGGCATGCTTCGGTAAGGAAGCACGACCAGAGTTATCCTCCCCTCGTCACGCCCCCCTACCAGCCTTCCTGTTATGCCTGTATTCGATTGTGAATGTACTCCCTCCTCCTTGCTGTGATCCTGAGTGCAGTTCGCGGGCTTCTCTCATCAGGACCATCTTTTGTTTTGTTTGTTTGTGTTATTTCTCAGTACCCTTACTGAGCGATGTTGTAATTATAGCAGTTTTTTACCCCCAGGTCAAAGAAAAAAAGGCTTTTTTTGTACACATTTGTTGTACATCAATATGTACCCGATATCATCAGCCCTTTATCATCACCAGCGAACCAAATCTTTTGAAATACATTTTCCTGAAGAACATTTTTCAATCCTGCCGCATCACTACTCCCCCAAATATTCCCAGCGCCTTCTTTAAAATTCTTAACTGCCTTTTGTGCAGCATCTAAACTTGTTGCAACATCGAAAATTGCCGATGAATCTTTGCACACAAATAACTGATCGTCATATCCAACAATTTTTTCGCAATCCGTATTATCAATCTTTTCAAAATTTATACTGGGATTTGCCGGAACATATTCATGACCGACAGTGCCATCTGGCAATAAAAATCCTTTTCGCAATGGATGCCTTGCTCCTTGCTCAGATTGAATGTATTTCACCAGACTATCCCGAAAGCTGCTCGCATCCCCCTTTACTCCCATAGCAATGTCGGTGCCCTGCGCAAAAAATCCGACCACGCTGTCTTGAGAAATTCCAGCCAGTAAAGAAGGGTTCGTCTTTGCAAAATGAAATCGCTCGTCCACCGTAGCCGTGATTGCGGATATAAATTCCTTGGGTAGAAGTCTTAATATTCCGCTTTGTATAGAAACGTATAAGGCATCTTTCTCACTGAGAACCTGAGGGGTATTGCGATCGATTATTTTTAAAAATTGCTGCGAATCATATGCTAGCGAAATACGCAGCTCGTGTTTTTTCTCATATCCATACACAGCAAATCCATTCTCGATAGAGGCAAATCCGGGAATTCCTCTAGAAAAAAATACCGGGTTAGCTGGTAAGCCCCGGTGAAATACCGCCGATACTTCCGCCTGCAATCCGTGCAAGAAACTTATATTTCTTTGATTTTGACTTCTCTCAACAGAGCCGCTTATATGCCTTTCCCCTATGAGAATCCAGCCAATTCGAGATGTGTTCCAGCCCGCGCTATTCAATGCTTTTTTCTCCCCAAACTGCGCTTTTATTGATGGTATGCCGACAATGTATTCAACTTCCCTATCTTGAAGATACACAAGCCGACTAAATGCATTGGGCGAAAACCTCAGGTAAGAATCTGCGATAGGAAGCACGGTACTACTGATCATCTTTTCAACATGTTTATCCTGCCTATAGCCAATCTCTACAACTCCCTGGGAACTGCCCAGCAGTCCCCGCAAAAACCAAAGAGACATAGTGCTCGCTGAAATGGCCACTAATAAAAAACTAAACGTTGCTATATAAAGCAAATAAGAATATCTTGAAATCATTTCGTAAATTCTACCGTTGCATGAGTGTGAATGCCAGTATTATCACCTTTCGTTGAAATTATAATCGACGCCTGTGAGCGTAACTGCCCCGCTGGGATAAGGCTCAGTATTGCCGGATCCGTAATAGTCCCCGCAATCATATTATAAGGAACAAAAGCCTTCGCTTGCTGAAACAACGTATTCCACGGAGTATTAGATACCATTGCGCTTCCGGTACCTAGTGCCATTGCGCCGAGCGCCTGCATCCCCTCTCTTGAGGATGCGATCAGTATGTAATTATCTCCAATAGTGTAATCCAGCGCAGCCG
>CAYVFG010000014.1:0-21757 GCA_964450915.1 uncultured Candidatus Saccharibacteria bacterium | reverse complement strand
AACTCTCCAGGAGGCCAAGTCACAGCCGGCATGGCAATGTATGACACGATGCAATTCGTTCAACCGGACGTTTCTACCATTTGCATGGGTATCGCAGCTAGCATGGGCGCAGTACTCTTGGCTGCCGGAGCTCCTGGGAAGCGTTTTGCACTCCCTAACGCCGAGGTGATGATTCATCAAGTCTTAGGCGGAGCCGAAGGGCAGGCCTCGGATATAGAAATTAGCGCTCGCCATATCCTGAAAACAAAGGACAAGCTTAATCACATCCTAGCGCATCATACAGGCAAGGAGTTCAAAAAAGTGGAAAAAGATACGGACAGGGACTACTATATGTCCTCAGAGGAAGCCATGGAGTACGGCCTTATCGACAAGATTATCACCAAGGCGTAGCCGGGCATCCCCTCTTACAGCTTACTATTTACTTTACAATCTATGGATGTAGCGACCCTGGCACCGGCTTTGCTGGCGGCTGCAGTTGGGATTGGCATTGGATACGCCCTTCATCTTGCCCTCGGCAAGAAAAACAGCACGCGTATCGATTCTAAAATCCAAGAAAAACTGGCGTCTGCAAAAGAAAAAATTCAGAATTTAAAAGAAGAATCAGAAAAAGAGTTAGATCAACGAAAACAACAGATTATCGAGTTGGAAAAAAGAATATCGGAGCGTGAAACAAAGCTGGATTCAAAATTAGACGATGTTGAAAAAAAGGAACAAGAAATTCAGGCGCTCAAAACTGAGCTAGAATCTGAGAAACAGCAGTATGAAACATTGCGAGAAGAGGAACAAAAACGATTAGTAGAAATTTCTGGCCTTACCGCACAGCAAGCTGAACAAAATGTTTTGAAAATTGCGGAAGATAGAACAAAAGAAGAAATTGTTCGCCGTGTTCGAAAAATGGAACAAGAAGGGGAGCATCAATTAGAAGAAAAGGCGCACAATATTTTGTCGCTCGTTATCCAGCGATATGCATCGAGCCATGTGGCAGAAAATTCTACATCGCACGTAGATGTTCCTGATGCTTCCATGATCGGGAGAATCATCGGGAAAGAAGGGCGTAACATTCAACACCTCGAACGCGTTACAGGGTGCGAAATTGTTATTGATGAAGGAAATACGATTATGGTATCTGGCTTTTCTCCTGTGCGCAGGCAAGTTGCAAAGCGCGCCATTGAAGCCTTGATGAAAGACGGGCGCGTACACCCAGGTCGCATCGAAGAAGTTGTAGAAGAAGCAAAGAAAAAAATTAACGACGACATTCGGGAGTCCGGAGAAGCTGCGTTATTTGACTTAGGCATTCTCGATTTTCCTCCTCAATTAGTGCATTTGGTGGGCAGAATGAAATATCGAACCAGCTATCGTCAAAATATTTTAAAGCACAGCTGGGAAGCGGCTCGTATCGCCATCATGCTTGCAGAAGAATTAGGTGCGGACGTAGAGATTGCAAAGAAAGCCACCTTACTACACGACATCGGAAAAGCAATCGATCATGAAGTGGAGGGCAATCACGTAGAAATCGGGGAGAAGATCATGCGTAAATTTAATATCAGCGAAGCGATTATTAAAGCTGCCGCTGCGCATCATGAGGATTATCCGTTTGATACGCGCGAGGCGATCATCGTGCAGGTTGCGGACGCAATCTCCGCTGCACGCCCAGGAGCGCGCAAAGAGAATGTGGAGGAATACGTAAAGCGCATGGAAAACTTGGAGCAAATCGCAACCAGCTATGAAGGCGTTAATAAGGCATACGCAATCTATGCCGGCCGCGAAGTGCGCGTATTTGTAGAACCGAAGAAAATTGATGACCTAGCCGCAATCAAGCTGGCGCAAGACATTGCAAAGCAGATTGAACAGGAATTAACGTATCCTGGGGATGTTAAAGTGAATGTGATCCGCGAAATACGAGCTGACGCGCTGGCGAGGTAAAAAACTAAAAAGAAAACAGCGACGAATACTCCCTTCGTCGCTGTTGCGTTATTTTCTTATTTGATCACAAATACATCTTTATTCTTCCCCCAAATAACCGCTATCCAACACCAGTAGTAGAGCCCTATTCCTGCCCAGCTATAAGGAGCTGGGAGCAAGCAATAGCATACTGCTGGGATTGCAAACACAACACAGAGGAACACAACGCACAGAAAAGCAACGAGAGTAATGGGGACCGTTATGTCGATCGTTTTGTCGACACATCGATGAATAACAGTTTTCGTCATATCTAATGACCGCTGTAACATGGCAATCTCCTGCACAAATAGTTGTAAGGAACATCTGGTCCAAGTATGCGAATACTAACTTAAAACGTCAACACAAGACCGCTTTAACAAACGACCGTTTACAAGTACGCTATTGATATGAAAGATCATGCACAATATATAGGTCTTCACGTATCAGCAGCTGGTGGCGTGCAAAATTCACCTCAAAATGCATATGATATGGGGGCAGAATGCTTTCAATTCTTTTCTCGAAGCCCTCGCGGAGGCGGAGCTGCGCCCATTACAGATGAAGCTGCTGCTGCATTTAAAGCCACAAGCGAAAAGTACAACCTTGAAAGTTACATCCATACCCCCTACTACATTAATTTCGCATCTAAAAATAATAAGATCTGGCACGGGTCGATTAACGCGGTACGCGAAGAACTTTTGCGAGGCACTAAGCTTGGCGTGAAATACGTGGTGACGCATTTGGGTAGCGCAAAGGATTTTGTGACGGATAAGAAATCATCCGATGTGCCGAAAGAAGCAATCGCGCACGCAATTGAAGGCCTAAAGAAAATATTTGAAACGGACGAAGAAATGACCACGAAGCTCCTGCTCGAGATTTCCGCAGGGGCAGGGGCGGTACTCGGCGATTCATTTGAAGAATTAGCCGTATTGCTAGAGGGCATTGGGCGCGACGATGTGCATGTGTGCCTGGATACCTGCCACATGTTCGCATCGAATTACGATATCCGTACTGAAGAAGCTATCACGGAAACAATGAAGCAATTTGATACCATATTAGGCAAAAAGCAACTTAAGCTCGTGCATTTTAACGATTCCAAAACAGAATTAAATGCTCATAAAGATCGTCATGAACACATCGGTATGGGAGAAATCGGCGCAACAGGACTAGCAGCATTCATGAAGCACCCCGATGCTGCGCATGTAAACTTTATTTTGGAAACTCAGCACGACGAATATATCCAACAAGATTTGGACTTTTTAAAAAAGCATCGTGTATGACACGCGAAGAAAAAGCAGAGGCGCTCGAAGTATTAACTCAGCAAGAGTTGCCCATAGTGATGAGCGCTTCTGATTTGCACAAAACAGCAACTCAAGCAGTACCCGGAGACGGCAACCCTGATGCGGAGATTGTAATTATTGGAGAAGCGCCCGGGAAAAAAGAAGATGAATTAGGGAAGCCATTTGTAGGAGCATCGGGAAAATTATTAAATGATTTGTTAGGATCTATCGGCCTGAAACGAGAAGATATTTTTATCGCAAATGTTATCAAGCATCGTCCGCCAGATAATCGCGACCCCCTTCCTGCAGAAATTGCGGCGTATAGCCCGTGGCTCCAAGGGCAGCTGGATATTATTGATCCCAAAATAGTAATCACCCTCGGGCGATTTTCAATGGATTTTATGCTTGGCAAAGGATTTTCGATTTCCGAAATCCATGGACAACCAAAGAGAAAAAACGGCCGCATTATCGTACCGCTCTACCATCCCGCAGCAGCAATGTACTCCGGAAACCTGCGCCCAATCCTATACGCGGATTTTGCAAAAATCCCAAAAATAATTGAATTGATAAAGAAAGAAGGATAATACTTGCCTACAACGCAAAAAACCCCTATTCTAGCTATACGCTCAGATGGCGGAATTGGTATACGCGTAGCCTTGAGGTGGCTATGGGAGCAATCCCGTGCAGGTTCAAGTCCTGTTCTGAGCACTGTATACTTATACAAGGGCGATTAGCTCAGTGGTAGAGCAATTCGTTTACACCGAAAAGGTCGGGGGTTCGAATCCCTCATCGCCCACACAACTATATACATGCCGCGGTAGCTCAGTGGTAGAGCGCAGCCCTGAAGAGGCTGGCGTCGACAGTTCGATTCTGTCCCGCGGCACATAGTAGATACGCGGGTATCGTATAGTGGCTATTACACCTGGTTGCCAATCAGGAGACACGGGTTCGACTCCCGTTACCCGCTCAAACAACGTATAAACAATCTTGCACCAATTTTCCTAAAGAGTATTATTGAGATATCAGTAGTGCTCTTTTTGAACGGAATACGATGTGCTATTCGAGAAAGAAATCTCGATTCCCCGTCGCAAGGGAATAGCCCAAACCACCGAGGCTTGCTTTGGTGGGGTTGTGGGGCGTGCCGCTACGAGTTACAAAATCATCAGTAATGGTGGTCTCCAGGCGCGTACCCGAGTAAAAGTAGGGTCTCCAAACCCTTATATGCATCTACGTAGCACCGAGAAACCTCAGCCCTGGAACTTCTTGAACCAGCGAGGTGACCAAGCGTTACAAGGATGCGTAGTGGTATGGTGTACAACGTACCCCTTTGAAGCTGCTTGAAAGTAAAATTAAGGCTAACTCAGCCGAAAAAACTCCAAGCAAGGCTAAACGAGCAACACATCTTTTTCGATAAGCGGTTCCTTCGGGTTCCGCTTTTTTCTTTATGTTCATAAAAAACCACTAAAATTAAAATAAATGGCTTTAATTAGCTATTTTTTAACTATTATTTGACGAAATCGAGCATATATTGCTTGACATTTTTCGTAGTTGTGCTATAGTGCTCCGTTGGCCTAATAGATTCATTCTATTAGGCTTTTTTGTTGGCCTGATTTCGGCCAATCCCACGAAAAGCGTGAGGTTTACCCATAAGTCTCTTCTATGCGTTTATTCGCAACATTGAGACACAAAAACCTTACAAACACCACTCTTAATACAGCAACAAAGGCTATCGCAATTGCCATCATTGCTACGTTTACGACTCACAATGCATTTGCATTTAGTCTTCCTGCCGAAATCACCCCCGTTATCTCTATCCCAGATAAAACTCCCGAATTATCGTACGGGTACATGTCGGGAACAGTTATGTCTTCTGGATCTCCTATTACCGATGCCGGAACTTGGGAAGTAAAGAAAACAAAACTTGCAGCAAAACCACAGGTTAAATCTGGTTCAAACCTAGTTATGGAAGGTGTGGCAAGCTACTACAGCAAAGCCGGATGCCTTGGATGCAACCCGCTATTCGTAATGGCAAACGGAGAACAGCTTGACGACAACGCCTTAACAATGGCCATCGGTGCGGATAAAAGCAATCTTGTTGGATACCAGGCACGAGTTACCAACCTTGCAAACGGAAAATCTGTTATCGTTCGAATTACAGACACTGGCGGATTCTACCAAGACAAGTACGGTAACCGAGTAGCAGACCTTACGATCGGAACAAAGACTGCAATTGGAATGAACGGCGGTCTTGGAAAAGTTCGAATCGAAGTATTGTAAAAACAATACACATACGTAAAACACCTCGCTCAATGCGGGGTGTTTTATTTTGACTGAAACATATTTTTATGCTATTATAAACATAACAAATGAAACACACAAACATAAACACTATTATTGTTCAAGTATTGCAATTCATCCCCGTCCTCGTACTCGTAACTGAGCTGGCATACCCCGGCCCTGCATTAGCATTCAGCTCTCAACTTTCAACTCAGGGCCTCGTATTCGAACAAGTCGTTTCCAATGCATCAGACCTTCAAGAAATCACCCCTCTCCGTAATGGTCTCACATTGCATATATGGGCAACTGCCTATACTTCCGAGGCAAGCCTCACGGACGCATCGCCGTTCATTACTGCAAATGGAACAACGGCGCACGAAGGGATTATTGCCACAAATATTCTCCCCATGCACACAAAAGTTCGCATCGGATCCGACGTATATACCGTAGAGGATAGGATGAACAGCAGATATGACCATGTGATGATGTTGGATATTTGGATGCCCACTCTTCAGCAAGCCCAGGCATTTGGAGTGCGGCAAGTATACGCAAAAATCGAATCCCTTTAAAGAATAATTGACTTTTATTAGGGGATCCGTAATAATACCCCCTATCTATGGACGCATTACGTTTATTCGAATTGAAGCAAATCGAGGGTGTTGACCGCCCTATTTTACGCGCTGGCGACATTGTTCGCATTGGCACCAAGGTAGTTGAAGGGGACAAAACTCGAATCCAGGCATTCGAAGGAACTGTTCTCGGGATTAAAGGAAGCGGCCCATCTACATCGTTCACCGTTCGCCGAGAAACAGGCAAATTCGCCGTTGAGCGCGTATTTCCGTTATACAGCCCGCTTATTACCAATATCGAAATCGTAAAGCGCCAGAAGGTTCGTAGAGCGCAATTAAACTACCTTCGCCAAGAAGGTCGACGCCGCGTAAAAGAAGACGAACTTGCGATGCAACGCCACGTCAAAGAAGAATCTGACAAAAAGCGATTGGCAAAAGAAGCATCAGACAAAGCAGAGGAAGAATCTGCAAAAGCAGCAAAAGCCGAAGCAGCGCCAGAAGAAAAGGCAGAATAACCCCCAATACCCGCTATACAAGCGGGTATTTGTTTGGTAGAACATGTATACGGCCATGTCGCCAAGTGGTAAGGCATGGGTCTGCAAAACCCTTATACACCGGTTCGATTCCGGTCATGGCCTCACAATTAAATACTTTGCTCGGGTGGCGGAATGGTATACGCGAAGGACTTAAAATCCTTTGCCAGCAATGGCTTGCGGGTTCGAGTCCCGCCTCGGGCACAAGAAAAAACCGCGCTTTTCATAGGCGCGGCCCTGATTATGCGTATCATGCAGCATCATGTTCTGTGCGCCAGAAATCCATCTGACTGAACGATATAGTCGCGAGGGGAAAGATCATGCGCGTATCTAACACCGAATCCGATAAGTTGAGCCACTAAGTTACGCCCCTCCAAGAGTTCGTCTCTTTGAGTCTTCTCAAGCGTTTTAAAGTCAGCCCCCTTTGCCCGTTCGACTTGCTGATCAAGATTCAACCGCGGACGATATGCTTGCTCGAAAACTTTCCGGTCCAGCTCATCAATCGTAGTATCCAGCATAACCAGCAGCTTTTGGAGTGCGCGCCCATCCTGAACAGTGAGATCAGACTGAATCATCGAACCATCCTCCGTAAAAAGTACCATTTGAACGCTACGATGCGTCCAATCCTTATCTCCATCTAAGCAGATTATCGCCCTAAGTCAATCATAATCATAAAGAAAGAATCTTATTTCCAATAAGAGCTTCTTCAATTTCCGTACGAGAAAATACATGCCTTGTTACGTTTTTTCCATCATGGATGCGAATTATTTCCACTTCCGTATCCGTCCATTTTTCGTATAACTCAACGCCTTTTTCGATGGTTTCTTTTACGAACACGTCGAGAAGGCGATCATCGCGCTCTATGCGAGCAAAGCCTTCCAGATTTACTGCTTTATTACCTTCTTCGGCCATTTGATTTCAGATAAGGCGGCTACGACTTGAGCAAAGTCTTCTGCAAGCGGGGCCGTGAACGTCTTCGTTTTTTCATTCGGCAACATAATCGTCAATTTTTCCGCATGCAATAGCTGGCGCTTCACTCCAGCAGGCTGCTTTTTCTTTTTAAATGCATAGAGCTGATCCCCAACAATCGGATACCCAAGGTGATGCAAATGCACTCGAATTTGATGTGTTCTGCCCGTAAACGGAAATACGCGGAGCAACGCAAACTTTTCTCCGAACCTCCGTTCAATAGCCCATTCCGTTGCGGCTTCCTTCCCCTCATCATCGACTGCTCTGCGCATAGGGTTTTTACGGCTTCTCCCAATAGACTTGGTAATTCGACCATCTTTTCCGCCCGGAACGCCAAATACCAGCGCCACATACTCCTTCTTTGCGCGCCGATCATGAAATTGCTTCTTCAGTTTTTCCAACGCCTGATCGTTTTTTGCCAAAATCAGCACTCCGCTCGTATCTTTATCGAGACGATGAACGATCCCGGCGCGACCTTCTGCTTCTCCAACATTTTTCACTTCCGGGTAATGCTCAACGAACCAATCCGCAACTGTGCCCGAGCGAAGCCCCACTCCGTGATGCACGGCAATTCCTGCCGGCTTATCCACCACAACAACATCCCGATCTTCATACAGAACATGCAGGCGAATGTCTTTCTTGGCCTCTGGTACCGCTTCCTTCGCCTCCGGGAGATTGAAGGCAACCTTATCTCCGGTTTTCAAAATATACTTCGCCTTTGTTTCTAGGCCGTTAATCAAAATGTGCTCCTCTTTAATAAGGCGCTGAATTGCAGAGCGAGACATTCCGGTCAAAATGCCCGTACAAAAGACGTCCAGGCGTTGCCCGGCTTGCTTTTCCTCAATTATATGCTCCTGTGTCATACGCCTATTTATGCATATTTAAGCCAAAAAAGCGAATCGATGCTATACTTCTTCCATGAAAACGTGGGTAAAGATAGCTATTCCGACAACGATTCTTGTTGCTGTTGTCGGATTTATCGGATGGCGTATTCAAGCAGGAGTAGGCGCAAAACCGATAAAAACAATCACAGCATCCTATCAAACAGTAGTAAAGGATATTTCGTTCACCGGAAATACCGAAGCTGTGCAGTCGGCAAATATGGCATTTGAGGTATCTGGGAGTATTAAGAATATATACGTACAAGTAGGAGATACTGTTCAAAAAGGCCAAATACTTGCAAGCCTTGACCCACAAAGCGCGTCGCTCCAGATCGCCAAGGCTCAGGCAGATAAGGCCAGCGCAGCGTCTATTGCATACACCGCCTGGCAAAATGCTCTTCAGGCACAAAAAGATACTGCTGCGGAAAATGCGAAGCTTCTAGACGCGAAAAAGCAAACAGTAAGAGACGCTAATGCAACACTTCAGCAAGCAAGTAATGTATACGCTCAAAAACAGTCCGAAACGCAAAGCCAAGACTACGCCACGCTTGCGGTGCAAACGGGTGTAGTTGCCAACCAAGCAGCGTACAATGCTGCACAAAAGGCCCTTACCAGCACGCAAGCAAGCATCAAAACATCAAATGATGCGGCAAAGAATGCAGTAGCATCTGCGTATGCGCAATATAGTAGCACTCAGCAAGCTTCCCAAGATACGGCTGGCTTATCCTCGCTCGATGCGCTTACGAAAATCTCTCAAATCAACGCTGCAAAAAGCATGCTGAGAGCACCGTTCAGCGGAGTTGTTACTCAGAAAAACTTCGAAATTGGGGAGTTTGCGGCAGCGGGGAACGCAATTATAACGATCGCTCAAACAAACGATCTTCAAATTAGTGCGGATGTTCCGGAAACAGATGCCCTTACCATTTCGCAAAACCTCCCTGCCTCCGTAACCTTCGACGCATTGGCGTCTCAAGAAGCGCTCACTGCTACGGTGTCGCAAATCTACCCAGCAGCGAAGCAAATCCAGGGAGTACCGACGTTTCACGTTGTTATCGGACTTGCCTCCCAACTTTCCGCCCTTCGGTCAGGAATTACGGCAAACGTCGTTGTCCATGTAGACAAAAAAGATCACGTTATCGCCGTACCGCGACGCGCCATTATTACAAAGTCCGGGAAAACATACGTTACCAAGCAAACGGGGCCGAAAGAAACGAGCGAAGTTGAGGTTACTACAGGATTGCTAGGTTCCGACGGATTAGAAGAAATCACGTCAGGCGTACACGAAGGGGACGTACTTGTAACCCCATAAGCCATGGCGCTTATTCAGCTTGAGAATATTACAAAGAGTTACGACAGCGAGGGAACGCTCACGCCGGTGCTTCACGGAATTTCGTTTTCTATTCAAGAAGGAGAATTCGTGTCTATTATGGGACCTTCCGGTTCTGGCAAATCCACCCTCCTCCATATTTTAGGCTTACTAGACAGGCAAACAACCGGTTCGTATATATTTAATTCTCAAGACACCGCAACACTCTCCGACCCCGAACGAGCCCAAATCAGAAACAAATATATCGGCTTCGTATTCCAGGCATTTCATTTATTAAAACGAACGACCGTATTGGAAAACGTCATGTTACCGCTCTATTACTCGCAAGTTCCTAAAAAAGAATATGAGCAAAAGGCAAAAATCGCTCTAGAGCACGTAGAGCTCACGCACCGCCTCCATCATTTGCCAAGCCAGCTATCTGGCGGGGAACGCCAGCGCGTTGCCATTGCCCGGGCACTTGTGAATGATCCGAAAGTAATTTTTGCGGACGAACCCACCGGAAACCTCGATTCAAAAACAGGGGCTACGGTAATGAACACTATTGAAAAGCTCCATCACCAGGGAAAAACAATTATCGTGATTACGCACGAAACTGCCGCCGCTGATTATGCAAATCGCATTATCACAATCACAGACGGGCTGATTTCCGGCGATAAAAACGTGACAGCTCCTCATACTCACTACGCAAAATGAACCTCCCTGCAACAATCAAGACATCCGTTCGCGCCCTTCGAGCAAACTGGGCACGATCGCTCCTTACGATTCTCGGGATCGTTATCGGCGTGATGGCAATCGTATTGGTAATATCGCTCGGCCAAGGTGCGCAGAATTTAATTTTAAGCCAGGTGCAAAGTATTGGATCAAATACCATCATCTTGCGCCCGGGAAGGCAACCGACCCAGCCAACCGATGCCGCAGAAACGCTTCTTACCGACTCTCTTAAGCAAAAAGATCTTGATGCGCTCCTCAAACCAATCAACGTTCCTGATTTGCAGGCAGCTGACCCAGCTGTGCTCGTCCCTGGGGCAATTGGATATCAGAACTCTATTTATCACGGCACCGTATTAGGCTGGACTCCGAATGCATTAGGCGATGTATTTAACGTATATCCGGACCAAGGATCATTCTTCACACAGGACGATGTGAGAAGTTATGCAAAAGTTATTGTGATCGGCAGCAAAGTAAAACAAGAACTGTTCGGGGATTCTGATGCCCTTGGGCAATTCGTGACCGTTCACGGACAAAAGCTTCAAGTTGTGGGGATATTGCCCGCAAAAGGGCAAGTAACGGCATTCAACGTGGATGATATCGGACTCATTCCGTACAGCACTGCGCAAAAAACATTGCTTGGAATAGATTACTTCCACGAATTTTTCCTACGCGCAAAGCCTGGCGCAAACGTTGATCAAGTTGCAGCAGACATTACCTCCACAATTCGAGAATCCCACAACATCACGGACCCCACCAAAGACGACTTCTTCGTCGTTACGCAAAAAACGATTGTTGCGACCGTAAGCACCGTCACTCAAGTACTGACAATCTTTTTAGTTGCCATAGCTTCTATATCTTTAATGGTCGGCGGAATCGGAATTATGAATATCATGCTTGTATCCGTAACGGAACGAACACAGGAAATCGGACTGCGCAAAGCGCTTGGCGCAACGAATAAAAACATTCTGATGCAATTTATGATTGAGGCTATTATCCTCACGTTCGCAGGGGGATTATTAGGCACGTTAATTGCAATCACAATCTCCGCATTAGTCAGCTACGTCGCGCAAACGTACTTTGGCCTCGCCTGGCCGTTTATATTGCCCCTAGGAGCGATCGTACTGGGTGTTGGGGTATCTACAGCTATCGGGCTCATTTTCGGCCTGTATCCCGCACGCAAAGCGGCTGCGAAAGATCCGATCGAAGCTCTCAGATTTGAATAGCTGATCCGTACCGCAAGAACTTGACTTTTACAAGTAAATACATTAAAAATATCGGTTAATGCACACTTGTGGCATTACGTTTGACCTTTCCATCTCAATCGAATGAGGAGTAATTATGAAATTTCCTACGTGTCAGTGCGGTTGCAGTAAGTGGGGTTCTGCTAATGGGCAACTGAGCGCGGCATTTTCTCAATGCAGCTACTGGTGCGCAGAATGCGGAAGAGAAGGAGTATATATTCGCTGCAAGAAAAGTATCGTTCTCATTGTTTTCATCACCACTGAAGCGATCAGAGACGTGGATCAAGAGTACATCCAAAACACGCTCTTTCCTCACTGGGAAGCTCTTGATCGACGAAGCGCCACACCTACTGCGACAGCGCCTACTGAGGACTGCATTGCGCCTAATATTCCAAACGGGCAGATTGTCTATATGGGCAGCGACTCCAGCGAAGAATGGCAGCTCGTAGAACCTTGTAGCACTTCGGCTGCCTGAAGCAACATTCATTCTTGGACAAAATCCGTACCACCTTAAGAATTTCCTTGGGGTGGTTTTTTATCTTTACCGCGCAGTAGGCCCGGGAGGGATCGAACCTCCGACATGTACCTTATAAGAGTACCGCTCTAACCACTGAGCTACGGGCCCGTACCACTATTTATTGCACAGCACAGCATATTTGGCTATAGTCCGAATATCGCGCGCGTAGCTCAGTGGTAGAGCATCACATTGACATTGTGGGGGCCAGAAGTTCGATCCTTCTCGTGCGCACCGAGACATTGTTCGTTCGCTCTTTTAAGGAAATTCTCATGGAACCTGAAAAACCAACTATATTCGTAGTCGAAGACTCGCCCGTACGGCACAGCCGATACCAACGAAAACTACAAAGATTCGTAACAATCATACCCGCAACCACCATCGAAGAAGCTGAAACCCTATGGGAAAAGCACAAGGACCACGTAGCCCTCGTCGTAATGGATGGATGCGTGCCAGGAGATCATCTAAACACAGTGCCATTGGTACAAATAATAAGGACGACATTTCAAGGTCCCATCATTGCAGCTTCTTCCTCTACGTATAACAGGGAGGAGCTTGTGAAAGCAGGCTGTAGTGAAGGATCTGAAATTGTAGATGTTCCGGCTACTATAGTGCGTCTCCTAAAGATTTCTCTCGATAATCCACAATAACAAAAGCGCCCCTTTGCAGGAGCGCTTCTTTTTTATATTACTGGTTTTATTTCAGCATCTTCTTTTACTACGTCCGGATCTGCGCCGCCCATAAGGTCAGCAAATTCTTTTTGCCCCATCGTTTCTTTTTCAATTAAGCGCTGAGATATTAATTCAATCTTATCTGCATGTTCGCGTATTATCTGTTCAGCACGTTTTTGCGCATCTTGTAAGATTTCAGACACTTCATCATCTATCATTGATGCTGTTTTCTCGGAATAATCGCGCCCTTCTGAGAAATCTTTCCCTAAGAACACTTGGTGATCTTCTTGTCCGAATGTAACGGGGCCTAATTTCGACATCCCAAACTGCATTACGATTCTGCGAGCTAACTTCGTAGCCTTCATTAAGTCGTTACTTGCTCCAGTTGTAAGCTCATTATATTTATATAGCTCTGCAGTATATCCGCCCATGAGCGTCGCAAGTTCGCTTAAGAACCCTGTCTTTGTGTGCATTCGCTTGTCTTGCTCAGGGAGCTTGAGCGTATATCCGCCGGCAGATCCTCGAGAAATAATAGAAATTTTTCGAACCGGATCAGAATCGGGGGTGTAGTACGCAACAACTGCGTGGCCCGCTTCATGGTAGGCCGTAAGTTCTTTTTCCTGCTTCGAATATACCTTGCTTCGTCGTTCCGGCCCCAAAATAACTTTCTCAATGCTCTCCTCGATATGCCGCTGAGCTACTTTCTTTACGTTCTCGCGAGCGGCGAAAATTGCAGCTTCATTAATAAGGTTTGCCAAATCAGCCCCAGAAAATCCTGGCGTGCGTTCTCCAATGTTTCTCAAATCCACATCCGCTTCCATAGGCACTTTTTCGGCATGAATCTTCAAAATAGCTTCACGCTCCTTGATATCCGGCAATTCCATAGTTACCTGACGATCAAATCGGCCAGGGCGGAGAAGGGCCGGATCTAGTACGTCTGGGCGATTTGTAGCAGCAAGCACGATGACGTTATCCGTTTGCTCGAATCCGTCCATCTCAACAAGGATTTGGTTTAATGTTTGCTCTCGCTCGTCGTGCCCTCCGCCTAATCCTGCGCCTCGATGACGCCCCACTGCGTCCATTTCGTCGATAAACAAAATAGCAGGAGCGCTCTTTTTTACTTTCGCGAATAAATCTCGCACGCGAGAAGCACCTACCCCGACGAACATCTCTACGAACTCAGAGCCGGAGATACTAAAGAAGGGGACCCCTGCCTCGCCTGCGACAGCTCGGGCCATTAATGTTTTTCCGGTACCCGGAGAGCCGATAAGGAGCACTCCCTTTGGAATGCGGGCTCCGATTTCTTGAAATTTCTTCGGGTGCTTTAAAAATTCAACGATTTCAACCAATTCTTGCTTCGCCTCTTCATTACCCGCAACCTGCTTAAACGTCGTTTTCTTCTTATTTCCTTGTTCAACTGGTCCTTTTTGCGATTGTCCGAATGTCATTGCCCGATTTCCCATGTTTTGCGCACCGCGCATCATGAACCATAGGAAAAATGCCAATAAAATGAACGGCAGAATCACAGGAGCAAGCGTTGCAGTCCAAAAAGCAACTCCGGATGGCTTTTTCACCGTTAAATTGATCTTCTGAAGCGTACTATCTGTCACTCCGAGATTTTTAAACGTGTCAGTCACTGACGCATCGCTCTCTTTTTGAGCAACAAGCTTCTTCGATGCATCATCTTTCAGCGTTACAATAATATCATTTTGATCCACTACGATATTCGATACGTTGTTTTTCCCAATCTCGTCTACAACCTGCGACAAACTGACGTCTTTCCTATTATCAAGCGGGCGGGCGAACAGGCCGAGCAACAAAAAAATTCCAATTACCACCAAGATTCCGATTCCAATATTCTTGCTATCTAAAGATAATTTCATACACGTAATAGTAAATAAGGCTATGCGTGAAATAGTGCCGTGTGGACGCGGGTAACGCAAGTCTTTATGATAGGCATAAGCCCTTGTAGCTCAATGGATAGAGCAAGCCCGTCCTAAGGGCGAGATGGAGGTTCGATTCCTTTCGAGGGCACCCATGAAAACGCCTAGTTTCTTTATTGAACATGAGTATTGGTCGCAAGGCGTTGCCAATATTGCCGGTATAGACGAAGCAGGCATGGGGGCATTGGCAGGCCCCGTGGTTGCAGGAGCCGCCATGTTTTCCGAATCAGCGCTTGAAAAGATTTTAGAGCATCAGAAAAAAATACCTATCCGGGACAGCAAGTTATTGTCAGAAAAGCAACGCGAAAAAGCATTCGCTTTCATCCAGGAACTGGCAGATTCCTATGCCGTAGGCCAGGCAAGCGTGGAAGAAATAGACAGTCTCAATATTCGAAATGCATCCCATTTGGCGATGCGGCGGGCAATCGAAAATCTTGGCATTATGCCCGACATGCTTTTAATCGACGGCACGAGCGACACTGTCCATCCCAGCATTTTCTCTCTGTCAGTAGTGAAGGGTGATCAACTTTCGTATTCAATTGCCGCGGGGAGCATTCTGGCAAAAGTAACTCGCGACAACATCATGAAAACCCTTGATGCCCTCCATCCCGCATACGGATTTGCATCCCATAAAGGGTACGGCGCAAAAGCACATATGGATGCGCTGCAGGCACATGGCCCGACGACCCATCATCGAAAAAGCTACGCGCCCATAGCACGACTTTTGACAAAATCTTCGGTATAATCTACCCTTGAAACACTATGGCAGTACCAAAGAAGCGAACACCAAGCTCAAAGAAAGGCATGCGACGAAGCCACCATGGCAGAAAAAGCATGGGTCTTTCTCTTTGCCCATCGTGCAAATCTCCTGCGCTTTCTCACAAAGCCTGCCCAACATGCGGAACATACCGAGGCCGAACAGTAATCGCCGTTACGAAGAAAGCTGAAAAAATGGAAGAAAAGCGCAAGGACAAGGCTCGAAAAACAGGCGCGTAAGATTTTCTTGTCGCCTCATAGAAAGTGAGGTATAAAATATACAGTACATTCTATGGCTAACCGTCACCTAAGCAGATCCATCGCACTTCAAACATTATTTGAATGGGATATGCGCGCTCAAGCGCCTGAAACACTCAAGCCTATTGCTGTTCACAATATAGAAGAATTCGCTCCGGGGTTAGACGATACCGATTTCATCTTCTCACTTATTTACGGCGTTCGCGACAACATGGCAGAAATTAATGCCCTTATAGAAAAATCTGCGCCCGATTGGCCGTTAGACCAGCTTACAACTGTAGATAGAAACGTATTGCGCATAGGAATATTTGAACTTACATTAGCAAACGCTCCAGATGTACCGCCAAAAGTTGCAATCAATGAAGCAATCGAGCTAGCAAAAACATTCGGAGGGCCATCGAGCGGCAAATTCGTAAACGGAGTACTCGGAACTATTTATAAAAACATTGAAGAATCTCAAAAATCTGCATAGCTATGGAAGAATTACCAAATCTCAAAGAACTCCAAGAAAAACTGGGTGTCTCTTTTTCGGATGACAAAACGCTATTAACGGCGCTTACGCATCGATCGTACTTAAACGAAAACCCCGACTTCGAGCTGGATCACAATGAACGGCTGGAGTTTTTAGGGGACGCTGTGTTGGAATTAGTTGTAACGGACCACTTGTACCAAAACTATCCGCTGCCCGAGGGAGAACTCACAAATTTGCGGTCAGCAATCGTTCGCGGAGAAATGCTTTCCAAAATCGCAATTGAAATGGGGATCGAACCATTCCTCCTCCTTTCTCGAGGAGAAAAAAAAGATACCGGAAAAGCGCGCCAATATATTTTAGCCAATGCGGTTGAGGCAGTAATCGGCGCAATCTACAGAGACCAAGGGTACGATGGGGCAAAAAAAGTCATCTCCGCTTTTTTTATTGAAAAACTACCGGAAGTCGTGGAAAAAGGATTATACATAGACACGAAAAGCAAATTTCAGGAATTAGCCCAGGACCGATTTAGAATTACCCCTATATACAAAGTATTAAAAGAGTCCGGATTGGATCACGAAAAAGAATTCGTCATCGGCGTATTTTTACATGACAAGCAATTAGGAGAAGGTATGG
This sequence comes from uncultured Candidatus Saccharibacteria bacterium, assembly GCA_964450915.1. Taxonomy (GTDB): domain Bacteria; phylum Patescibacteriota; class Andersenbacteria; order UBA10190; family UBA10190; genus HO2-45-11b. The sequence continues at coordinate 4,784 of CAYVFG010000014.1, read as the reverse complement.
GCAGCAGCAAGCAAGAAGCCCAGCAAGAAGCTGCGAAGAATGCGCTTGCAAACCTCGAAAAAGACTTGGAAAAATAACATCTGATGCGCCTCGTCTCTCTTTCCATTCAAGGCTTTAAATCTTTCGCGAACACTACCGAGCTCGCATTTGGACCGGGGGTTACAGGCGTCATCGGCCCGAATGGGAGCGGAAAATCAAACGTTGCGGAAGCAATTCGCTGGGTACTCGGCGAACAATCCATGAAAGCACTGCGCGGGAAAGAACGCGCCGACGTATTGTATTCCGGCACAGCAAAGCACGCATCATATGCTCGCGTCACCCTTACGTTCGACAACCAGTCGGGCAGATTTCCCGTGCATGCGGGAGAAATCAGCGTTTCAAGAACGCTTACTCGCGATGGCGAAAGCGAATATGCAATCAACAAAGAGCCCGTTCGACTCATTGATTTGCAACAGATGCTAGCAGAGGCAGGAATTGGCGCAAAAAGCTATACCGTCATCTCGCAAGGCATGATCGATCAATACCTGACGGCAAACCCGGAGGCTAGGAAGGAGCTCTTTAACGAGGCTACGGGAATCAAGTCGCTGCAAATTAAAATTGCCCAGTCTCAACAAAAACTAAAAAAGAGCCAGGCGCATGCGCAAGAAGTCACAACTATTCTCGAAGAATTAGCTCCGCGACTCACTCTCCTTCAGCGCCAAATGGACAGATATGACGAACGAGATACGTATCTAAAAAAATTCCAGACAATGCAGAAGTCCTACTATCACCACGCATGGCAAACGGTTGCGCAAGAAGTCACTAGGTACGAAGCAGAGCATAGCCAAATCGAACAAGATATTGCTAAAACAAGAGAAGCAAGAATACAAGCGGAACAATATGCTCTAGAAAACGCCGGGCGGGCGCACCCGAAAGAAGCCCTTATGCACGAATTATCTTCCGAACGGGCGACGTATGCACTAGCCTTTCAGCAATGGAAGCGGAACGAGGAAGAAAAAGCGGAACTTGCAACGTCCCTTGCGCGCATTGCTGAGCAAAAGAAGCAACTTAAGCCGGCGCTATCCTCATCTGGCATATCAATGCCAGCACAAGATATTCGAGCTACGCTTCTTGCCTGCAAAGATTTCTTGGATCAGGTCATGCACGATATTATTCCGCCCAAACCTGTTGCAAAGCGATTACTGAACGCAATTACGGCAAACCTACAAATAACAAAGAACGCAGCAGCCGAAGATTCCCCGGAAATTCTGTTTGCAAAATTATCCGCAGTAGAAGAAGAGCAGACAAAGCGCCTTGGGCGACTACCAATCATCGAAAAACCCTCAGATACTCGCATTACAGAGCTTGAAGAAAGAATTCATGCCCTTCCGAAAGAATCCCGCCAAACACACTCGCCCATAGACCCAGAGCAAGCTCGGCAAGCAGAATTATCAGCAGAACGAGCAGGGGCATCCTCCCGTGCCCGTATCGAAGAAACCATGCGAGCGCTCAAAGAGTTGGAGCACGAAATTTCTCGAGAATGCGGATCGGAAATACTCACTTTCATACAACATACGCCGTATACCGATCAAGAACATCCAAGCGAGAGTCAGCTCCGGTCGCTATCCTCAAAAATCGCCACAATCGGCGAACGAGACGAACTTGTTGCAAAAGAGTACGAAGAAACCAAGCAACGGCACGATGCCCTGCACGCACAGCTAGAAGACGTACAACAAACAATGCAACGCATTCAAGAAGGCATCGATGACGTACTGGCAACGATGCAAAAAACATTCGACCAGAAGTTTTCGGAAATTACTGCAAAATTTTCAGAATATTTTACCCACCTATTCGGTGGCGGATCCGCAACGCTTGAATCGAATGCTCAAGGAGTGGAGATTTCTGTTATTCCTCCGGGAAAGCGCGCTCGCCACATCACGCTTTTATCGGGAGGAGAGCGGGCCCTTACATCCATTGCGCTCTTATTCGCCATCCTCGATGCGCAGCAGCCGCCGTTTATCGTGCTAGACGAGGTAGACGCCGCTCTCGACGAGGCAAACTCCCACCGTTTTGCTCGACTGCTCCGAGAACATTCCCACACCACTCAAAGCATCGTCATTAGCCACAATAGAGAGACAATGTCCCAATCCGACCTGCTGTACGGCGTCACAATGCACAAAAACGGGGTATCGACCGTGTATTCCGTGAAAATCATGGATTACGTGGAAGATCCTGCTTGACGAGTAAAGAGGCTCGCTGTAGGATAACACCTATGTTACGAATTCGATTACAACGACGAGGAAAGCGCGGATATGCCACATACCGCGTTGTTGTTGCTGATGGGCACGCCCCAATTCAGGGCCGATTCATCGAAGATATCGGATCGTACAATCCTCATACCAGCCTATTTACCGTTGACGCAGACGCGGTAAAGGCATGGATGGGCAAGGGAGTACAGCCGTCAGACACCGTATACAACCTCCTTATCACAAATAAAGTAATCACTGGGGAGAAAAAAGCTCTCTTTACACCTAAGCCGAAGCAGGAAGTAAAAGAAGAAGCAACGGCAAGCTAAAGTTGACTTATAGGTCGCTTTTTGCTACCATATAAGCATTAATAAGTAATGTGTTCATAACAATTCCTATGGAAAACGATCGACAGTCTCATGATGTAGAGTTTGTGGAATACGTAGTTAAATCTATCGTAGACCACCCAGATGATGTAAAGCTTGACCGAACGATTGATGAAATGGGCGTACTTATCACCCTCAATGTGAACCCAGAAGATATGGGGCAAATTATCGGGCGACAAGGTGCTACGGCAAAGTCCATCCGAACGCTTCTTCGCGTAATCGGAGCTCGAAACAACGCTCGAGTTAACCTGAAGATCAACGAACCGGAAGGATCCAGCAGACCAGCTCGCCCAGCAATGGAAGGCGCTGCTCCGGAAGCTGCAGCAGAAGCTCCAGCAGCTGAAATGCCCGCGCAGTCAGTTGAGCAGGCAATCGACGATTTAGACTTGTAATCACAATTAAAAAGTCACTCCAAACCCGCCATCCAGGCGGGTTTCGTGTATACTAGCCATATGCGAGTAGATATTCTTACCTTATTTCCAGAAGTGTTTGAGCCGTACGCCAGTACCAGTATTTTGGGCCGTGCAGTAAAAGAAAACCATATTGATTTACATATATGGAATATCCGAGACTTTACGGACGACATGCATAAAACGGTAGATGACACCCCCTACGGGGGCGGTGCGGGCATGGTCATGAAAATTGAACCGATCCATAAGGCGCTTTTGGCTATTGAATCCGAACACAAAAGTAGCTCAAGAAAAATATTTGTCCTGTCTGCCCGAGGCAAACAGTTTAACCAGCAATACGCTACAGAATATTCAACACTTGATCACCTCATTCTTATTTGCGGCAGATACGAGGGCATCGACCAGCGCGTTGCAGACTATTTGGCAGACGGAGAATTATCCGTAGGGCCATATGTGCTTGCAGGCGGAGAACTCGGGGCGCTTATTATTACAGAAGCCGTCGCTCGGTTATTACCAGGAGTATTAGGAAATCCTGCATCTCTTGCGGAAGAATCTCATAGTACAGAAGGCGTCATAGAAGCTCCGCAGTACACAAAGCCGGAACTGTACAATTCCTGGAAAGTGCCAGATGTATTACTATCAGGGAATCACGCCGATATTGCGGCGTGGAGAAAAAACACCACTCTATGACAACTCCCTATTTTCTTATTCCGCTCCTGGTTGGCCTCGCCACCCAGTTTTCGAAACGATTTTTTAATCGTTCCTGGAAATCGGAAATGAATGACTCCGTTCGCCACCTTCCGCACTACGGAGGCATGCCATCGGCCCATAGCGCATTCGCGCTTTCCATGGTTACTCTCGTAGGGTACACAGCCGGCATTACCAGCCCCGTATTTGCCGTAGCCGTAGTACTTGCCATTATCATCCTCGACGATGCGCTCCGCATGAGAATCTTCCTCGGCCGTCACGGACAAGCGCTCGTACGCCTTATTTCGCTGCTTCCCAAAGAGGAGCAAAAGGCGTTTCCTCCCCTTGAAAAACAGCTCGGCCACAAGCCGATTGAAGCCATTGTAGGAGCCATTATCGGAGTAGTGCTTACAATAGTACTGCTATTGGTCTTAAAATAGTTGACATCTCTTTTTACCCAGCTATACTGCTTTATACGACTGTATCAGTCTTTTTTGATTGATTGACCGAACTTTTCCAATCTAGACCATGCAAATTGCGGAATTTGACATGGATGAATCTGCGCAATTTTGCGCGATTGTAAAGAATAAGCCTACTTAGAAATCCCCCCGGATTTTTAAGTCAATATTAAGAGTTTGATCCTGGCTCAGACTGAACGCTGGCAGTATGGATAAGGCATGCAAGTCGAACGATCTTCTTTTCTGATTTGATAGCAATATTAAAGAAGTTAAGAAGATAGTGGCAAATGGGTTAGTAACACGTTGGAAATCTACCTGGAAGTGGGGAATAGCTTGCCGAAAGGCAAATTAATACCCCATGGTCCCTACTATCGAGAGATAGTGCGGTAAAGATTTATCGCTTCCAGAAGATCCTGCGTCCTATCAGCTTGTTGGTGAGGTAACGGCTCACCAAGGCTATGACGGGTAGGGGATGTGAGAGCACGACCCCCAACACTGGAACTGCGACACGGTCCAGACACCTACGGGTGGCTGCAGTCGAGAATCTTCGGCAATGCACGGAAGTGTGACCGAGCGATACTGCGTGCAGGAAGAAGGCCTTCGGGTTGTAAACTGCTG
>CAYVFG010000013.1:0-22517 GCA_964450915.1 uncultured Candidatus Saccharibacteria bacterium | reverse complement strand
TGCCTCCTTTATATACGCAAATACTTCTGCAAGATGTTTGCAATGCTGCGCATTTGGAGGAACCGGAAATCCGAGCGACTGCAAGGTTGCGTATTCCTCGTCCCGCGTCTTTATTGCAATGCCTCGAGTTATTTCCCACGCAAAAAACCGCAACGGCCTGCTCTTGGCAATAGCGGAATCCAATTGGCGAATTGACCCTGCAACGATATTACGAGGGTTTGCAAATAATTCCTCCCCAGCTTTTTTCCGCTCAGCATTCATTGCTTCAAAATCTTTTTTCAGCATATACGCCTCGCCGCGAACCTCCACGATCCCGGCATGGTCGCCCTGCAGCCGAAGAGGTATTGCTTCTATCGTTTTTGCATTGACCGTAACATCTTCCCCTATTACCCCATCTCCGCGAGTAGCTGCTCGCTGCAATACGCCGTCTTCATACACAAGAGATAATGCCACACCGTCAATTTTCAATTCAACAAAATACTCGTTTGCACCAGGAATAATTTTCTGTATTCTTTTTTCCCACTCCGTAATTTCTTCTGTTGAGAATACGTCGTTAAGAGACAGCATGCGCTTGCTATGCGGAACTTTTTTGAACGCATCAAGCGCCATACCACCTACTCTCTGTGTTGGAGAATCCGATGTAATAAGATGTGGAAATTCTTTTTCCAATACTTCCAGTTCGTTCTTCAGGCTATCTAGCGCACCATCCGAAATTTCTTGGGTATCCAGCACGTGATACAAATAACGGTGATGGTTAATTTCATCGCGCAATGCCTGTATTCTTTTTTTAGCATCTTTCTCCGTCATGGCGTGCACCCCGGCACTCCCTCCCCCAGCGCGATTCTACGAACTAAGTCTCGATACGTTCCGGATGCGGACATGCATGGGACAGTGCTTCCTCCGCTAATGACGCCCTTTCCAGAACCTTTATACGTTGCCTGCTCAGAACCGTAATCGATTGTTCCATCGCTCGTGACGTTGCCCCCGGATTTTGCAACATTATAAAGCATTTGCTCGATGCCCGTATTCGCAGCAGCAAACGCCCGTTCCGAGGAGAGATAATCCTGCGCGGAACGGATATGCCGATTTAAAACTCCAGACAAAATAATAGCAGCGGACGTCATCATGAGAAACATCATCAAGACGATATAGACAACTACCGAACCTTTTTGTGCATTAGTTTTGGACATACGGTGCCATTTGGCGAGATGTAATCGAATTCTCAAATTCTATAGGCTGAACGTCGCTTACGGCAGAGCTTGCTGTAATACTTACCGTCACAACTCCCTGCTCATTCATTCTACCCCCTGCGACTTGAGGAATGACAGCATTGAAATGAATATTGCTGATATCGGTAGAAGACCCAGTAAGCGGAGAAAACTTGGAATCCTTGCCAATAAATATTCCTGGATCGCACGAAGAAATTGACGGACCAAGATTTGCGCGCTGGAACACGCCCGATGTTCCAACTGCAGCAATCCGATATGCAACGCAATCGCCATCCTGATTTCGAAATACCACTTCTTTCCCATCCGACGATACATTATACGTAGACCCATAGCCTGTTCGCGCTTCTTTTGTAAATGATTCCATTGCCGAGCGCAGGTCGGATATCAATTGCCCTTCAGCTATGCCGTGCCGTTCAATTAACATAAATCGAGAAAACACTCCCGAAACAATAATAAGCAAAATGCCGAATATCCCGATTGCAACAAGAAGTTCGATCATTGTAAATCCGGCATTATTTTTGCATTGTGCAGTATTCATATCTATGGCAACCAATTATATAACAATTCCGTAAGAGACACGTTCTTTGCTCCATATGCGCCATTCCAGCTCACTGTAGATGTTACCGTCACAAATGCCGGATCAGCTTTTGATTGCGTGCAATCAACTGTCATCACGCGAGCATACCCAGAATCCGGTCCCGATCCTTTATCGGGAGTCCATAACCCATTCGAGCTATTAATGTACAGCTCTTTATTGCTATCGCCGGCATATACGCCAGCATCCATAGCTTTGTTCGGATCAATCGTATATGTATACGTCGTTTTATCGTCAGGGCATAATCCGCTCTTGCTCACCCAGTTTGATCGTACGGAATCAGCAAACCACGTCGTATCGCGGAGTTCGCGAGTAAGCTCTAATCCTTCATGAGCCAAGTTAGTGGCGATAAATGTTTTCCGGCCCGCGTCAATCACCTTGTTCGTGCTGGCAATCACTTGAGCCACGGAAATAGATGCAATAACAGCAATAAACAAACCTATTAATACTTCTATGAGCGTAAATCCTTTAGAATCCATAGTCATTGCACATCAATCGTACCATAGGAGTGCACGAGCAATGTTCGGGAAAGAGAACCATACCCGTTCAATATAATTATTGCCGTTGCGGACGGATCAAGAACGCTTCCGTTTGCATATAGCGTCGTAGAGGGCGGGACAGATTTAAAAACGAGAGATGCAACAGAGCCTGTTCCCGGTGCAGAAACTAAATCAAACGTCGCGATCTTATAATCGGCTGCTTCATATTGATTATTTGAAACCGTATCCGCAAACTCAATCACTTGGTTGCCGATAAACGCAATGCCGACATCTGAGCATGGCGCACGGCCGACATCTGAAGGATTGCTTGGATTTTTCAAGCAATCAGATGGCCTAACCTGATTCAGCGCGCGCTCTTTTGCATCAAGAAGCAACGCCCGAATTTGTTCTGTATCTGCCACTAATTGTTGATGGCTTCGAGCAACAGGCAAGGCCTGCAGGGACAACGCCGACATGATTGCGATAATCGATACGACAATAAGAGACTCTATGAGCGAAAAACCTTTTTCCTGCGCGCATTCCATGTGTTTATTCTACTCCAAGCAGCTGGAAAAAACGATGCGGAAGATCGGGCATCAGCATAATGGCAAATGCGGCAATGGCTAAAAACGGTCCAAACGGAATTGCAGTTTTTGCGCCAGCCTTTTTTGCACTCAAAAGAAGTATTCCAACAATCCCTCCGATAAAAAATGCTGCGAACAACAACGTAATCGTTCCGCGAAATCCAAACAGTATTCCAAGCGGAATCATGAGCTTTACATCCCCAAACCCGAGCCCTGCCCCGCCGGTTGCCGCCCATAGCGCATACAAAAATCCGACACCGGCAAGCAAGCCGAATGCAATGTCGCTAAAAGGCGCATGAGTAATGCCTGCAATACCGCACGATAAGGCAATTAGTATCCATATAAAGCCGTCTGGCAATAGCATGAGCAATAAATCGATGCGGATCAAAATAAGCAACACACACGCAACCAAAAACATAGCCAATGCCAAGACTATCCCCTGCCCCGACAATACGGCCTGCTGCAGGAATATCGCCGCAAATACCCCGGCAAGCGCCTCGTATAGAGGATAGTATGCTGACAATTTCCGCTTGCATGAACTGCATCGCCCGCGTTGAATGAGAAATGAAATATACGGGATCAATTCATACCAAGCTAACTGCCGCTTGCAATAATCGCATTTCGACCTGCCAATGAACGGATTCTCGCGCGAAGCATACCGATCGGCAATCACCAATAAAAAGCTGCCAATGCACGAACCAAGTAAAAATAATAGAAAAGACACTAGTCCGCCAAGCGCTATAAGCATAATCATAACAGTATGCCAAACGACTTTGTTTATCAAAAAACAAATCGCCCCGCTGGAGGACGGGACGAGATGCATAATTTACATTAGCTATACTTAATTACAGCTAATATTTGTACTAGAGCAAACACCTACTGTTGTGTTCACTTTCGCAACGCCTGTTCCATCGGAACAGAACGAGCTTGTAGTATTGCTCTTTAGCACAGACTCTACGCAATATGCCGTATCGCTCGAAGCAGATGTTACTGATCCGCCAGCGCTTGCAGCATCGGCTCGAAGAGACAATACGCTCGCTTCCGATCCGAAACAATTAGCTGCTATTGCGCCTGCATCTGAATTGAAACAGTCTCCGACTGTCGTGTATTTGGATCCGTTGTTATCATACACAACTTCTGCCAACGTTCGAAGTTGACCGATATCGGATTTGATGCGAGCGTCTTGCGCCTTATCTCGTGCGTTGCCTAAAGCAACTAATACGAGAGCTGCAAGGATACCGATGATTGCGATAACAACCAATAATTCGATGAGTGTAAATCCTTTCTTATTTGTTTTATTCATATACGCTCACCTCCCTTCGAGTTAATTAATTTAACACGTACTCGTTACTGCGGTGCACTTGGCAGCAGTATTCACTTTTGCATTCCCCGCGCCATCTGCGCAGAAATATTGAGAAGTACTACTCTTCAAACTAGATTCTATGCAATAGTTTGTAGCATTGCTTTTTGCAGTTAGAGCTCCTCCGGCTGCAGTCAGGTCTGCCTTAAGCGAAGTAACGCTTGTCAAAACTGATCCGGCACAACCGGTACCAGTACCAGACGTAAAGCATGTCCCAACGCTTGAGTACGAAGAATTATTATTGTCATAGAGCACCTCAGATAACGTTCTGAGCTGTCCGATCGTCGATTTGATGCGAGCGTCTTGCGCCTTATCTCGTGCGTTGCCTAAAGCAACTAATACGAGAGCTGCAAGGATACCGATGATTGCGATAACAACCAATAATTCGATGAGTGTAAATCCTTTCTTATTTGTTTTATTCATATACACTCACCTCCCTTCGAGTTAACCATGTTGAAAAGTGTATCATGAATTTCTCATGAAATCACGAGAACGAGATTATAAATCGGCAACAATACCGACCCCACCACTACTCCTACGCCGATTCCGAGTACCACAATCAAAATTGGTTCCAGCAAAATTGTCACACTCTCGAGCACTTCTGCAACATCGCGCGCGAAAAACTTGTTCGCTTGTGCAAATGAGTCAGAAACTCGTCCGCTTCTCTCACCAACGTTAACCATAGTAGTCAGCATGGCAGGAATATGCGGTTCATGCTCCCACACATACGAAATAGCAGATCCGCTTTTTACTGCTTGAATCGTGTCGTCCAAAATTCGCTGATATACGCGATTTCCAATCGATTCGCGAGCAAGTCCGAGCGCTTCTATGATGGGAACATCGCTTGCGAACAACGTTGCAAGAATAGACGTCATGCGCGCCAAATACACTTTTTGAATAATTTCTTTCAATACCGGCATCTGCAACATCCAAGTGCTAAACGTATACCTTCCCTCCGTTGTCCTGAGCCAAGAACGAAGCAGGAATCCTAACGCTATTGCAACTGTAAGCAAAATTATCCAATACGAGGTAAGGAAGTGAGTAATCGTAATAAGTATCCGCGTCACCAAAGGCAATTGCACGTGCGCATCATCAAACAATGTTACCAGCTGCGGCAGCACGAATGTAAACATCACAACAATCAAGATAACAACTAACACGAGAACAAATACCGGATATATCAATGCGGCACGAACGCTTCGCTGAAATCCATACTCTTCTTCCAGCTGATTCGCAATTGCTGTAAGAGAAGCTTCGAGCTTTCCGCTCGCTTCCCCAGTTCGAATAATACCAAGGACAAATTGGTTGAATACGGCAGGCTGTTTGCTCATCGAGATGGAAAGCGATTCTCCGGCTTCAATGTCATAAATGATCTCTTGAATAACAGACGCAAATGATTGTTTTCGAGCCTGTTTTTGCAACGCCTGTAATGTTTCCAAAATAGGCACACCCGCATTGACCATTGATGCGCCTTCTCGGAAAAACATAATAAGGTCGCGCATGTTCACCCCAAAATTGCCAATCGCTCTATTGAATACGGACCCCTCTTTTACTTCCTCAATAGATACGGGCGTTAAATCATGAGATCTCAGCAAGCTCCCGGCCCGCTCTTCATTGGCAGCGCGCAGCGTTCCTTTTGTCAGTGTTCCGTTTGCTTGCCGAGCTTTATATGAAAACGTTGCCATAGAGAAAGTATATCACCTACCGTGCCATTCGTTTAGCATTCGAAAAGTATGCGCGAGCATCTTCCAAGCGAACCGCGCCCGTATCCACTAACCCTTGCAGGCTTGCATCAAGCGTCTGCATGCCCACATCGGAACTGGTCTGAATAATGCCGGGGATTTGATGAATATTCCCCTCTCTAATAACGTTACGAATTGCGGTAGTAACCATCATGATTTCAACTGCCGGAATGCGTCCTCCCGTAGTCCATGGCAATAAACGCTGCGAAATAACACCGGATAGCGCATTCGCCAACTGACTTCGAACCTGCGCTTGCTGATCGGGAGGGAATGAATCAATAATGCGCTCCACCGTTTGCCCTGCATCATTCGTATGCAACGTTGCAAATACCAAGTGCCCCGTTTCTGCAACCGTAAGAGCTGTTTGCATCGACTCTTGATCTCGAATCTCGCCAATCAGGATAACATTGGGGTCTTGCCTGAGCGTTACGCGGATTGCTTCCTCAAACGATGTTGCATCTCCTCCTACTTCGCGCTGGTCGATAATCGACTGCTTGTCTGAAAATAAATATTCGATCGGATCTTCGATACTGATAATGTGCTCTCTCCTGTTTTCGTTAATATAATCGATGATTGATGCAAGCGTTGTGGACTTGCCGTGCCCCGCGGGGCCGACAACTAATACGAAGCCTTGTTTTAATTGGGCAAATTGCAGTATCTGCCCCGGCAAATGCAACTCCTCTACTGTTTGAATACGCGATGGAATCAAACGCAGCGCGGCAGCCAATTGATCAACATGATAAAAAATGTTCACGCGGAATCGCACGCCGTCGGGCAACGCATATGAAAAATCAACTTGTCGATTCTTTGCGAGCTGAGTTGGGAAATTCGGATTCGAACCCATAAGATGGTCCATCATCGACTTTCCTTCTTCTTGATCGATAGGTTTTTCTCCTACCGGAGATAATTTTCCGTCTATGCGAAAAAATGGCGGACGCCCCACGCTAATATGCACATCCGAAGCGCCATACTCCTGCGCCTCTCGAAGAAGATCGTCAATGACGCGCATGGAGAACTTTTTCGACGCGCTCCATTACTTCAGACGGAGTAAAGTGAGCCTTGATAATATAATCATCAGCGCCTAGCTTTATTCCTCGCTCTACGTCGGGCTTTTGACCTAAATTGGTAAGCAAGATCACGGGGAGGTTTTTTGTACGATCTTCTTTTCTCAGGTCTTCCAAAATTTCGAATCCATCTTTTTTCGGGAGAATAACATCCAGCAACAGAATGTCCGGAACAGGATCTTTTTGAATGCGCTCCCACGCCAACTCTCCATCTGCCACAACTTCCACTTGATATCCGGCATTCTTCAGCTTCGTCTGATACATGCCAGAAATAAACGAATCATCTTCTACGAGTAATATGAAGGGTGTATTTTCCATACGGTTAGTATATACCAAATTATTCGTTTTCAGAAGTAACGCGCATTACGTCGTCATATCGAACTTCTCCGATCAACGCTTTCAAGATTCCATCTTGCCGCATCGTTACCATGCCTTCGCGAGATGCGATTTCAAGCAATTGATCGAATCCCTTAAAATCCGTCATTGCCTCGCGAAGCTCGTGCGTAATCGGCACTACCTCAAAAATACCGATACGGCCATCTACACCCATCTCTTTGCATTCCGGGCACCCTGGACTGGTAAATAAATACTGAGGATTTTTATGATTTGCATCCGTTTTATATAGTTCCGGCACGTGCTCGAGCTCTTGCACAATTGCAGCCTTATCCTGATCGCTCAAAGGAACTTGCTGTTTGCACTTCTGGCACAATCGGACTACAAGCCGCTGTGCTGCCAACAAGCGCACGGACGCAGATAATAAGAATCCATCGATTCCCATATCGATTAGTCGAGGAATTGCCCCCACTGCGCCGTTCGTATGAATAGTAGATAATACCAAATGCCCCGTAAGCGCGGCTTGCACGGAAAGCTCGGCAGTATCGCGATCTCGAATTTCACCGACCATGATGATGTCCGGATCTTGGCGCAGAATACTGCGCAATCCAGAAGCAAACGTAAGCCCGATTTCCGGCTTTACTTGCGTTTGATTAACTCCCGGAATTTCATATTCCACAGGGTCTTCAAGCGTTACAATATTCGACTCCGGATTATTAAGCCCTGAAAGCGATGTAAATAATGTGGTGGATTTTCCGGACCCGGTCGGCCCCGATATAAGAACAATGCCGAACGGAGAATGCAAATATTGCTCGAATACTTTTTGCGACTCGCCGCGAAGCCCGAGTGTTTCGAACGATGGCGCACCGCTGGATTTATCCAAAATACGCATCACAACCTTTTCCCCAAACGTTGTAGGCATGGTGGCTACGCGGAAATCATATGCCCTAGTATCTACCGTGGCAGAAAATCGGCCGTCTTGCGGCAATCGCGATTCATCAATTTTTAAATTGCTCAAAATTTTAATGCGGGAAACAATTGCCGCATGCACCTTTAACGGCAGCACAAGAGTGGCATGCAATTTGCCATCGATACGAAATCGCACCCGAACATCTTTTTCAGTAGGCTCTACGTGAATATCGGAAGAATGCCCCTCGATAGCATGGCGAATCATGACCGCCACCACTTTTGTAACTGGCGCTTCTTCTACTATCTGCTCAATATCTTTTGTCGGCAGCTTGCCATCCTCTTTAGCATCAGACAACTCATGCGAAAAATCTTTCAATGCTCCGCCGATTTCAGCCTCTACGGCGCCAGCCCCCTTTAATCCGATATCGATAGATTCCGGAGATGCAAAATATATCTGAGGCACAAGACCTTTCCTTTTCGACACAAACTTCACCGCTTCCATAGCCTGGAAATCCTGCGGGGTCTCCATTGCGACCAACAGATTATTATCTTTTACATCGAATGCGATGAACCGATACGTCGAAGCTGCCTTTGCCGAAATATCCTTCATCGCTTCCTTGTTCAGCGCTACGCTCGATAGATTAATATATGAAAACCCTTCCAGCTCTGCCTGAATTTTTGCCAAATCTTCGGATGGTATGAATTTTTCTGCACGAATTATTTCAGCACTGCTCATGCCATCTTTCGCCATTCGATCCTGTATATACGACAGCTTTTTCGCATCGAGCAACTCGCGACCCTGCAATAGTGCGAGCAATGAGTCCATGTCTGCCATATTTATTGGAATGGATCAGCTTTTCCTGTTCCTGCTGGCGCCTGTACTGGCAATCGTCCCTGAGAAACCATTCCTAAATCCAATGCCGAGTAATCAGAGCGCTGCAACACGCCTGTCGAAAATGTTGAGGTATTCGTAATCGTCTGATCTAATTGCCCTGCAGTATCAGTAGTTGTACTGCTCGGGGTTGGCACGGAGGATCCATTTGGCGCAAAATATACAAGCCCAATCGCACCGATTCCTGCAAGCAAAATCGCTACCAGCACTACTATTGTCATCATTTTATTAGGTGTCATAGATACTATTGTGCTTGTGAATAAGATTGCATATCGAGCGTAGCTGTTATTTGCCCCGTTTGATCTTTCGTACTCTTAATGGAAAGGTGAATAACGTCGATAATGCGCGGAGACTTTTCAAGAGCCTTTAAGAAATCCCTGAGTTGTCCGTATGTTCCCGATGCTTGCACTTGAAACGATAGTGTTCGAACATCGCTCGGAGTCGATGTAACATCGCCGCGGGCAATGCTTGCATCCAGCTGCGCCTGCTGCGCATCAGAGTTATTTGTAACGCCAACGATCACTAACCCCACCTGCGAAGCATACTGGCTGACAATGCGCACGATATCTTGTGTCATGTCTCCTTGAGGAACAACAACAGCAAGCTGCTGTTCTGCCTGGGGCTGAGATTGCAATTGCTGAACCTTTGCGGATAACGATGCGATAAAGTCCTGCTTTGTTTTTAATGTATTCGTATTATCTGTAATATTGTGGCGAAGCGTCGTAATAGAATCCAGCTGAGGTTGCATCACAGTAAAGACGAACACGATTGCAATCAGTACCACTCCGGTGAGTACGAGGTAAGGCGTGTTAATAGAAGTATTTAATGCCATAGGTTATTGAGGAGCCCCTGCTCGAAGTTTACTTGGGTCTATAGTTAATGTAATCGTAAATGTATATCCCGTAGTTGTCTGATCGCCGTTCTTTTGCTCAACGCGATTAACCTCTCTTACTTCGCCATTGCTGAACATCGACGCATGGTTTGCGCCAGAAGATAAACTCGCAATTGCCTGCGCCACCGAATCCATATCGGGAGTAGCACCTTGAATAGAAATTGTCGTCGCGTCAGTACCGGCGTCTATTCCGGTAAGCGAAACGTTTGCCGGAAGCAGGCGCTCTACATCAGTGAATACTTGGTCCCACCTCACGTGGGCATCTAATAATGTTTTTGTCTCCGTAAGGCGCTTTTCAAATAATGAAACGCGAATGGCATCCGTTTTCGATGCCTGAATTTGCGCATCCACTGTTTGAATATTACCCTTCAGCGCCTCATCTTGATTTGCAAATGATTGGTTTACGAAAAACAAGATGCCATAGCCGATTGCAAAAATCACCACAATGACAATAGAAATAATATATAGTCGCTGACGCCTTCGTCGCGCTGCAATAATATATTCCGTACCCGGAGCTAGGTTAATACTCGGCATAAGTAATTACTATATTAACACACATACACAACTCTATTGCTGTGCAAAACCGCGCAATGCCAACCCAACGGAAACTCCGTAGCGCGGACCGATTGCTTTTAATGTTTCTTCTAACTGCTTCGGATAGGTAACATCCTTCCACGGATTCCCAATAATAGCCTGCAACCCCACTGCCTTTCCCCAATATTCCTGAAGCCCTTTTAAATTTGCTCCGCCGCCAATGAGCACGGATTTTTCGATTCTGTGTTTTTCTTTTTGCTCATATACTGCCAGAAGCTCTTTTGCCTTCTGCGCCTGGTTCACAAGGGTTGCTTCCAGGGCAGTGCGAATTGCAGGATCCTGCTGTGGCAAAATTCCAAATTCAATTTTCTGTTTTTCAATATCGCCTTCCGTAAAGCCGCCGACTTCGATTGTCTGCGATACGCGAGGAATTCCCTTATCAATAATATGAAATGTCGTTGCGTGTGCGCCGATATCAACCAGCAGTGTGGAGGTTGGCGGATTCGTCAGCAATGAACGCACAAGAGGAAACGTTTCTACTTCGAGCGCCAGCAGCGTCATATTAAGTCGCTGAAATACTGCGATGTATCTATTGACGATATCTTTTGGGGCAGCAGTCACAAACACGGGAACCTGTTGATCCATATTCACCTTTTTAGGCTCCGCGGGAACAGGAGCTGCCGCTTGCTTAGATTCAGCTTCTGGAGATTTTTCTTTCCGATCCGTTTGCATGTGCGCCTGACTGCCAACCCTGCTCCATCCGATAACCATCTCGTCGATATCTGCAGGGACTACATCGCGCGCAGCAAATCGAACGGCTTTTTCCATTTCGGCCTCAGAAATATTCGGCAACATTAATACGGTAGAAAATACTAATCCTCCGGGAAGCGCCGCGATAACATTTTTTGCGGTAGAACCGGACTTTTCTATCATTTGCTGCAGCAGCGCAATCGTCTTGTCGATCGCATCCTGTTCTCCTGCCACGGGATTCATGAGTAAATTTCCCATATTCGCTTCAGCGTATGTCACCAGCTCAATGGCATTTTTCCGTTCGCTTAATTCCACAATTTTTGCAGTCGATGTTCCTAAGTCAACTCCAAGATACGATGCTTTTGAACTGAATAATGCCATAGTTAGAAGGAGAAGGACTCCCTTGCTGAATTCATCCCACCATTATACCATAGCCGTATGAATACATTCACGTTTCTTTTCGTAATCGTTATCGTCGTACTGGCTCTGTACATACTGAGCGCATACAATTCGCTCGTTCGCCAGCGCAATCAAGCGTCAGAGGCATGGAGCGATATTGATGTGCAATTAAAACGCAGACACAACTTGATTCCAAATCTCGTTGAAACAGTAAAGGGCTACGCAGCGCACGAATCGAACACGTTTGAAATGGTAACCAAGGCCCGAGCGCAAGCGCTTTCTGCTCAGACCCCAGCCGAACATGCGCAAGCTGAAAATGCATTAACCGGAACGCTGAAAACATTATTCGCAGTATCAGAGCAGTATCCTGAACTAAAAGCAAATACAAATTTCTTGGAATTGCAGCGGGAATTATCTGATACGGAAAATAAAATCCAGTCTGCCTACCGCTTCTACAACGGGGTTGTTCGAGATTACAATACTGCCGTTGAAACTGCGCCAAACAATATTATTGCGGGCATGTTCCATTTCACCAAACGTGACTTCTTTGAACTTGAAAACGAATCCGAAAAAGAAGTGCCGAACGTAGATTTCGCTTCGAAGTGACCGTTTACTCCCAAATTGCAGCCAATAAAAGAAATTCGCTGTTTTTGATAACAGCCGTATTGGTATTCGTTATCGGAGTTGTGGCCGCTTATTCGTACTACGTCCGAGGCGATTTCGTGCTGCCTGTTATTGCTGCCATATTCGCAATCCCATCATCTCTTATAGGATACTATTCCGGCGACAAGATTGCGCTTGCCACAAATGGCGCTCGCGAAGTAAAGTTGGAACAAAATCCGGAATTGCATCACATCGTCGAAAACCTAGCCATTACTGCAGGAATTCCAAAACCGCGCATCTATATCATAGACTCTCCTGCGCTCAACGCATTTGCAACAGGGCGCGACCCGCAGCATGCATCAATTGCAGTAACCTCCGGAATTCTGCAAGCGTTAAACAGGTCGGAGCTAGAGGGCGTACTGGCGCACGAACTATCTCATGTCCGCAACTACGACATCCGCTTCTCTACTCTCGTTGCAATCTTTATCGGCTTTATCGTCATACTATCGGACATGATAACGCGCGCTACATTCTTCGGAGGATTCAGAAATCGCAATGATCGAGAAAACAGCAATCAACTAGGTGCGATTATGGCGATTGTAAGCCTCGTCTTGCTGATTATTTCCCCGCTCATCGCGCAGTTAATTCAGCTGGCAATTTCTCGCCAACGAGAATACTTGGCGGATGCATCCGGAGCACTTCTTACTCGCTACCCAGAAGGCTTAGCATCAGCACTTGAAAAAATTTCCGGTTCATCAAAGCTAGAAACGGCAAGCAATGCCACCGCGCATTTATTTATCGCAAATCCATTCAACGCTCAAAAGCTCGCAGGGCTCTTCTCCACTCACCCGCCAATTAAAGATAGAGTGAAACGATTGCGGGAGATGTAAATAAAAAAGTCTCGGCGCGCAGTGCATACCGAGACAAAATTTGCTTTCACCCTCCACCTTCTTCGATCAGCAGACCGCAACTGGAGACCTATTCCTCCCCTTCCACGCTCCTGGCTTGAACGTCGGGGGCAATTGTTCTTCAGCTTCAAATTGAAGAAAAGCCTCTTCGAGCATTTGAGCGACCGCCACCTCTTCGCAATCGAGAACGAAGAGGCATCGCTTGCGATCCTCCAACCAATTGCAGAACCCACTCTCAAGCACTCGCCGCATCGCTCGCTCAACACCTTCCGCGCACAAACTGCACGACTCATCAAGAGTGACATAATAGGCCGTCCCGCTCGCATTGCTCCCGAGAGATGCAACTTCGCCGAATTTCCCAAACCTCGTACCCGGACTCATGAATTTCATCGCGAACTCCTTCCGCATCAAGGAAAAGAACTAAACCGAAACTCCAAAACTGTACTTGTACAGTAGCACTATAATTCAGAAAAGTCAAATCCTCTTGAGGCCAAAAACCGCATTTGCCTGGTTTTATCGTCCTTATGCTTCGGATGGGCTCGTTTCCATTGTTCTATCGCCTTTTTTGCTCGATTTTCCCATTCTTCAGCATCTGCAATATTTTCCACAACTTCATCCGCTATCTCCCCTGCAACCCCCGCCTCTCGTAACTTATTCTTGATATACATGGGCCCCGCCATCTTCGTTCTCATGATGCTTTCCGCCTTTTTCTGCGCAAAATCTACATCGTTTAATAATCTTTTTTCCTGAAGCCACACAATCGTATCTTCAACAGCTTCCCGGTCAAAAATCTTCCTTTTTAGCTTCATCCGCATTTCGTGAATACTATGATCCCGCCGAGCCAATATATCGATTGCATATTCCTTTGGAGACTTTGACATATCCACAGTATAGCAGTATTATGAAAGGCGGGTTGACCTTTACAACATGACAAGGAAGGACAGACGAAACATGCCTACCACGCTGCGAAAACAGGACTTGGCCAAAAAGATTGCTAAGCACAAAGAACGAAGCGATACTTTCCTCAGCTTGCGAAACGGTCAGCGGAACAAGTACTTCCTGGTGAAGCCGAACATGGAACCTGACCGAGAATTCTTCTTCGGCTGGTGCCAAAACCTGGAAGCTTTCTATATCTCCTCGGACGTTCCGGTTGCCTGCCAAGTTCCGGTGCTTCAAATGATCCACCATCGAACGGAAGTTGACTTGAGCCATCTCGAATCAGTTCAATTTGCCCAGGGCAAATTCACCGGCACCGTGCTCACTCAGCTGACAAGCACATTGCGCTCGTTCTACCGAGAAGAAGCAGCTGACATTCTCGAATCAGGAGGGCAGTTGAACTCGACGCAGGAAGACATTGTTGCGACAGCCGCATTTCTTGCGGAGTAACCCAAGCCATTTTTCGAACTCGCGCACACCATACTAGGAAATTTCCAGTATGGTGTTTTTATTTCATAGCAAACATAAAAACCTGTTGTATACTGAAGAGATGGAAAAACCAATCTTGGACAAATTAACGAGCAGACTTAAAAGCGTACTTGCAAGCGCTTCCAAAGTGTCTGAAGAATTGCAGCATCGCCATGTCGGTACAGAACATTTACTGTACGGCATGCTCCAAGAATCCGGATCGCTTGCATACAGCATTTTGAAAAAATTCGGACTCACTCCGGAATTTATCCGCAACGAATTAGAACAGATGGAAAAAGGAGGAGCCTGGAAAGAAGAGCTTTCCGCACATACGCGCGCAGCATTTGAAAAAGGCGCCCGCACTGCATTTCAATACCATCATCGATACATCGGCACCGAACACATTCTGTACGGCATCTTAACGCTCAAAGATTCTATGGGATACAAGCTCCTGGAAAAATCCCCCGTCGACGTAAAATCGTTATTGCAACAAGTGCAGATTGTACTCAAGAGCACATCCCACTTCCCCGATCTATCCAACTTGCTAGGATCGAACCCTTCCACGAAATCAGCAGACGCTATTGGCGGAAAAATGAATCACAAGCAGCAAGACATGCCGCTCATTCTTCCTGCTGAAGCCAACGGTCTTCCTGGAAGCATGCATGGCGGAGCGAAGAAGCAAAAAACTCCAGCATTCGATTTCTTTACCCAAGACTTAACAGCGCTCGCAAAGAAAAATAAATTCGATCCGGTTATCGGCAGGTCAAAAGAAGTTGACCGTGTCATGAGTATTTTAAATCGCAAAAATAAAAATAATCCCATTTTAATCGGAGAACCAGGAGTCGGGAAAACTGCCATTGTAACGGGACTCGCCCAGCGCATTGCAGACGGCCAAGTGCCCGCAAAACTCCAAGGAAAGAAAATTTTATCACTCGATATGACCGGTATTTTAGCAGGCACGACGTTTCGAGGAGAATTTGAAGAGCGCATCAAGGAACTCATGCGCGAACTGGAAGAAAACCGAGATACTATATTATTTATCGACGAGATCCATACTATTGTGGGCGCCGGATCGTCTGGCGGAAGCATGGATGCCGCAAACATGTTAAAGCCCATGCTTGCACGGGGCGAAGTAAGCATTATCGGAGCAACAACGATAGATGAATTCAGAAAACATATCGAAAAAGACGCGGCACTTGAACGTCGATTCCAGCCAGTACATGTAAAAGAACCATCGCCCGAGGAAACCATCACCATTCTCGAAGGCGCTCGAGAAGCGTACGAAGCTCATCACGGACTTACCGTTACAGATTCGGCAATTGGGGCTGCTGTTGAAATGAGCATTCGATATATCCCGGATCGATTTTTACCAGACAAGGCATTAGACTTGCTCGACGAAGCTGCTGCAACGCTGCAACTTACCATTGCCGGCACCGAGGAAGCGCAAAAGGCCAATACATTAAAAGCAGAACTCGAGAAGGTGAAAAAAGAAAAAGAGTTGGCAATTGAATCCGAACATTACGAAGAAGCCCTTGCTGCCAAACGAAAAGAAGATGCATTGGCAGACGAACTTGCCGCAAACACTCGCAAACTTTCTGCGCAAAACGATGCAAAACGCATCTCAATCACCGAAGAACATATCGCAAAAGTTGTTGCAGACTCCACCGGCATTCCCGCAGGCAGGATCTTAAAAGAAGAATCAAAAAAGCTTGCGAATCTCGAAGATATTATGCGCAAGCATATTATCGGACAAGAACAAGCGATCCACAGCGTTGCACGATATGTTCGCCGTTCGCGAGCCGGCATTGCAAATCCAAATCGCCCACTCGGATCATTCATATTCCTCGGACCGACAGGAGTCGGGAAAACAGAAACGGCAAAAGTGCTTGCCAAAGAAGTATTTGAAAATGAAGAGGCGCTTATCCGGGTTGATATGTCGGAATTCATGGAATCCCATTCCGTGTCCCGATTAATCGGAGCTCCTGCAGGATATGTCGGATATGAAGAAGGCGGAAAGCTGACAGAAAGCGTCAGGCGCCAACCGTATGCCGTTATATTGTTCGACGAAATCGAGAAAGCGCATCGCGATGTATGGAATATTTTATTGCAGATTCTCGATGAAGGCGAACTGACGGATTCTCATGGCAGAAAGGTAAACTTCCGCAACACCATCATTATTATGACGAGCAATATCGGATCGCATGAGCTATCCCAGCAAGCTCGCATGGGGTTTGCGATGCCAGAGGAATCCATAGAAAAAGACAATGCTCAAGAAAAATATGAGCAGCTAAAAGCTTCCGTACTTAAAGAATTGCAGGACCGCATGGCGCCGGAACTGTTGTCTCGCATCGATCAAGTGATCGTATACTCCCCGCTCACCATGAAAGACATGGAGGCAATTGCAAAGAATGCCGTACGCGAACTTCAAGGCTTGCTCGAAAACAAAGCAATCAAGCTGGAAGTTTCAAAAGGCGTAACCCATGAAATCGCAGAGCGCGCATTCAAAGACGGCAAAGGCGCTCGCCCAATCCGCAGGATTGTTCAGGAATTGCTAGAAGACCCGATTGCGCACAGCATTATCAATAAAGAATTTACGGACGGGCAAACGGTTTCTGCCCGCAAAGTCGGAAACAACATCATCGTACGGGCAGTTGAGATTGCCCCGGCGTAATGTTAAGAGAGATTATCAATGCATTTGCACCCGCCAGGTGCATTGATTGTTTATGCGAAGATACATGGTATTGCGAACGCTGCAGGGCGCACGCGCCGATCGCCACGCAATCATGCATCATCTGTAAAACAGAGCGGCCCAGAGGAACAACGTGCATTGATTGCAGGCAGGAAACGAGGATTGCCGGCATTGTTTCCGTCGCCCCCTATTCCAATCATGCGCTCCAACGCGGCATCGAATGGCTGAAGTTTAAAGGAATACGCCCAATGGCGGATACGCTTGCCGGGCGTATCATTCCGCACCTTGCTCGAATCGATTCTTTAGATGAATTATCCCGGCGCGCAATACTGGTGCCCATCCCCCTTCATAAAAACAAGCTTCGCGAGCGCGGATTCAATCAGAGCGAAGATATAGCAAAAGCCATACGAACTATGTGCAATATACAGCTTTGCCCGATTCTTACGCGCCAAAAATCAACGAGGTCGCAGGCGAAGCTGCCTCACGATGAGCGCATGCATAATATGCACGAGGCATTCGCGCTTGCAATTTCCGCACAAGAATACAGCAATCTCGTAGCAAGAAAACCGATTATTATTTTAATCGACGACGTATCAACTACCGGTGCGACTCTCATGTCTGCATCAAGAGCTTTTCCAGAACTTCCGGAGGTGAACATCTGGTGCGCCGTTATTGCGCGCGGATAAACAACTCATCAAGCACATGCCGTTTTCCTAGCAATTTGCTTATTGCATACGAAACCGTAGCAATTGATGCAATCTGGGTGCCGGCGCCGTTTACGAGCACCTCTTCCTTGCCAACTCGCACGACTGGCAATTCTGATTTCGATAAAGCAAACTCTGCGCTCCATGCATATTCTATCTTTGGCGCAATAGCGTCAAATACACGCTGGATGAACCGCTCAATGCTATGCACGTGCGGCAAATGCGTATATCCATACGTAAAGCTGCTCGCGTGCTTCGTGTCACCATATCCTACCAGCAGCCTATTGTCTCCCGTAATTTTTCCATAGTGATACGACCGCGTTTCAACATCTTCGAACATATCATTATCCAGCAGCCCTATTGCCTCTTTCTCTTTTGTCGTAAGCACTCGCGTTACGCATATCGTTGTAAGAAATGGCTGCAAGTGCGCATCTTTTTCGCTCACGCCCATACATCGAACGATGCGACTATAGGTAATTGCTCCGTGATTGGTTTGCGCGCGCCCGTCTGTGGCAGACAGCAGTTCCGTATGCTCAAACATGCGCACGCCCCTCTTTTGCAGATACCGCGCAAACCCGCGAGCAAGCGATAATGGGTTAACGGATACATTATTCACTGTTCGCTCCGCACTTTCAAATTCATCTGCCGGAAATTCTTCTACAAGCTTCTCCCCTCCAAGCTCTCCCACTCGGCTATGCATCATCTTATGCGCGCTAAAGTCTTGAAGAAGTTGCTGTTGCGCTACCGCGTTCCCTGCAAGCCGAAGATGCTCTTCCGGGATCAAGTCGCATTGAATATGCCCCTCTTCCACCAACGCAGTTACGAGGGCTACTGCCCGATTTTGAGCATCCCAATATGCTCGAGCACCCGACACTCCATGCGTACGAATAAGCTGTGCCCACGACGATGTTTCCATTCCAGTTACCAACATCCCGGCGGAATGCCCTGTCGATCCAGAACCAATCGTATGCTTTTCGATAAGAACAATATCTTTTTGTCCATGCTCTAATAAAAAATACGCGGCGGCAAGCCCCGCAATCCCTCCGCCAACTATAAGATATTGAGTCTGAATATCTCCGGACAGCGCATCGAAATTCCGAACATTATAATCCCCCCAAAAATTCTTGTGCATGCTGCAAGTATACCATTCAACTTACCGCGCCCCCTCAAATCGAATGATCAGTACGCGCAGAGCATTAAAAATAACAATAACGTCAATAGCTTCTTGAAGCATGGCGCCAAACACCGGCGTTATATACCCGGCAACTGCTACGAGCATCAGCGCAACACTTAATCCGATACCTATAAAAATACTTTGCTTCGCAATATGCAGCACGCGCCTGCTGATACGAAGAGCATCCCCTACTCGCTCCGCCTTATCAACCAACACCACAATATCTGCGGATTCCGATGCTGCCGTAGAGCCTCGCGCCGCCAATGCTATTCCAACATCCGCCGTTGCAAGCGCAGGCGCATCGTTAACCCCGTCTCCAACCATCACAACATGATTATATTTTGCTTGCAGTCTTTTTACTTCAGCAACTTTCTCATCTGGCAATAATTCTGCATGCACATTCGATAGCGCAATACCCGCCTCGGCAGCAATGCGATCCGCCACTGCCTTCTTATCCCCGGTGAGCATCACAACATGCTGTATGCCAAGCCTTGGTAATCCAATAAGCAGCTGCTTAACATCATCTCGAATCGTATCTTCCAAAAACAATACCCCAATAAGCTGCCCGCCCATCGCAACGCCTACCGCCATTTTCCCCATTTCGCGCTCTGCGTCATGCTGAGCAATTATATCTTCCGATACCGGAACTCCTTGCTGCGCGAGCCACGAAAGCCTGCCTACTATATACGTTTGCCCGCTGAACATTGCTTGCACTCCCTGCCCTATCGTTTCATGAAATTCATCTGGAAAAAATAAATCCGTCTTCAGGCCAAGCGCATGCTTTTTAAGCGCGCTTGCAAGAACGTGAGCCGAAAGCTGGTCTACGGATGCCGCAATGCGCACAACTTCCTGCTCAGAAGTGCCGTATGAAAAAATCTTTACCACATCAGGAACTCCGAACGTAAGCGTTCCTGTTTTATCAAACACAACGCACACTGCCTGAGCCAACTTCTCCATCTCTCCTCCGCTCTTTATAATAATTCCTCTTTTTGCAGCCCTACTGATGCCTGATGCAAACGCAATCGGAGTTGCCAAAATCAAGGGGCACGGAGTTGCCACTACAAGTACTGCAAGTGCACGCAGCGCATCGCCCGAGATTGCCCACGCAATACCGGCGAGCGTAAATGCAAGTACTGTAAACCAAACACTATATCGGTCAGCGAGCCGAACAAACGGGGCTCGATTTTCTTCCGCTTCGCGGACAAGCCGAATAATCTGTTCATATTGACTCTCGCTGCTCGGCCGAAGCACTTTGACTTCCAGCACCCCTTGCATATTAATGCTTCCGCTCATTACCATTGATCCTTTTACTTTTTCCAACGGCAGCGATTCGCCCGTAAGCATTGATTCATCTACTGCAGAAATGCCCGAAATAACTTCCCCATCCATCGGCACGACCTCCCCGGGTTTTACAATAACGACATCCCCGGGCACAACTTCCTGAACTGCAACATCCGTAACCACGTCGCCCGTTTTCTTATGCGCGCTCACCGGCGCATTAGAAACAAGCGTGGAAAAATCTTTGCGCGCCCGGCGCAATGCGAACGCCTCCAACGCTTCTCCGCCCGATAACATTAATAAAATCACTGCGCCAGCTAAATATTGGCCGAGCAACGTTGCGGCGATAATAGCCACAATAGCCAAAATATCCACGCCGAAATGCCGTGCGAGCAACGATTTTGCAACATCAAGAACAAGAGGGGTTACCCCTATAATCACGGCGCCAAGCAACACCCAATTCATCAGCATGGCCATATTCAGCGCATATAATACGCCTGCTCCAATAAGGGCAATCAGCACGAGTACTGGGATAGAAGATCGGAATGTCATGCGCGAATAGAGTTGAAGTAACGATGCATTGCATCATATTCTTCTTTGTTGAAAAATGCCTCTTCCGGAAAATCAAAACTATCTTTATGAACCCATCTATACGCTTCATGTTCGTCGGATAGTTTTATTTCTCCGGACTCATATGTTCCGCCATATATAGTCAACAGCACAGGCATGTTCAGGCTTTCATGAAATCTTCGGAATTGAAATAACGGCTTTTCGATGACGTACGCAATATCAGTCCCAAGCTCTTCTATAACTTCTCGTTTTAAAATATCTTCAAGCGGCACAGTAAACTCATCATCATTCATTCGCCCACCTGGGAGGTCGATCAAATTTTTATACGAATCTTGAAGGATTAAAAAATCGTCGCTTTTTCGCAAAAGCAACTTCAAACTTACTTGATACGTCGCAAGTTCTGACATAGGTAGTGCGCCCAGAGGGATTCGAACCCCCGACCGTATCCTTAAGAGGGATCTGCTCTACCACTGAGCTATGAGCGCAATAGTTTACATTCTACTCAATTCCCGTAATACTGCAATATACGGAGACGTGGCTGAGTGGTCGAAAGCGCCTCACTGCTAACGAGGTAGGGTGTCAAAGCTCTCGGAGGTTCGAATCCTCCCGTCTCCGCAACATAGGTTACAACCCCAGCCGTCTCGCCCAAATATCTATAATGGGCTCCTCTAAATGCACATCTTCTCTTACGAATTGCACCAAAATTTCTCGAATTGCCACCGGGTCTGCATTCCCGATTTCCATATGAATTAACGGCATAATCCTCTTATTGCTTTTCAAGATAACCGTCTTTACGTTGCCCGGCTCATACACAATATTAAACGAATCCAAATCCTTATAATGATAGAGCGTCGTGTTCAAAGCAACTCCTTCCGTAAGCAGCCTGTATCGAATCTTTGACGGCTTATGCTGAGCTACAATGAACATATATCCGCCGATCATTGCAATCGTAAGCGATGCGATAAAATTCCCCATCAAAATAAATCCGATAGCTATTAAGGCAATCACACCCGCAAACACTGCAAACCATTGAGGATTTCGGATTTGGTGAATATGCTCCAGCGCCGACCAATCGAATAACGTAGCAACATCCTCTACGTCGTCGTCTATTTTTCGCAAATCATCCGTCGTCTGCATTTCTTCCAATTCGCGCTTCACGCGCGGATCCTGCTGACCGCGAGCAACGACATTCCTCTTTGCTTTATTCACGTCCATATGCGCAGTATACCATATCCCTATGGACAAAAACCTAGAATCCCCTCATGCTGTACAGTACGTTGCATGATCTCGTAGCTCAGCGGATAGAGCATCGGCTTGCGGAGCCGGGGGCCGGAGGTTCGAGTCCTCCCGGGATCACCAAATAGTTTTTTGGAGAGGTCGCATAGTGGCCTAGTGCGCACGCTTGGAAAGCGTGTATACCGCAAG
>CAYVFG010000012.1:8872-26857 GCA_964450915.1 uncultured Candidatus Saccharibacteria bacterium | reverse complement strand
TCGACCGTTGGGGATTTGATGTTGAAGCTCTTGCAGTTGCTCGCATGCGCGGATACAAGATATCCGAACAGCCAATCGTATGGGTAAATGATCCGAATAGCAAAGTATCACCCTCTGCATACATACAAGTGTTAAAAGAAGTGGTCCAAGTCCGCATGAATATGCTATCAGGAACATATAATCGCCATGAAACAGTTTAGTCACCCGCTCGGGCAGCTTCGCCAAGACCCTATCACAGAAAAATGGGTAGCAATGGCAACAGAGCGATCGAAACGGCCAGATGCCGACATGATCGCAAAAGCTGGCAGCACAACTCCTCTGCCTCGATATAAGGACGATTGCCCATTTTGCAATTTGGCGCATTACCCACAGGAACCGGATGTACTGCGGCTTCCGGACGACCCGCATCACTGGCAAGTACACATGTTCGCAAACAAATATCCGGCATTTAAACCAAGTAAGGAATTCCACGCATGGAACGAGGGTCCTTATCGGGCGCTTGATTCTGTCGGATACCACGATATTCTTGCGACAAAATACCACAATCAAGACGACGCTTTGGCTGATAGAAAATTAATAGCCCTTGAACTCGAAGCAATCATCCTCCGATATCGCCAACTTCAAGGCGAGCTTGGAGTTAATTACATTCAAGTTATTAAAAATCACGGAAAAGAAGCCGGAGCATCCGTCGAGCACCCTCATCACCAACTGTTTTCCATCCCCGTACTGCCCGCCGATATTGCAGAACTGCTCCACGGAACGGAACGGTTCGCGAAAAAACATAACGAAAAAGCATTCACCGTTATTCTCGAGTACGAGAAACAAGAGAAAAAGAGAATCGTATTTGAAAACGAATATTTCACCGCATTTTGCCCGTTTGCTTCACGAGTACCCTACGAAACATGGATCATGCCCAACACTTCGAATCCGTTTTTCGAAAGCATCGGGCCAGAGGAGCGGGAGGCGCTTGCCGAAGCGCTGCAGCAAGTATTAGGCAAGCTGTATACGGGCCTTAATAACCCGTCATATAATTATTACATTCATTCCGCGCCTTGCGACGAATCCGGGTTCGTATGCGACAAAAGCGTATTTGGGCATTTTCGATGGCACGTATCGATTCTTCCCAGAATCACTACGTGGGCCGGATTCGAACTGGGGACGGGAATTGAAATCAATACCGTTCTTCCGGAAGACGCGGCAGCGTTTTTACGCGAGCAACATTTACCTTCTCAACATTCATAATATACGTCTATGTCAATTGCCCTTACCATTGCAGAAAAATTATCTTCGCTTCCCCCCGAGGTAGCAACCGTCCTTCTAGGAATGATGCCTGTGGGCGAACTTCGTGGCGGCATCCCAATCGGAATCGCTCTATTCAAATTACCGGCATATGAGGCTCTAATACTAGCAATCATCGGAACAATGATTCCAATTTATTTTATCTTGTGGCTACTAGAAGATATCTCGGGTTGGCTTCGAAAACATTTTGAAATATTTGAGAAGTTTTTTACTTGGCTCTTTGAACATACACGAGCAAAAATGCACGGCCACGTGACAAAATACGGCCTATTTGCAATCGGACTTATCGCTGCCATTCCAATCCCAATCTTAGGCGGTGCTTGGACGGCAGCCTTGGCAGCATTCGTATTCGGATTCGATAGAAAAAAATCGTTCTGGGTAATATTCGCCGGAACAATTATTGCAGGATTAATCGTATTAGCCCTCACCGAAGGCGGCCTGTTGGCAGTGCATACGATCGGATAAACGCAGTACTGGCTATTTTCCTAGTTCGCAAATATACGCAATACTTTCAACTTTTTGACAGACTAACAGTTTAAGCGAAGCTTCATTCACTAATTTTTCGAGCTCTTTTTTAGAAAACTGTTCGGACTCTACGTTTTTATCAATAATAACCGTGGTCCCATCAATTCCTTCTATTGGAATACCAGCTTGCTCATACATTTCAAGACGAGCAGGCAAAGCATCTTTAGAGTATACGCTAACAATAATCTTGCCCCCATCTTTCAGTACACGAGACATTTCTTGAAGTGCTTTCACTTTATTTTCCTTAAAATTTACTAAAGTCATCACATGCACC
This sequence comes from uncultured Candidatus Saccharibacteria bacterium, assembly GCA_964450915.1. GTDB lineage: Bacteria > Patescibacteriota > Andersenbacteria > UBA10190 > UBA10190 > HO2-45-11b. The sequence goes on along the minus strand of CAYVFG010000012.1, from coordinate 24,759 downwards.
ACAACATCAAACGTTTTATCAGAAAATGGCAACTTCAGCGCATCAGCGAGCATTATATTTAGATTTGGCGTTGATGATAATTTCGTTTTAGCATCCTCTATGGCTTTCGGATCATTATCAATACCAACAATATTTTTTGTCACAGGGAGTATGCTTTGAATAGTTGTTCCGTCTCCACAACCAACATCAAGAACATAAGCATTAGTTTTAATATGCTCAGTAAGATATTCTTTTTCCGCAGTAAAGTATCGCTTGTAATTAGGGGTTGGGTCCTGTAAGATCTTTTCCCAATACCCTATGTTTGTTGTCATACCTACGCCCCCTTGCGTCGTTGTCGCTGCGCGAATTCTTCAAGCGCTTCATCGAAATCTGCAGTACCAAACTCAGGCCACAGTTTTTGCGTAAACCACAATTGTGAATCTGTAACATCCCACATCATGAACCCAGCGGATAAATGAGGCTCGCCTCCGGTACGAATAATTAAATCAACAGGGGGCATGTCTTTTGTAAATAAATACTGCTTTACCGTTTCTTCCGTTATATCTTTATCACCATTTTTTACAATATCCTTGATTGCTTGGATCATTTCATCGACCCCGTTATATGCCAAAAAGAAATTCAGAAAATGCTTTGAATACCCCTTGCTTGCTCCGATCGCTTTATCAATATTCGCCTTTACTGGAAATGGGAACTTTTCGCGCCAACGTCCTAATACGGAAATTTTTACCTGTCTGCTATGAATATCATCGCTTGTAATCAAGTCCTTAAATTCGTTTCTAAATAAGTTCAATAATCCTGTCACTTCAGAAATATCTCGCTTCGTAAAATTATCGAGCGACATTCCCCAGATAGAAATATGCTCCACGCCCCTATCAGCCGCATGAGGCATGATCTTCTTCAATACTTCAGAGCCTGCGATATGCCCATCGATTGGATTCTTCTCATGCGCTTTCGCCCACCGACGATTTCCATCGGGAATAATTGCAACATGTCTTGGAATGGATTCGTTCATAGGATAAATGATGCGTATGTATAATCGACTATATCATGAAGTTGCTTGGTATTCTTCCCCAGAAACGACAACTCTTTATATGACTCTGCTTTATGTTGCTCAGCAAGCTTCATAGTTTCTTCACGGCCAATAACACTCATAGTCACCGGATCATTATCGCACAAATCATCCAATAATTGGAATGCCTTTCCAAAAGATTCTCCAAACTTGCTCGCATGCTCCACATCCCCTTCGGAGGCCTTGGCACATCGCGCACCAATCACACACGCAATGGCAATCAAGTTCGCTGTTTTCTTCCTCTGCATTTCTAATAGAGAAGCTTTATCTGGCGTACGACCCTTCATCGACATATCGTCCTGTTGACCGCCCATAGTCCCCAAACTACCTGTCGCACGAGCTAGGTCAGTAACCAATTGCGGGTTCCCGGTCCTGCCAAGCAATTCAAAAGACAAGGTAAGTAATGCATCACCAGCCAAGATCGCCGTTGCTTCATTAAATTTTTTATGTGAAGAAGGCTGATCATTTCTCATGTCATCATTATCCATCGCCGGCAAGTCATCATGTATGAGAGTGTATTTATGGAGTATTTCAATTGCACAGGCTGGAACTAAAGCGTCCTCCGCTGATCCTCCAAGAGCCTCGCACATAGCCATGCAAAATATCGGGCGTACCCTCTTACCCCCCACGAAAACACTATATCTCATCGCAGTATGCAATAAAGATGGCTCCTGAATTTCAGGTGGAAGCAATTCATCCAGTTTCGCATCCACAGCCGATCGCATCAACTTCATGTCCATACGTCACTTTTTACCGCGATTATGAAGCTTGTGCAAGGTATTCAGACAGCAAAATGCGAGCTGCCTCGGCATGCTCCTGCGTACTAGGAGCCCCTTCAATGTCCAATAACCGTTTTGCCTCTTGACTGGTGAGCGTTTCGTCTATTTCAATATACTCCAAAATATTCGGCAACAACGCTTTTAATTGCGCAATAAATTGCCTTGTCTTTACTGTTTGTTGAGTCTCGCTCCCGTCTTCCACATGAAACGGCACACCTGCAACAATGCAAGTAATTGCTTCTTTCTCGCAGATTTTTTTGAGCGCCTCAAATGCATCCTCCTGCTTTCTATCTATCGTTCCATATCTATAGGGGATTTTGCCGGAATGATCGATTGCGGCGATCCCAATATATCGACCACCGATATCCAGGGCCAGGACGTTATTCATTCGATGTCGTAAGAATTCTCGGCCCGTTCTTCGTTACAACAATCGTGTGCTCTTCATGTGCAGAAGGTTTTCCAGAAAGCGCAACAATACTCCATCCATCGTCTGCCGTTATAACATCCGGACTTATGTACGTAACCATAGGTTCAATTGCGATCACTAACCCTTCTTCCAATTTCGTTCCACTTCCCGGAGTTCCAAAGTTCGGCACCTGCGGATCCTCGTGCAAATCATACCCAACTCCATGCCCCACAAGAGCGCGTACCACTTCAAGTTCTTCAGATTCAACATACTGCTGTACCGCGTATCCGATATCCCCGGTAGTATTTCCAATGGTTGCTTGCGCAATACCAAGCTCAAGCGCTTTTTTCGTAACGTCTATCAAATGCTGATTTTCCTCAGATACGCTTCCGATTCCCACCGTCCGAGCGCTATCCACCACGACGCCATCAAGCCACAGCCCCGCATCAATACCAACTATATCGCCATCAGCAAATGGAATATCCCGCGGAAGTCCGTGCACTACTTCTGCATTAACGGAAACGCAAATAGCGCCTGGGAATGGAGGTTCTCCGTACCCTAAAAAGGCTGGCTTGGCGCCTGCTTTTTTTATTTCCTGCATCGCATACGCATCCAACTCTTTGCCCGTCACGCCAACCGTTGCCATTGCAACAAGCCCGTCTAAAATAGTGCTGAGTAGCTCCCCTGCTTTTGCGATTTTTTCAATATCTTCAGGACTTTTTTTCGAAATCATAGCGAGAGATAATACCCATAACTTCTTGATTTACTTCTTCGATACTTTGCGTTCCATCAATCGTATACAAAATCCGTTCTTCTCGATATTTTTCAACAACAGGATAGGTATGTTCCATAAATTGGTTATATCGCATCATAAATTTATCTGGAGCATCATCAGGACGTTGCCCTACAACACCCCCCATTTCTTGACACTTTATTTTATCTCCTTCATCTAGTACAGGAAATCCCCCTTCAACATCCATGCAATACAACCTCTTTGCGTTTCGCTGCATCATGATTTCCTTTTTTACTTCTAGGTAAATAGCAAGCGGCCTGCCATAATTGTGCTCAAGGAAAAATTCATCGATAATTTCAGACTCCCGAACAGTACGGGGAGTACCATCAAAAATTAAACCAGCATCTTCTGTTACTAAATCCTTAATTGCAGTCATAACAACTTCAGCAGCAAGCTCCGGGGGACACAAAATTCCATTATCAATAATATTTTTTACCTTATGCCCAAGTTCAGTGTCTTGGCGAGAAATACTTCGAAAAGCATCTCCTGTAGAAAATTGCTTATACCCGATTTCAGCACAAAGCTTTTCCGCCTGAGTACCCTTCCCGGCACCCGGCATACCCATAATATAAATTACTTTTGGTAGTTTCATAAGAATCCTTCGTATTCACGCATTGTAAGCTGGGATTCGATTTGCTTCATCGTCTCCAACACAACAGACACAACGATCAATAATGCAGTTCCTCCAATCGTAAGCGTTCGAAGGCCGGTAAATGCCTGCACAATGAGTGGCAACACCGCGATTGCTCCCAAGAAGATTGCGCCTGCTAATGTAATTCTTCGCACTACATATTGTAAATAATTTTTCGTCTGCTTGCCTGGGCGAATACCAGGAATAAACCCGCCCTGCTTCTGCACGTTTTCGGCAATTTGATCCGGATCGAACGTAACGGATGTATAAAAATACGTAAACAATACTACAAGAATAAAGTAGAAAATTCCGTAGAACCATTGATTTTGAAACAACGAAACAACATATTGGGCAACAGCAGCAACCTTTGCATTGCTTGCTGCTACGAAAAAGTTCGCCACAATTCCGGGAAACAGCATGATAGAAAGCGCAAAGATGATTGGCATCACCCCTGCCTGATTTACGCGAAGCGGTAAATGAGTAGATGTTCCTCCGAGCATTCTATTTCCGCGAACCTGCTTGGCATAATTCACCGGAATAGACCGTTGGCCTTCTGTAATAACTACAACGCCTGCAATAACAACAAGAGAAACAAGCGCGAATGCTCCATACGTAAATAACTGATCAGGAGTCCACGTTGATATGATCTGCGCAATCGCACCAGGCAATCTGCTGATAATGCCCACGAAAATAATGATGGAAATCCCGTTTCCGAATCCTTGTTTGGAAATAAGCTCGCCAATCCACATCAAGAAAATCGTTCCTGCAGCAAGAGCAACGAGAGTTAGCACCATTTCATATGGCGTAAACGTCAAGCTTGCAACACCCGGAGTTCCGCTATGCGTAAGCAAGTTTAAAAACCCGAACCCTTGAAGAGCAGAAAATGGCACTGCGAGCATGCGCGTCCATTGATTAATCTTTCGTCGACCAGCTTCCCCTTCTTCTTTCTGCATCTCTTCTAACCTCGGGAAAATCATCGTCGATAATTGAATAACGATCGACGCCGTAATATAGGGCCCAAGCCCAAGCATCACTATTGAAAGACGAGACAATCCTCCGCCGGAAAATATATCGAGCAATCCGAATAGCTGATTGCCTTGGAACAGTTGTGCCAGGCTTTCTTTTGGAACTCCCGGAACAGGAATAACAGCAGCTATTCGAAATACGAGAATAAGCCACAATACAATAAGCAACTTCTTCCGAAGCTCCGGAATTCGTACGATCGCCGTAAATCGCGATAAGTCAATCACGCCGTTTTTCGTTCAATCAGTTCTATTGTTCCGCCATTTTTTTCAACAACAGCCCGTGCTCCTGGTGTGCATGCATGAACTCGAACAGTATACTTGCCTTTCAATTCTCCGTTTCCAATAAGCTTTACAAGATCAGTTCTCTTTGGAACATATCCGCGCTTATGCAGTTGGCCCGGCCCGACAATACTTCCGTCTTCAAATGCTCGAAGCACTCCTAACGTAATTGCAATCGGTTTCTTAACCTGAGAAGGGTTGATTTGCTTAATACCGCGACCCTTCGGGAAACGCATGTATAGCGGAGTTTGCCCTCCTTCAAATCCTTTCTTTGCGCTATATCCGGCACGAGACTTTTGACCTTTTTGCCCACGACCAGACTTGCCACCGTTGCGACCATGTCCTCGGCCTAGGCGATTCTTTTTCTTTGTTATAGCTGGAAGTGTAAATACTGACATATGATTATATTATACTAGCTCTTGAAAAGCCTTGATAGTTGCTCGCGCATTGCTGATTCTGTTCGAAGAACCGTATCGCTTGGATACCAAGTCGCGAATTCCAACCAAATCAGCAACTGTTCGAATAATACCGCCTGCAATAACTCCCGTTCCAGGACGAGCTGGTTTTAATAAAACTTTTGCTCCTTTAAACTTTGCAACCACTTCATGCTGGATTGTGCCATCGACAACAGGAATAGTTACAATTCGCTTCATCGCACGAGCCTGCGCCTTTTGGATTGCCTGCTGAACGTCTCGGCTCTTGCTGATCCCGAGTCCGATCTTGCCCTGCCTATCTCCAACAACCACCGTTGCGCGAAATCTGAATCTGCGACCGCCCTTTACCACGCGCACGACGCGAGAAATCTCTAACACTTCGTGTCCGAATTGATTGTCATCAAGTTGTCCTGGTGTAAACGCCATAGTGTAATTCAATATTAAAACTTGAGTCCGCCTTCTCGCATTGCCTCAGCCAACGCCTTAACTCGTCCGTGGTATCGATATCCTCCTCGATCAAAAACGATTACGGAAATGTTTTTCGCAAGCGCGCTCTTTGCCAGATCCAATCCTAATTGCTTAGCAAGGTCCGTTTTATTCATTTTACCATCAGCGATCTTGTGCGCAGATACAAGAGTCACTCCTTTTGCATCATCAATAATCTGCACTTCGAGCCCCTTAATGCTTCGATATACGCATGCTCGAGGACGCGAAGCAGTACCAATCATTCGGGATCGGATTTTTCCATGTCTTCGGTTTCGTCGTAGGTGATTCATAGTAATTATGTATTATGCTGCAGAACCTACAATTTTACCAACTTTTCTGCGAACGTGCTCGCCAACGTATCGAATACCCTTACCTTTGTACGGTTCTGGCGGTCGAACTTTTCGAATATCCGCTGCAATCTGTCCAACCATATACGCATCAAACCCTTCAACGGTAACGATTTCTTTTTCCACAGCAAACGTAATTCCTTCCGGAGCTTCAATGATAACCGGGTGAGAATACCCAACAAGCAGCTGAAGATTCTTGCCCTGCATAGATGCGCGGTATCCCACTCCTTGCAATTCTAGCTGTTTCTTAAATCCGGTAGAAACACCCTCGACCGCATTAGATAAGATTGCCCGCATTGTCCCCCACAGCGCTGAAGATTTCTTCGTTTTTCGCGCAATGGAACATGTAAGAACGTTGTCTTGGACAGCAACACCGATAACGGAGTGTACAGGAACCGTAATTTCGCCCTTAGGCCCTTTCACAGTAACGTCAGCACCATTAATCGTGACAGTTACGCCAGCGGGGATCAGTATTTCTTTTTTACCAATTCGTGACATAGGAGATTACCAAATAGCGCAAATAAGTTCTCCGCCCACTTTCTTGCCTCGAGCGTGCTTTTCGTCCATCAATCCTTCCGGAGTTGATACGATAATCATTCCGTTATCTTGCTGAGAATACGGCAAGTTGGAAGCCCCTACATATACTCGTCGTCCTGGCTTGCTAATTCTCTTTGCGCCTGCAATCTTTGGAGTTTCATCGTCTTCGTATGCAAGAGAAACAACTAATTTTGCAATTGGCGTTTCTTGAAGTCGAACATCGCCAATCAAGTTCTCTTTCTTAAGAAAATCTAGAAAATTCTTTGCAAATTTTGAATACGGCACAGCCACGCGTTCTTTGCCCACACGCTGTCCGTTCAATAGTATCGTTAAAATGTTTGCTACAGAGTCCATAGTCGTAAAATTACCAAGATGATTTTCTAATTCCAGGAACTACCCCAGCTTCTGCCTGTTCTCGGAAACAAATACGGCACATTCCAAAATCCCCCATATATCCGCGAGGGCGTCCGCAGAGCTTGCAACGATTTCGAACACGGGTCGAAAATTTCGCCGGTCTCTTGCTCTTTGCAATGGATGATGTTTTTGCCATAGGTCGTTAGATAGTGAGAATACTGTATTTGCTATTTTTCATCAAGTTCATCTGCTCCTCGGAACGGGAATCCGAGAGCTCGGAGCATCTGCTCTGCCGTTTCGTTATCCTTCGCCGTGCTTACAAATGTAATACCAACGCCGAAGATAACGTCTGTCTTATCAGCATGAATTTCCGGGAATGCAAGCTGTTCCGTAAGGCCGATACTGGCATTTCCGTATCCGTCTAATACTTTCAATGAAAGCCCTCTAAAATCACGAACTCGAGGCAACGTCACGTCGACAAACCGAGTAATAAAGTCTTCCATGCGCTTTCCGCGAAGCGTAACGCTGTATCCCACCAAGTTACCCTCTCGAACATTGAATCCTGCGATAGATTTCTTTGCGTGAGTTTCTTTTGGCTTTTGCCCAGTGATAGCAGCCAAGTCCTTTTGAATAGCTTCTATGTATTGCTTATTGTCTCGATTCTTTCCAACACCGACAGTCACCATTACTTTCGTAATGCGGGGAACTGCGTGAATGTTTTTAATCTTCATCGCTTCAGCAAGCTTTTTTGTTGTAGGGGTAATAACGGGCATAGGATTATTCAATTACTGTATTACATTGCTTGCACGTGCGCTGGCGAACGCCATTCTCTCGCGTGATCGCAACCTTTGTTCCTTTTTTGCATGCTCCGCAAATAACTTGAACATTCGCAAGTGGAATAGGAGCAGATATGCTTACGCGTTGGCCCTTCTGGCCTGACTGGCGAGGCTTTACGTGCTTAAACACCGTATTTAGCCCTTCAATAACAACGCGATCTTCTTGCGGGAGAACGGCAATAACTTTTGCTTTCTTGCCAGCATCTTTTCCACGGAGCACTCGTACCGTATCGCCTGTTTTAATTTTTGGAGTAATCATAGTCATAGGAATTACCAAACTTCAGATGCAAGTGAAACAATCTTTTGAAAACCTCGAGCTCGAAGCTCTCGAGCAATTGGTCCGAATACACGAGTTCCGATCGGCTCTTTTGATTCTTTATTAACAATAACCGCTGCATTGTCATCAAATCGAATAGCAGTGCCGTCTGGGCGCTTATGCTCCTTGCGTACACGTACAATTACTGCGCGAACGATATCGCCTTTCTTTACAGATGCACGAGGTTCCGCAACCTTAACTGCAGCAACAACCACATCTCCGATATATGCATATCGTCGATTTGTGGATCCCAAAATCCGGATGACTTTAATCATCTTTCCGCCGGAATTGTCCGCAACTGTTAATTTAGCTTCTTCCTGGATCATACCGTTTTCTTAATTACTACCCAACGCTTGCGCTTTGAAAGCGGTCGGGATTCTTCAATTAACACTGCGTCTCCAACAGTAATTTCGTTGCTTTCATCGTGAGCTAAATATCTGCTCGTTCGATTCATTCGCTTTCCGTAGAGCGGATGAGCCACCACGCGAATAATTTCAACAGAAACTGTCTTAGCTCCAGACTTGCGCACCACAGTACCTGAAAGCTGTCGCTTTCTTGTGCCTTCCTGTGTTGTATCTGGAGTACTCATAAGAAATTACTATGAATGAATAAGTCTAAAAACGCAAGCTATTTAGCTTCTTTTGCCTTAATTGCCGTAAAAATTCGAGCAACATCACCTCGAAGACCTTTGAGCTGTGCAAAATTCTTCTCTTTCCCCGTAGCAACGTTCTGTGCCATAGCGAACAACTCTTGGCGAGCGTTCGTCAATTTTACAGATAATTCCTCGGAAGATAATTGTGCGAGTTCTTGCATGTTCATAGTCTTAAATCTTCTTTACAAACTTGGTTTTAATAGAAAGCTTCTGAGCTGCTAGGCGAAGCCCTTCGCGAGCCGTTGCTTCGTCCATTCCATCTACTTCGAATACGATACGTCCTCGACGAACGACTGCCACGAAATGATCCACAGATCCTTTTCCTTTTCCCATCGGAGTTTCCGCACCCTTTTGAGTAATCGGCTTATCCGGAAACACACGGATCCATACTTTTCCGCTTCGCTTTGCATGGCGAGTAACTGCGCGACGAGCAGCTTCTAGCTGGCGCGCAGAAATCCATCGGCTTTCCATTGCTTTTAGCCCATACTGTCCGAAATCAACAGAAAGAGAACCTTTTGAAGCTCCGCGAACGGACCCCTTTTGGTGCTTTCGATGTTTTACTTTTCGAGGAATAAATGCCATATCAGTTCAATTATTTCTTCACCTTATCAGCCAAAGATGGGCGGGTGCGTCGAGGCACAGCTTTTTCTTTTACTGGCGCACCAATAGTCTCGCCTGGCTTGTCAGTATTTTCCGTTTCATACTCACCGCGATTAATCCAAACCTTTACTCCAATTGTTCCGAATGTAGTAAATGCCGTTTTTGTAGCATATGAAATATCTGCTCTGAATGTGTGCAATGGAACGTTTCCATCCGCAAGCCATTCCCTGCGGGCAATGTCCGCACCATTTAATCGTCCTGCGATTGCGATACGAACCCCTCGAGCTCCTGCCTGCATAGAACGCTGCACAGACTGCTTGAGCACTCTCCTATACGGCATACGTCGCTCGATTTGATCCACTACTTGAGTCGCAACAGCAGTTGCATCAGTGTCCGGATTTCGAACCTCTTGAACGTTAATGCGAACGCGAACTTCGTTTCCTAAAAACTTTTTCAAATCCTTTTGAATTTTCTCGATTCCGCTTCCGCCTCGGCCAATTACCATTGCAGGACGAGATGTGTGCACCGTAAGAGCGATTTCCTTTGCTTGTCGCACAACCTCGACTCGAGAAATAGATGCTGATCGCAAACTTTTCTTTAAGTACGTTCGAATCTTAACATCCTGAATCAGATTCGTACTGAAATCTTTCGGGTTATCTGAAAACCACTTCGCATCCCAGTTGTGGAGAATGTTACCGATTCGTAATATATTTGGATTTGTTTTTCGTCCCATAGGAAATTATATAGTCTAGATATTATCCAATACTCTTTCTGCGATGCGTCTTCTTCCCGTCTCCGCCTTTTTGATTCATCTTGATCTTGCTTGAAGCAAGTTGCTTCTTATCTTCAATCGTTTCGATTGCGCGCTCTTCTGTCGCATCGTGCTTATGCAAATGCTCCTCCGGAGCTGCTTGTTCTTCTGTATCTTTTGCCTTTTGCGCCAACTCAACAAATTCGCTGGCAGAAACCGTTTTAATCGCTTCGGCTTTCTTAGGCTTCTTTGCGCCTGCTTTTACAACAGCATCGCCTTCCACCACAACCGTAACATGAGCAGTGCGCTTTAAAATGGCGTGAGCCATACCCTTGGAAACGGGATTAAATCGCTTCATCACCAATCCTTGATTAATAAGAACGCTAGAAATCTTCAAGCTATCCTTATCAAGTTCGTGTGTATTTACCGCATTGGCAACTGCGCTTTTCACTACATGCAATAAAATTTCAGGAGCTTTCCCGGTAGCAAACGTAAGCTGGCTGATCGCTCTATCCGATGTCATTCCCTGAACCAACCGTGCATATGGACGGATTTTTCGAGGAGACATTCGAGCGTGTTTTTGTGTAGCAGAAACTTTCATAGGAGATTATTTCTTGCCAGCAGCTGCAGGGGCAGCCTTAGGAGCAGATTCAACTTCTTTTTGAAGCTTTCCACCATGTCGAACGAACTTTCGAGTCAGTGAAAATTCTCCGAGCTTATGGCCAACCATATCTTCAGTAATCATTACCGGAATATGCTCTTTTCCGTTATGTACGCCAAATCGAAAACCAACCATCTCAGGGAAAATAGTGGATCTGCGGCTCCATGTCTTAATAACAGTGCGGTCGCCCTGTTTTAAGTTCTTCACTTTTGCGAGCAAGTGAGCATCAATGAATGGTCCTTTTTTAAGTGATCGTGACATAATAGGTTATTTTTTCTTCTTACTCTTTCTTCGTTCTAATATAAATTGATTCGAATACCTGTTCGGCTTGCGAGTTTTAACTCCGTTCGCATGCTTTCCCCATTTCGTCTTCGGATACTTCAACCCGATAGATTGAGCACCTTCTCCACCTCCATGAGGATGGTCAACAGGATTCATTACTTTTCCTCGTACGTTCGGACGCTTTCCAAGGCGACGATTTCGACCAGCTGAACCAATTGTTTGGAGACGCCAATCTGGATTGCTAACCGAGCCAATTGTGGCATAACATTCCTTAGAAATCAAGCGAACCTCTCCTGATGCCATCTTAATCTGAGCATGATCACCCTGCACGTCCATCACCATTCCATATGATCCTGCGGATCGGAATAAGATTCCGCCTCGACCAGGCATGATCTCTACGTTGTGCACGGAAAGTCCAGGAGTCACATTCTTTAATTGCATGCGGTTACCGTCTTTTTCCGGAGCCTTCTCGTCGGCAATCATCATAGACCCTTCAACTGCGCCAGCCCATGCAAGAACGTATCTGCGCTCTCCATCCTTATACACAATGCGCGCAAGGTATGCAGATCGATTCGGATCGAATTCAACGTGTTCCACTCGTCCAGGAATGCCAAGCTTTTCTTGTCCAAAATCTACCATACGAACAGCTCTCTTTACTCCGCCTCCGCGATGTCGTGTGGTAATCTTTCCAGCACTTCCACGTCCGCTTGTAGCAGTCTTTTTTGTAAGCTTCGCCTTCATCGGCTCTCCGCGATACAGGTCTGTTCGATCTACGATCGATGCTTTCTTGCGAGCTCCGCGACTTGATTTGTAGTGTTTAATAGGCATAGGTTATGCGTGAGATACAACAGCTTGGATATTATCAACTTTTACGTATGCCTTTTTGAATTTATTCGTAACACCTTCCGTAATCCCTCTTCGGCGAATACGAGGATGAGACAATGCCGTTCGCACGGAAAGCACATGAACGCCATACGTAGCTTCTACAACGCTTGTAATTTGAGACTTCGTAACATGAGGCAACACTTTGAATACAGCAGTTCCTTGCGTCTGTTGCATAATGCCTTTTTCGGAAACAACTTCCGTAAGGCCGATCAAGCCGGTAGATAGCGCATGAGTATCAACAGGTGCTTTTTTCTTCTTTGCAGAATCAGCAACTGATTTCAGTTTCTTGTTTCGTACGGGAGCTTTTTTAGCGTCTTTCCCGAGAATTCGTTTTGATAGTGTAAGAAGTGACATAGGGCGTTATATTGAGCAGCGATTTTCAATGATAGGAAGAGCTGTTTCATCAACCCACACTTCGTGAGCAGATGCGATATCAGACAACAGCACTTTATGCGCATATCGAACATGCACCGTAGGCACATTGCGCATTGCGCGTTCTACTTGCTTGTGAGACTCGTCAAGAATGATCAGGAGACCAGCCTTCCCAGCAATATCTTTTGCAACATCCTTTGTTTTTACCGGCATATCCTTTGGCAATCGCATAATCATCATCGATTCATTCTTCACATGCATCGCAAGCACTCCTGAAAATGCACGTCGTCGTTCCTTCAGTTGTGTTTTTCGAACAGTCGGCTTGTAGCTTCGCGGACCAAATGTAATTCCACCGCCAACCCAAATAGGAGATCGAGTTGATCCGTGCCGAGATCGTCCTGTTCCTTTTTGCTTCCAAGGCTTTCGTCCTCCGCCTTGCACCTCAGAACGTTCTTTTGTGTGCGCCTTTCGGATTCGCATTCGCTTGCTTGTAGTATGAATTGCTCGCGCAATTAATTCCGGAGTATCAACACCGACAATGTACGCAGGAATAGCAACGGTGTCCTTAGAAGCTTTGGATCCGAGTTCTCGTACTGGCAACGTTTTTGTTGTAGTTTTGGTAGCCATAATTATTTGGATTCAATGCCACGGATAGAAACGATGCTTCCGCGCGGCCCCGGCACTGCGCCTTTTACAGCAACAATATTGTGCTCAGCATCAACCTGCACAATTTCCAAATTCTTTACCGTTACCTGATCAGCACCCATTCGGCCTGCCATGCGTCGTCCTTTTACTACGTGCTGCGGGAATCGTCCTCCGATAGAACCTGGTCGGCGAAGTACGTGCCTGTGACCGTGAGATGCTGGGCCTCCTGCAAAATGATGGCGCTTAACTACGCCCTGATTTCCTTTTCCTTTTGAAACGCCAGTTACTTCGATTGCATCTCCTTGTGCAAATTGATCAACACCAACAGATTCGATATCTGCGGGAAATTCTCCTTTGAATTCTTCTCGTTTTGCGAACACTTCTTTATATGCGTTCGGGGTTCGCTTCTCTCCAAGTTTCGCTCCCTCTTTCTTTGGGAGTGCTAATTGGACAGCAGCGTATCCATCTTTTTCTACTGTTCGGCGAATAGTAACGGTATTAGGAAGCGCGGAAATTAGGGTAACAGGAATAACATCTCCTTCGGGAGAGAATACCTGAGACATGCCGATTTTTCGTCCTAGAAGCGCTTTCATAATGTGATACTCGCATGGAGCTGAAAATAAAAAAGCTTATGTAATTAAAAGCTTATAAAACGACTTTCCCACACCTAAGCACGGGTATTTGTCAGGATAGAACATGCTCAGAAAAAAGTCAAAGAAAAAAGGGGTTATTTGATGCGTCCTGCGTCAAATACCCCCACACATAAAAATCATGTCGCATCCTATGCTTACGTAGACGCAGATTCGCCTTCCGTGAAGACTTTCAGCGGCCGAGACTTGATCCTTTGAATATACAATTCAATATCTGGGAGATTCCCGGCATCGATCTGTTTTCGACGCCCCCAAACTGCCCAAGCAAGCAATCCGGCGATTATAAAAATCAAAGCATTGCCGACCACATTCCTGATCTCCATGATCTTGCATTCCCTCTTCTTGAGAGTAAAACGAGCCATTTGCACATATACCCGTTGTATATTGCTAAAACATAATATATCAAATATTAATATTTGTCAACTTTATCTACAAGGACAAACAAAAAATCGGCAGTCGAATCACAATGTGAAACAACTGCCGAAAAAGAGCTGTAGCATTTCATCCTTGAGGCTCATCAGGCGCGCATGAAGAGGCTAAGGCCAATAGCCCGCACCCAACACAGAGCGCCATAGCTCGCTTTTCTGCCGGGACCAAGAAAAAAACGCCCCCTAGCAAACACACCGCACATACGATCGCTACAATCTTCATACCAGAATCCTCTTACACAGGAATCATGGAACCAAAAGGTACAAGCCAGAGATACGCCTTCTAGCCACCTTTGACCATTATACTCCTAATTATATATTCTGTCAAGTTTTGTTATATAAAAAAATCGGCAGTCGAATCACAATGTGAAACAACTGCCGAAAAAGAGCTGTCCGCTATCCTACCTCACAAGAAGCCCCGTAGACGGATCTGCAAATCGCTCGAGTAAACATTTCTGAGAGACCTCTTCTCCATTGGACAGCGGGACAAAAGCCCCGGAACCATTCGGACAAAATTCGCGACGGATGTGTTCCGGAATTCCTTCTCGCAGTACTGCCAACCAGATTTCTCCGCCGACAGTCACAACGACAAACTTGCCGTTATTATATCCGGAACTTCCAAGTTCGCTCTGTCGAACCTTTTCACCAATAACATAATCAGGAGATCCTTTGTGGTCGTAGACCTGGAGACCCGTCACGTGGACAAAGCCTGCATCACGAAGGACTTGTCTTTGCTCTTGCGTCGTCGGTATTCCCTGAAAAACGGTGACTTGCTCAGTTGAAACGGACATCTGCTACTCCTTGCGCCTACTGGCGCTCTTGCATACATGAGCCCGAGACGGTTACCTACTGGCAACCCTATACACTTCTCACGCTCGATATTAATTATACATAATTATATAAATTTGTCAACTATTTATATAAAAAATCCATATAACAAAAGACCCTCTTATATAGAGGGTCTTTTGAGTGGCTTTTACGCCTACTAGACAGTCTTCATCGATACATCCACTCCTGCCGGCAGATTAAGACTCATAAGAGTATCAACTGTGCGAGGTGTAGCCTGTACAATGTCGATCAATCGCTTATGTACTCGGATCTCATATTGATCTCGCGCGTTCTTGTGAACGAACGTGGATCGATTCACCGTGTACTTTTTCTTCGCAGTAGGAAGAGGGGTTGGGCCGGCAACTTTCGCGCCATCCCGTTCCACCGCATCCATAATCTGCTTAGCAGACTGATCGATCAACTTGTGATCGTATGCCTTCAGCTTGATCCGAATCTTCGGAACAGCTACTGGCGCTTCAGATTGTTTGGTAGCGTCGCTCATTACTCAATGATTTTTGTAACAACTCCGGCACCAACGGTTCGTCCGCCTTCTCGGATAGCGAATCGCATTCCGTCTTCCATCGCAACCTTTGAACCAAGTTCAACCGTGATCGAGATAGTGTCGCCTGGCATTACCATCTCTGTTCCTTCAGCCAAGAATACTTCTCCAGTTACGTCCGTTGTTCGGATGTAGAACTGTGGCTTGTATCCCTTGAAGAATGGAGTGTGGCGTCCGCCTTCGTCTTTCGTAAGAACGTATACTTCAGCTTCGAACTTCTTGTGAGGGTTGATAGATCCTGGCTTTGCAACACCCTGTCCTCGTTCAACGTCTTCTTTCTTC
>CAYVFG010000012.1:0-8862 GCA_964450915.1 uncultured Candidatus Saccharibacteria bacterium | reverse complement strand
CTTCAAGCCTCGAAGAAGAACACCGGCATTGTCTCCAGCTCGCCCTTCATCTAATTGCTTGTTGAACATTTCGATACCGATAATTGTTGTCTTCTGCGTGTCGCGGATTCCAACGATTTCAGCTTCGTCTCCAACTTTGATAAGTCCTCGTTCGATTCTGCCAGTTACTACAGTTCCTCGACCTTCAATAGAGAACACGTCCTCGATTGGAAGCAAGAATGGCTTGTCCACATCTCGAACTGGTTCTGGAATTGCTTCATCCAATGCTTGGATCAAGTCAAGAATAGGCTTAGCATCTGGATCGTTCAAATCCTTTGAAACCAATGCCTTTGTAGCAGATCCGCGAATGATTCGCGTATTAGCTCCATCGTATTCGTACTTTGTAAGCACGTCTCGGATTTCTTCCTCAACGAGGTCGATAAGTTCCGGATCATCAACAAGGTCAACCTTGTTCAAGAATACAACGATATTAGAAACACCTACCTGGCGAGCCAAGAGAATGTGTTCTCGAGTTTGCGGCATCGGACCATCCGTTGCAGCTACTACGAGGATTGCTCCATCCATCTGGGCAGCACCGGTAATCATGTTTTTGATGTAGTCGGCGTGACCTGGACAGTCTACGTGCGCATAGTGTCTGTTGTCAGACTCATATTCACAGTGAGCGGTGGAAATTGTAATTCCACGAGCCTTAGATTCTGGAGACTTATCGAGGTCATCGATAGACATCACCTTTTTAACTCCGCCCTTCATGTTCATCACATGCAGGATTGCAGCAGTCGTGGTCGTCTTTCCATGGTCAACGTGACCAATGGTACCTACGTTCACGTGCGGCTTGTTTCGTACGAATTTTTCAACAGCCATAGGCTTAAAGTACTTAGAAATAAAATAATAAAATGCCCTCTGGCGTTTTATCCAGTTATTTTTCCTCCCTACAAAAAGAGCAGAAAAACAACCGCCTCAAGGTCGTATATATTTGTACCAGAAGATAGTTTGCAAGTCAATAATAAAAAAGGGCCGTATAAGCATGTGCTCAAACGGCCTCTATCAATCCTTTAGCGTCACCAGATAGGTGAAGAAATCTTGCGCCAATCCCAGGAATTCTCCGGGCTCTGCGGCCAAATACTGCCGACTGAATTCGTTCACCCGAGCATCGCTTCCGGCACGCGTCTTTTCCGCAAGAAAATTCAACACGGCTTGGGCATTACTGGCAACAGGATCCCTGCTTTTAGCCAGAATGAGCCCCTGCTCAAGAAGCTTTCGCCACTCGTAAACCTGTGGCAGGAGGGCCACTACAGATTGCAACGTATGCGCGGCCGTCCCTGGATACTTGATAAGCTCCCCTACAACTTCGTTGCTGCGGTGCAGCACTATCGCAGACCCATCTTCAGCGAATCTTGAAAACGCATACTCTTGCGCATCCGCTTCAAGCGGCGCAGAAAGGAATCTCCACATCTCATGCACAAGAGCATTCGCCTTGTTTTGAACGATCTGGGCACGTTTTCGCATGTATTGCTGCCAGACCAGATCCCTCAATGCCTGATATGCGTGTCGCAGTTCGTGGCAGAGGACAAACCTCTGCACGCCCTGCTGCTGAGCAAAGAAGTGCTCGCCCAATGCGATATGCGGTATTGGATTCATACAAAATCCAGCGCTGCTTGTTTGCGGGCTGCAAAGCCGCGTGGCAATCACCTCCCAACCAGGAAGGCTGCAGACATCTGCATATTGAAGCGGGGGAATTGCAAGCTCTTCCAAGGTCATAATAATATCAGCACTGCAAACCAAACGCATAGCATCCTGCCCTCTTCCGGGAAGAGTAGCAATGCGCAACGTATCCTGCTGCATAGCGCCGCCCCTTTCTCGTAGAAAGTGTTAACGATCAATCAAAATAGGGAACTCACACTATACCCTATCTCCCCAAAAAGTCAATCTATACTCAGTCCTGCAAATGCGGACTCAAGTCGCCTCTATCGGATTCGAATCGGATTTTTGGCACAGGAGGAGGCGTTGGGCGAGTGTACATATTCAAATCATCATCTTCATGCACTTCTTCTGCAATATCATCAATCTCATCCTCTTGATCAAATTGTTCCTGCGCAGCAGTTAATGCAATATCCCGGTTAATCCGGTCAATCACGTCATCGCCGATTTCCACATCGATATTTCTTCGAATAGCACTCGCCATCTTGTCCATATCAAGGAGCTCCAATTGCTGTTCTTCTTGATGCATTGCCATATGCTCTTCTTCGAGAGCTTCTCGAGATGCCAATACGAACTCCCGACCCTCATCGTCCATAAACGTAAACTTTCCGCCTAAATCGGATAACACCTGTAAAATCGGCTCTAATGTTTCTTTGATATTTTTGGATTCTGTTTGCATAGCTTTAATGTATACACCTAACAAAAAACGCGCAATGCGCGTTTTTTGTGTTATTTCTTTGCTCGCGTTCCTGCGATTTCTTCTTGGATGTTTCTTGGAACTTCTTCGTAATGATCGAAGTGCATTGTGTAGTTTGCACGACCTTGGCTCATTGAGCGAACGGTCGTTGCGTATCCGAACATAGATCCCAATGGAACAGTTGCGTCGATTACTTTCAAATTAGGCCGATCTGTAAGAGATAGAATCTGTCCTCGTCGAGAATTCAAATCACCAACAACATCACCCATATATTGTTCCGGAGTTACTACCTCAACTTTCATAATCGGCTCAAGAATAACCGGGTCGGCATTCTTCATAGCTTCTCGAAACGCCATTGCGCCCGCAATCTTAAACGCGATTTCAGAGGAGTCCACATCGTGGTAGCTTCCGTCGAACGCAGTTGCTTTTACGTCCACAACAGGGAATCCGGCAACAACACCGTTCTTCGATGCTTCATCAACTCCCTTACCAATTGCTGGTAGGTATTCCTGCGGAATAACTCCACCCTTGATTGCTTGCTCATACTCAACACCTTTTCCACGATCCTGTGGTTCCAAGCGAATCCATACGTGTCCGTATTGTCCGCGTCCTCCAGATTGCTTGATATACTTTCCTTCTGCTTCAACCGTCTTTCGAATTGTTTCCTTGTATGCAACCTGTGGCTTTCCAACGTTTACTTCAACGCCGAATTCTCGCTTCATTCGATCCACAATAATTTCCAAATGCAACTCTCCCATTCCTTCCATAATCATCTGCATCGTTTCTTCGTCTGTGTGTGCTCGAAGCGTAGGGTCTTCTCCCATAAGCGCCTTAAGTGCCATACCCATTTTTTCTTGGTCAGCCTTTGACTTCGGTTCGATTGCAAGAGAAATTACTGGCTCATGACCAACGATACGTTCCAAAATAATTGGAGCATCTTCCGCACAAAGCGTATCACCAGTTGTAGTAGCCTTCATTCCGACTAACGCACCGATACCGCCGGCAGAAATTTCCTCAACTTCTTCTCGTTCATTCGCATGCATCCGCAAGATTCGGCTAATACGTTCTCGCTTTCCGTTTGAAGCGTTTAATACGTACGAACCAGTCGTAAGCTTTCCGGAATATACGCGGAAGAATGTGATTTGCCCAACGTACGGGTCCGTTGCAACTTTAAATGCAAGCGCTGCGAAGGGTTCGCTGTCCAAAGGCTTTCGAGTAAGAACTTTCTCAGGATCATCAACATCAACACCTTCAACCGGAGGAACGTCAGACGGAGACGGCAAGTATGCAACAACTGCATCAAGCATTCGCTGCACGCCTTTATTCTTTAACGCAGTTCCGCACAAGATTGGCACAACTTTGCTGGCAATAACAGCTGATCGGAGAGCTGCATTTAACTCATCGACAGAAATGTCTTCTCCATTTAAATATTTTTCCGTAAGCGCGTCATCAAAGCCGGCGATTACATCAACCATTTCAGCTCGTCGCTTTTTCGCATCTTCCAATAATTCTGCGGGAATATCTTTTTCAACAATTGTAGTTCCCATTTCCCCTTCGAAGTGCCACGCCTTCATGGAAAGCAAGTCGATGATGCCTTCAAACGCATCTTCGGATCCGATCGGAAGCGTTAAAATTACCGTCTGCTTTGTAAGGCGCTCATGAATAGAATCAACCACTTTCCAGAAGTCTGCTCCGGTTCGATCAAGCTTGTTTACGAAACACATGCGAGGAACTTTATGCTTGTCCGCCTGGCGCCATACAGTTTCTGACTGCGGTTCAACTCCGGCAACTCCGTCGAATACCACAACAGCACCGTCAAGCACTCGAAGAGAACGCTCTACTTCAACGGTAAAATCTACGTGACCTGGCGTGTCGATCAAGTTTAATCGGTACCCTTTCCAAAAGGCAGTCGTTGTCGCGGAAGTAATTGTAATACCGCGCTCTCGTTCCTGTTCCATCCAGTCCATGACGGTATCCCCTTCATGCACTTCACCAATCTTGTGAGTAAGCCCCGTATAAAACAAAATACGCTCAGATACTGTCGTTTTTCCAGCATCAATGTGCGCAATAATTCCAAAATTTCTTACCTTCTCAATAGGTACCTGTGGGAACTTTGTGTCGGCCATATGTAATAGTAAAAATTAACGAGCAAAATGAGAGAACGCTCGGTTCGCCTCAGCCATTCGATGCATGTCTTCACGCTTCTTCATAGCTCCGCCTTCCTTGTTGGAAGCCTCGATGAGTTCTGCGGCAAGCTTTTCTGCCATAGATTTTCCTCCGCGAGATCGGGACGCATCACGAAGCCATCGCATAGAAAGCGTATCTTTGCGAGCAGGTCGAACTTCTTGCGCGATCTGATAGTTTGCACCACCAACTCGGCGAGCCTTCACCTCAAGCACTGGAGCAACATTTCGAAGCGCAGCATCAAACACCATAAGAGGGTCGTTCTTTGTCTTTTCGGAAATAATTTCTAATGCATCATACATTACGCGCTGAGCCGTGCTCTTCTTTCCGTCATACATGATGTAGTTGATGAACTTAGACAACGCCAAGTTTCCGAACTTTGGATCCGGCTGCAGATGCTTCTTATTCTTATATACTCGCTTTTTTCGTGGCATAAAATAGATTATTCAGATTTTGGTTTCTTAGCTCCGTATCGGCTTCGTCCTCGTCGTCGAGCTTCAACTCCAACAGTATCGAGCACGCCTCGCACCACCTGGTATCGAATACCTGGCAAGTCTTTTCTTCGTCCTCCTCGGATTACTACGATGGAATGCTCCTGAAGGTTATGGCCTTCTCCCGGGATAAACGCAGTAACTTCCATTCCGTTCGTAAGTCGCACACGAGCAACTTTTCGAAGAGCGGAGTTTGGTTTCTTTGGAGTCATCGTCTTTACCTGCAAGCACACTCCGCGCTTAAATGGGGATCCTTTCGGAAATACTGTCGGCTTGTCGATCAATGTATTAAAACCTCTCTGCAGGGCAGGAGTCTTGGATTTCGATGGTTTCCGTTCTCGGTTTTTTCGTACTAATTGATTAATAGTTGGCACAGAATTGTAGTGTAGGCAATCGGGGAAAAAATGTCAAAGAATATGCACAAGATCCGTAAACGGCACCCCCATTACATAGGCCGTAAGGCTAAATGCGGGCAAGAAAACGAACTGAGTTAAGAACCCAGGAGCTAAAATAATAATGCCGAGCAAGATGAACATGCCATACTGTTCAAACCGAGCGATTAAGTCTGGCCGCTTATCGAAAAACAGGAATAAAACTTTCGAACCGTCGAGAGGCGGAATCGGCATCAAGTTAAACATCATCAAAATACCGCTCACTAACCCTATAATGAGGAATAGGTACGGCATCGCAGTATTCTCTGGAGAAATCCTGTACAGCAATCCGGAAATAAGGAGGATTGAAAGGTTCGTCACCGGACCGGCGAGCGCCACGATAACCGGGCCCCATTTGCCGTATTTCAAGTTGTAATAATTAACCGGCACCGGCTTTGCCCACCCAAAGACGAATCCAGCATGGCTGACTATAAGTAAAAGCGGAATAACAATCGTTCCCCACATATCCACATGCTTAATAGGATTGAGCGATAATCGTCCAGCATACTTTGCCGTAGGGTCCCCAAGCTTATTCGCCACCCAGCCATGAGACACCTCATGCAAAATAACGCCTATCGCCAAGGCAATTACGGATGCGACTATAGTTAAGCTCTGCGGAATTTGAGAAATATCAATCATGAATTTACCATACCACAGTTGCATTTTATTTCACTATTATTTATAGTGCATGAATATCTATGGCACGAATTTGCGAAATCTGTGAAAAGCGAAAACAAACGGGCAACCACCGAAAGCTGTTGCGCGGTCATTATAATATCACCGGGAAACGATTCTTTAAGCCAAATCTCCAAAAGACACTTCACGAAGGCAAAAAAGTACTCGCTTGCGTAAACTGCATCCGAACCCAAGCAAAACACGCCGCAGCATAATAAAACGAGTAAATACCCCTCTACAGGGGTATTTTTATACTACATACTTGACTTTTTATTAAATATAGATTATTATACATGGTTGATCTTTTCAACAGATAGGCACATGGCCGTGCCAAACCGACCCCTGCCGGATGCAGGATTATGCAAAGGATTGCATGATGAGAAAAGTCCTGGAAGAATGCGTGCTGATTTCAATCGTTCTCGAGTTTCCGCTGGCAATGATACTAGCGATACCCGGAGATGGGAAAATCGCCATCCTATCGATGCTGCCGATTTTCATACTCGGCGGAATTGCATGGATGAAGCTAGGGCTTCGCGAACAACTCTTTTTTGAGCCATGGATCGCTAAGCGCCCAATCTTCGCCGTACCGATTCTCGTAACGCTGCTTGCAGGTATCATCTTCGGAGAAATGCGGATCATTATTCGCACCAAGCTCCCCGAAGTTGCTATTCCGCGATCAACAACCCACGAAGAAGTCCGGCAAGCGCTGGCAGAAGAATTCCCTGAGTTTCGCTAGAAAGTGTCAACGTGATTTGCATCCTTGATTAGTCGCCCGATTGGCTTACTCCAACGGGCGATATTTTATTTGCCTGTGCAAATAACCCCGCGAAGCTTTAGCGAAGCGGGGTACGTACCCTGCAAACAAACGATTTCAAATACAAACTTTCCGGGAAATATACCGAGAGGGGGTGATCCGGCGCCTGGCGAATTACTTCGACCACATCTAGCTGCAGCCCGGCTTGGACAGAAGCCCTCCGCAACGTATATGCAAAATCGTCTTCCGTGAAAAAATGAGAACAGCTTGATGTGACGAATATTCCACCATCCTTTACCAGCCGCATCCCTGCACGATTTACAAAGTGATACGCCTTTTTTGCCTGTTCGATTTCTCGTTTCGTTTTTGCCAGTGCAGGAGGATCAATAATCACCATGTCATATGCAACGTCTTTTTGAGCGCCTAACCACGCAAATGCATCCGCTTCTTCTATGGTTATTTTCTTACTATCAATACCATTAAGCTCGCCATGCTTTATGCAGAATTCTAAGGCAGACGCTGATTCGTCAACATGATGAATACTTGTAGCTCCTCCTACCATGGCTGCGATTCCCGTTGCTCCGGTATATGAAAATGCATTCAGTACCGTCTTCCCTTTGGCATATTTTTTCACTGCCTGGCGCAATTCTTTTTGATCGAAAAAGAATCCTGTCTTTTGCCCACCTATAACATCGGCAACAAATTTCATACCATGTTCCAAAAATTCTACTGAACCTGCAAGAGCCCCATCAACAATATTCGACTCACCCTCGCTTCGATCAATGATTGCATTCGGATTGAATAGTTTTTTACACGCGCGTATGACAATCGAAGACAAATTACTCATACCAATCGTTGAAATCTGAACCACCAGCACGTCAGCATATCGATCAATAACAAGACCCGGGAGATTGTCTGCTTCACCGAACACGATTCGATATCCCGTCGTATCCGTATCTGGCCCATAGCCTAAGAGCAGCCTCTGGGAATTCGCCTGCTCAATTCGGTTCGTAATCCATTCCTCTGTAATTTCAGTTTCAGAAAAATCGAATACGCGTACGGCAATACTAGAATCGCCCTCAAACGTCCCCGTGCCAATAATTCTTCCATTGCGATCTGCAACATGAACGAGCACCCCTTCTTCGAGATTATCCGGAATAGATTCTATAGCACCAGAAAACACCCATGGGTGATGAAACCCCACGCTCGCCTCGCGCCCCATCTTTAATTGAATTACCGGATACGCCATAATAATTAAGTATCGCTTGTATTCCACCCCTTGTCGAATAATAATCAGCATAAAGCGGGATGTAGTATAAAGGTTCGTACGCAAGGCTGGGGGTCTTGTAGCCCGGGTTCAATTCCCGGCATCCCGACCAACATGTTCTTATTGACTTTTAGCATACTCAATGCTACTTTGGCGGCACTCAAGCACGGTGCTTGAAAAATTCAACACTGCACATTCAAACTGAAAGAGAGGTCCGTAATGGACATATTAGTTACGGTCACGCATTACGAATCTGCAAAACGGATTCGATGGCAATGCACTCAACAGATGATCCAGCTTGCAAAACAACACCGATACGAAGTTGTCGTAGTCGACACATCTCCTGAACCCAGCATCTTTTCAACTCTTCAAGAGCTTGGTGCACAATCGGTACAAACAGAAAATATCAGCATGGGTCATGCTCAGCGATTGGCCTTTTCAACGGCTCAGGAGCTAGCAACAAAAACCTATGCAGGCGAGTCAAATTACTTTTTGTGGTTGGAGCCTGAAAAATTTGACTTAGTTCGATTCGTGCCCAGAATCTTGCGCGCCATAAAAGACTCTCGGGCTGATGTTGTCATTATTCGAAGGTCCTACAAAAGCTGGAAAACATATCCTGCCTTTCAAGTGGACACAGAGCGGCAGCTTGATACGGCCTATGCAGA
>CAYVFG010000011.1:0-30760 GCA_964450915.1 uncultured Candidatus Saccharibacteria bacterium | reverse complement strand
GCAGTCAAAAACGCTCCTTTATCAGAAATAACGCCAGGGAGCACGAAATCGAAAATGCTCACGCGATTTGTGGCTACGACTAGCAGAAGACCTTTGTCTTTGAGTTTGTACGTATCGCGGACTTTACCTCGATGAATACGAAAAACTCCTGCTGCTTCCAAGGCCTGATGAAACGGGGTTTCTGGTACGCAGACGGGGATGATCGCTCCCATGACATGTTCCTCTAGATTGGAAAGGTCAATATGGGAGAGCTAACGATAGCTCTCCCCATACGATGACCCTAGGTGAAATTGTCGAATAGCGCAACTTTAGAACCCGAGTTTTTCGTTTACGATCAGCATCTTTACGGTGCGGCCGGAGTCTGGTTTTTCGCGATTGAAGAGGACGACTTTAGATGGATAGGTATGAGCTCCGTACTTTTCCTGCATATGAATTTCTTCCTTTGGAACAACATATTCTTCCAAACGCTTAAATGCTTCATCTAGATTTGCAACAATCTTTTGCGCGCCAACTACAAAGATAAGATTTTGAGACGTAAAGACGATGTGAGGAAGCTGGCTGCCGGTATTGGACGCGATGAGGAACTGCCCATTTTCCGACAGTGCATGCACGCTGCCGAGGTAGTAATCGGACAGGACTGCTTGCTTGCGCAGTGCTCCTTGTTTTTCTTTATCTTGTTCTTTGATGATGGTTTCATGCAGATTATTCCAACCATGGTTGCCTTCTTGCAAGTAATTCACAAATCCGATCGTTTCTAGCGTAACGGACGCCCCGTTCATCACGGATGCTCCCTCGGGGATCATTGTTTTAATTTTTTCAAATGCTTCTGCGCCAGATGCTACAACTTCTGCATAAACATTTCGTTCGGCAAGTGCGGCGATTGTTTTTGTTATTTGTTCTTGTGTTGCTAATGTTTCGTAGCTCATATTGTTTTGTAATGTTTTACTAATAAAAATAAGTGAATATTATTTTTTCATTTTTACTGCATTTGATAGGTTCTTGATTAACTCTAATAAATACTTGCTATTGACCGTGTAGATGACTTCTTGGCCACGCCGCTGATCGGTAACAAGGTTGGATGATTTGAGCGTTTTTAAATGCTGGGACATAACCGGCTGCGAAACTTCCACAATCTTTGCCAGCTCAGTGACGCTTTTCGGTCCATCGGCGAGAGCTTCCACAATCTTGTAGCGGGTGGCATTGCCGATGCCTTTACCGAATGTTTCAATTTGGTCGCACAGTTCGTTCATAAGAATATAAATATATTAGCATATCCTAATATATTGTTCAAGAGGATTTGTAGTGGATAATTTTGTCATAAAACATTGACAAAATGGGATATGGGAGTATAATAATTGTGTCTTTCGTAAAGACAACTGTTCATTTCTTATGGGATTTCGCCAGATTCGGCAGAGAACGAATTGGCTTTTATGTGTCTGTTTTGAAGAGGGGTCTGTGTATGTCGGCAGTTATGGAAAAAGGACAGCGTACTCGACGTCAGCAGCAGCCGTTGCAGCAGATTACGGAGTTTACGCTCGATGAGGCGGCTCGGCTTGTTCCGAACGGATCCGAATTGGAGGTTGATGATCAGACCGTTGGGTGCGCATGTACGAATTGCGGCCATGCTCGGTCCGACAACGCCATCACGAACGTCCAGAAGGTCAAGCTTGTGAAGGCAGGGGAGCGCACTCTTCTGATTCACGCCGGATGCCCAATTCAGACTGGAATGCATCATCTGCAGCCGGTTCGACGGGACCTCCTTCAAATTCTCGCAGAAGTGAAAGGAATCCGTATCGTTTAACGAGTTTCCTCGTTCTTAGCGGGCAAGGGTATGTCAGAGAAGTGTCCACCTTCTTATGATGTGCCTTTTGCCCGCTTTTTCATGTATAAAATGGACTTGACAAATTCAATATAAGCGCTATAATGGTTAGTTCGTTGAAAAAGCAGTTCTATGGTTAGGAGGGGCTTTGCGCGATATAGGCGATGAGAGTTTCGGCTTTCGCGCTCTTGAGCAAAAAGGCGGTTGTGGATGCCACCTGGTTTCATGACTTCTAAACTCCTTGCCATTGAGTTGCTTTTTCCATTTCAGCTCTTGCAAAACTGCGCTCCATTGCGTACGATAGTAGGTTGCCTTGTCGTGCCTATTGATTAGAATCTTATGGATTTTAGCCAATGCGCGCTTACGAGCACGCAGTGATCTTTCTTTTCCAAACCCCGTTTGAAGGAGCGGGGTGCATCCCAGGCATACGACTTGTCTCGCCTAAGCTTCTAGCGAAGGTGGACAACCCTGGGAGAGTGCAAATAATGACAACATTGTTTGTAGTCTTCTAGGGGAACACGTATGATAAGAACGTGAAATCCAACCTCAATACAACATATAGAACGCACATGATCGGCGACTTGGCATCTTCATTAGATGGCAAGGATGTTCGCATATCCGGATGGGTGGCAACGCGCCGCGATCACGGGGGATTAATCTTTTTGGATATTCGAGACAAGACGGGAGTTGTTCAAGTTACGTGTAATCCTGAGCAGAACAAGCAGGCATGGCAGATAGCTGAAACGCTTCGAGATGAATTTGTAGTTACTGTTTCTGGCATTGTGCGCATGCGTCCTACTGAAATGGTAAATGATGCATTGGGCGAGTTAGGGAAAATAGAAATTGAAGTAACGGACATTCGACTTGAGAGCGCATCCCAAGCGTTGCCGTTCGTATTAGGAGATGAGACGGTGAATGAAGACATGCGGCTTACGTATCGCTTCTTGGATTTGCGCACGGCGAAGATGCAAAACATGCTTCGCGTTCGCGGGGAATTTATTCAGGAAGTTCGCACGTTCATGATCGGCCACGGGTTTACGGAAGTGCAGACGCCCATTCTTGCAAACTCGTCACCGGAAGGTGCGCGAGATTTTTTGGTTCCATCTCGCTTACACCCGGGAACATTTTATGCGCTGCCGCAAGCTCCGCAACAATATAAGCAGCTTTTAATGGTCGGAGGACTGGATAAGTATTTCCAAATTGCGCCATGTTTTCGAGATGAGGATCCGCGCGCGGATCGCCACGCTGGAGACTTCTACCAGATCGACGTTGAGATGAGCTTTATTGAGCAAGAAGACGTGTTGCAGCTAGGGGAGGAATTAATGAAGCACTTGTCTGATTTTTCCGGAAAGAAATTAAAAGACGAAACGTTCCCGCGATTTACTTGGAAGGAAGCGATGAACAAGTTCGGAGTAGATAAGCCGGATATTCGCTACGACTTTTTTATTACAGATGTTACGGGTATCGCAAAAAAATCAGGTTTCAATGTATTTGCAAAGTCAGAAGTCGTGCATGTGCTGCGCGCAGAAGGGGGTGCCACGTTTACGCGAAGCCAGATTGATGAGCTTACGGAACTTGCAAAAGTGCACGGACTAGGCGGCCTTGCGTACGCAAAAGTTACGGCAGAAGGCGTTGATTCGCCCATAGCAAAATTTATAGATGCAGAACTAGTTAGCGAAATTATAAAAGCATCAGGCGGGCAAGCAGGCGATATGCTTTTCTTTGGAGCAGGGGAGTGGTTACCGGTATGTAAAGCATTGGGTGATGTTCGAAAGGCAAGCGCGAACATGCTCGGCGTGCTTGACGCTGATGCGCTCAAACACCAGCTGGCATGGTGCTGGGTGATTGATTTCCCAATGTATGAGAAGAATACGGAAACAGGAGAAATAGAATTCTCTCACAATCCGTTTTCAATGCCGCAAGGAGGGATGGAGGCGCTGGAGCATACGAACCCGGAAGATATTGTCGCATACCAATATGATTTAGTAGTCAACGGATACGAAATCAGCTCCGGTGCAATCCGAAATCACAAAATCGATACGTTATATAAAGCATTCGCAATAGCGGGGTATTCAAAAGAAGAAACAGACGCAAAGTTTGGCGGTATGATTCGCGCGTTTTCGTATGGTGCTCCGCCGCATGGAGGATTTGCTCCGGGAATCGACAGGCTCTTGATGGTTCTGATGGACGTTCCGAGTATTCGGGATATTTACGCGTTCCCGAAAAATGGCCGCGGCCAAGATATGATGATGGCGTCGCCGGCTCCGGTTGATGCAAAGCTGCTTCGCGATTTGCATATCAAGCTAGATGTGGAAGAATAAGATGATGAATAAATCGCAGACCATAGCACTGATCGTCGTAGCTACCCTTGTGGGATACATGATCGGTCAGCGCCACGGCTTTCCATTGCCGTCCCAATTGTCCGTTTCGCCTGCAGCAACTTCGAGCGCATCTAACCATCAAACAACGGCGCTTTTTTCTGATGTCTGGAAAAGCCTGCACGACAATTTTATCGGAACTATTGATGATAAGAAGCTGGATTACGGCGCAGTGGCGGGGATGGTGCACGCAGCTGGAGATCCGTATACTACATTTTTTGATCCGGACCAGGCGAAGCAGTTAAAAGAAACATTGAGCGGAAGCTTTTCGGGAATCGGAGCAGAAATGGGAATTAAGAATGGGCTGGTTGTGGTAATTGCTCCATTGGAAGGTTCTCCGGCGCAGAAGGCTGGCATAAAATCTGAGGATATTATCGTTGCCGTAGATAAGAAGAATATTACTCAGGACATGTCGCTTGATGATGTGGTGCAAGAAATTCGCGGGCCGAAGGGGCAGGCTGTTGTATTGTCTGTTGTGCATAAGGGAGAGTCTGCTCCAAAAGACATTTCCGTTGTTCGCGATGATATCGCAGTGCCGAGCGTAAAGCTTGAAGTGGTGAATAATATTGCGCATATTTCTCTGGCAAGTTTCGACAATAATACTGCGTCCCAATTTGCAGATATCGCAAAGCAAGTTCAGAAGCAAAAAGTTCGCGGAGTGGTATTGGATTTACGAGATAATCCGGGAGGATACCTAGATTCTGCAGTGCAGATCGCGTCGCAATTCTTGCAGCCCGGTTCTCTTGTGGTAAGCGAGCGTGGGAAGGCGGAAACGACGCACAAGGCCAGCGGAGGCGGAATTCTTAAAGGCGTACCGGTAGTAGTGCTTATCAATCACGGAAGCGCGTCTGCGTCAGAAATTTTAGCAGGAGCATTGCGGGACGATATTACGGCCCCTATCGTTGGCGATCAGTCATTCGGAAAAGGATCTGTGCAAGAGGTATTGGATATGGCGGATGGATCCAGCTTGAAAGTAACAATTGCAAAATGGTATACGCCGAACGGATCATCTATTGATAAAGAGGGCATTAAGCCGACTATTGCAGTAGCAGACGACGTGAATACAAAGACGGACGAGCAATTGGAAAAAGCATATTCTCAAATAAAATAATTGTATGGCAAAACAACTCTCAGTGATTCTATTAGAAGATATCTCGCAGCTCGGAAGAGCGGGCGATATTGTAGGGGTAGCAGAAGCGTATGCCCGCAATGCCTTGTTCCCGCAAGGGAAGGCTGCGCTTGCAACTAAACAGGTAAAAACAGAAAAAGAAAGCAAGGACGCGGCAAAGCGAAAAAAGGCAGAAGAAGAGCTGCTGGCAACGCAGGCGATTGCGGAAAAAATGGAAAATACAGAATTAGTAATTTCTGTATCTGTGAACGAAGAAAATGAGCCATACGGCAGTATTACGTCGAAGACTATTTCTGACTTACTGAAAAAAGAATCTCATATAGATATTCCCGCGAAGAAAATTTCTGGAATATTTCCAATCAAGTCGTTAGGTTCGTTTCCGATTTCAGTTTCGTTGCCACAGGGTGTAGAATTTCACATGATTATTGTTGTAACAAAAAAAGATGAGCAATAAAAAAACAAAATACATTTTCGTAACAGGCGGAGTGTTGTCTGGGTTAGGGAAGGGGATTACTGCAGCATCTATCGGGAACATGCTCAAAGATCGCGGGCTCACCGTGAACATGCAGAAGTTCGATCAGTATATTAACGTTGATGCCGGCACGTTAAATCCTGCAGAGCATGGGGAAGTGTTCGTGACTGACGACGGCGCAGAGGCAGATTTGGATTTGGGGCATTACGAACGCTTTTTGCAGCAAAATATTACGGCGGATTCCTCAGTAATGACGGGGAAGATTTATCAGGAAGTCATTAATAGGGAGCGCCGTGGGGAATACTTAGGCAAAACGGTGCAAGTTATTCCGCATGTTACAGAAGAGGTAAAACGCCGAGCTCGGCTATCTGCTGCTTCAGGCGACTTCGATGTGCAAATTGTTGAAATCGGCGGCACGGTGGGGGATAACGAAGGGTTTCATTTCTTGGAAGCTGCCCGCCAGATGATGCTCGATGAAGGGCGGGAAAACGTGCTGTATGTACATGTGGTCTTTTTGCCGTATTTGAAAGCGTCTGATGAAGTGAAAACAAAGCCAGCGCAAAATAGTGTGCGGGAATTACGCAGTATTGGGATTCAGCCGGATGTATTGATTGCGCGTACGGATTATGAAATTGGCGAAGCTGACATTGCAAAAATGTCGTTATATACAAACGTGGAAAAAGAAGCCATTTTACCGCTCGTAACAGTTAAAACAGTGTACGAGGTTCCGCTGATTATGGAGAATCACAAGCTGGACGAAGTGATTATGAAAAAGCTTGGCCTTGAAGTAAAGCCGCGTGCTCATGATGGATGGGAAAAGCTGGTAGAAAATATTAAGAAAGATAAGCCAAAGCTTCCTATTGCAGTTGTCGGCAAGTACATCACCATGCTCGACACATACGCAAGTATGGTGGAAGCTCTCAAGGCTGCATGCTGGGTAAATGGGTTCGATATTGAGCTGATATGGATTGATGCGGAAAAATTGGAGCAGAACGATGAGGCTGCATACGCCGAACTTAAAAAAGCAAAAGGTATTGTAGTTCCTGGGGGCTTTGGCGTGCGCGGAACGGAAGGGAAAATTCTAGGGGTAAAATATGCTCGAGAGAATAATATTCCGTATCTCGGACTTTGCTTAGGGATGCAGCTAGCCGTTATTGAGTTTGCGAGAAGCGTTGCAAATATTCCGCAAGCAACAAGTCAAGAATTTGATGAAAAATCCGATAGTTGCGTCATCCATATTATGGACTCGCAAAAAACAGTGACCGATAAGGGTGGAACGATGCGATTGGGCGGTTGGGATTGCGTGTTGAAAGAAGGGACGAAAATTGCAGATGCATATGGATCAACGAATATCCGCGAACGTCATCGTCATCGATACGAATTTAATAACGACTTTAAAGAGCAATTAGAAACGGCAGGCTTGGTATTATCTGGCGCAACTCCAGACGAAAAATTAATAGAAACAATTGAACTTCCAGACCATCCATTCTTTGTTGCGGTGCAATTCCACCCGGAATTTACTTCCAGACCCCAAGGCGGTCATCCGCTCTTTAACGCGTTCATCAAAGCGGCAGGGAAGTGAAGGGTTGACTTTTAATCGATTTTTGTTTACTATATCCGCGAGCCTCGTAGCTCAGTGGTACATTTTCAACGCTTGCGTAAGGAGCAAATTGTGGCTTCCTCTCAGCTATTCTTCCCGGAGTTTTTAAACCAAGGGTCGAGCGGCCCAGCAGTCCGCCTGCTGCAGTTGCTTTTGATTATGGGCGGATACAATTCCGTGGCGATCATTCCCGACGGAGACTACGGCGAGGAAACAGCAAAAGGAGTTCGGCTGTTTCAAGACGCTGTGGGATTCAACGGCGCGGATGTTGACGGGAATTTCGGGCCGGCCACGCGGAAGGTATTTCTCGAATGGCATCGGATTAACGTGAATGCGATTCCCGCAGATGCGTTCGAAGGTGAAACGATGGCCGTTATCCCGTAACGAACTTCGCACCACTATTTGCGAACAATCTCATCTCTGCCTGATCATTACGATCTTGCAGAGATTTTTATTTACTGTTTTTCAATTCTGCCGTTTCTTCGCTCGTGAGCTTTCTGGTTTCTTTGGGCTTCATTTCGCCAAGCTCGATGCCGCCGATGCGGATGCGTTTGAGGGCGACGACGGTAAGATGAATTTTCCCGCACATGCGGCGGATCTGTCGGTTTTTGCCTTCCTGTAAAATAATTTTAAACGAATGCGAGTCGATCAGTTCCACTTCTGCGGGCTTGGTGGTGCCTACTTTTAACTTCATCGGTTTTGTAAGTTGAGAAATGCGTTGTTCATTTATCTTTTCCTGCACTTCAACAATATATTCCTTGTCTACGGAGTGTTCTTCGCCCGTTACGGCTTTCGTAATTAATCCGTCATTGGAAAGCAGAAGAAGGCCCTCGCTGTCTTTGTCTAACCGGCCGACAATATTTAAATGCTTGTAGCGCGGGAAGACAGATTGAATAGTAGGGCCGGTATCGGAACCAATGGAGCATACTACTCCGCGAGGCTTATAAATGGCGATAGTCTGCTTTGTTTTCAGCTGCCGCTCAATAGAAGGGTCGAGCGTAATAATGTCTGTTTTATTGAGTGGGACGCCCGGGCGAGCCTTTTTGCCGTTTACGAAAATAAGCCCCGCCTTTAAAAAGGCCTCGGCTTCTTTGCGAGAACAGGTACCTTGCTCTACTAAGTACTTTTGTACGAACATATGTGGCAGTATGCGGTGCATTGCGTAGGAAAGCAATTGGGGTACAATTCTGCCTATGAACACCCAATACATATCGCACCTTGAAACAAACACTTTTCAAACAAAATATCGGGCGCAGTTTATTACAATCACCGAAGATGTTCAAAAGGCCATCGAGAAATCGGGAGTAACGACGGGAACTATTACGATTCAAACTCACCATACGACGGCCGGCTTGTGGGTGAACGAAAACGAAAAAAACTTAATCGGGCCATCGGAAGAATTGGGGTACGAATCTGATATTCGAAAAGTACTGGACGCATTTGCTAGTCCGATGGATGAGTACGGCCATAACGATATCGCGGATGTAAGGAACGAAGGGGGCAAGCGAAATACGCATTTATGCGAACCGGATGAAAACGGAGTAATTCAGGAATGTATTAATGGCCATGCGCATGCTCATGCATTAATGATTCATCCATCCATTACGCTTATCGTGAGTGAAGGAAAATGGCTTAAAGGAAAGTGGCAAGAATTAATGCTTGTAGAGCTTGATCACGATCGAGAGCGAACGGTATCCTTCTTGGTTCAAGGGGTATAATGTATGGGCGAGTCTTTGCTTTCGAAGGCAACCGACCCTTCTCAGTACGACAATTTGAATTGGGCACTTAACGGGCTTTCGGATTCCCCCCGAACAAAGCTGTTTGGAAGCTATATTCTTTCTGATCCGTCATTTTTTGAGAACAAAGATGTTCTGGATATTGGGTCTGGTGCTGGATGGCTGCTTGAGGAAATGCATAATGCTGGGGCTCGATCAGTGCTAGGTATAGAACCGTCCCAGAAAAACGTTGATCTTGCAAATGAGCATCATCCAGAATTTACGACCATTTGCACCACGCTTGAGGGTTTTTCAACAAAAGAAGTATTCGATGTCGTAACATCAATTCATGTGATGGTTCATATTGCCGACCTTGATGAGGCAATGAAAAAGATTGCAGAGTTATTGCGAGAAAACGGTGAGTTCTTTTTGATTATCCCAGACTTTGAATATGCTCGTATGGAGCGACATGGATATGAGATGAATATTGATAATGTGGGCGAGGATGAGTATATTGTTTCTACAAAACGGCCGAATGGCGTGATAACGGATATTATTCGTAAGCCTGAAGTATATGTAGTTATTGCACAAAACGAGGGATTATTCCTTGTTGATAGAAAAGATATATTGCCCGTTGAGAATTTTTTAGAGGCGAACAATGCTGGGGAAGAATTTCGAAATATTCCGTTAGCTACATTTTTGAGATTTCGAAAGTAAACAAAAGGCCCCTCGAGAGGGGCTTTTATATTTCACCAAACAAATTTTATTGTACGTGGACGAACATTGCGGGTTTCAACTGACCGTTGAAACGCATTGTCTTTTTCTTTGCAAACTTTACGGTACCAGCAACTGCTGCGTAGAGCGTATCGTCTTCACCTCGGCGTACGTTAATACCTGGTCGGTATTTTGTACCGCGCTGACGGATAATGATTTGTCCCGGTTCAACGGGTTGCCCACCGTAGATTTTCACGCCCAGTCGTTTTGATTCTGAATCTCGACCGAGCTGTGTAGATCCGGCGGCTTTCTTATGTGCCATAGGATTATGAAAAGGTAATTATATCGTTTCCCAAAGAGTTACTTCTCGAGCTACGAGAGCATCTGGACGGGCATAGAGCACCGTATCAGATACGCCTGCAGGAAAATGAGACGCAATGCCTTGAGGAACGAGCTGTTTCTTACGATAGCCGATTGCGGTAATTTCGTCAATAAAAGAGCGGGGGAGAGGGGTGAACCCATCGGCGCCCTTAGGGCAGGGGAGGAGAATAAGGAGATTTGCGCCAGGGTGTAGCACTTTTCGAATATTCTGGAAGAATAGGGTGTACAAATTTATAATAGTATTGTGGAATATTTCAATTTCGGGAGACGATAGGGGATGGGTTAATGGGGTACCTAAAAATGGTTCTGTAACGATATGTATATTTTTTTCTGCCAAATTTGCCGGGAATTCTTCTTTTACATCATGTAGAAACACTTCAGGATGTAATGATTTTTCTACAGGAAATTTTTCAGCAAGATAGTCCAAATTTTTTCCCGTTGCCGCAACCATGCGTTCAGATAAATCGCTTCCGATTGCAGAAAAACCCATCAGCCATGATTCTTGTAAAATCGTTCCCATGCCGCAGAACGGATCATAGATTGTTGCGCCTGATTTTGGTTGAGCCAAGTTAATCATGATCTGCGCCAGCTTTGGCGGAAGGAGCCCTACCCGCGCATCTCGAGCCGGTCTGCTCGTATCCCGCAATTCATAATCTGCAATGTTCTGCATATGAATTGTTTTTATAAGAATGTACGTTTCCGCAATACGGATAATGCTTAAATCCATATTCGGCTCATGCAATAATCTGTTAAACAGCACTTGGGCAGCGTTTAAGCTGGACCCCTTCGGTTCTATAAACGAGACTTTGGAATTGTGCTGACGAGCAGCTTTTTTGATAGAAATTGCCAATTTTTTTACCGAAGTTGAGCCGGAAAGTACGGAAAGCCCCATGACCCATTTATCTGGAAGAGGGGAGAGTGCAGCGACCATCTCCTCTGCTTCTGGCATGTGGCCCCACTCTGCAATGTCTTGCGCGATTCGGATGGTTCCGCCTAATTCATCGCCAATATGTTCCGGCAATGCATCTGCTAAGATGCGCATGTACGAGTTTGTGACTCGAAGGACGCTGTAGGTGGTATTGTGGCGTGCTAAATACGCCGCAACTTCGCTTGCGGATAGTAGCGGATTTGTCCCCAGAAAAAACGTGTAATTCATGTACTATGTATAGCATATATGATGCATGCAAAGGCAATGCAAATGGGATTACTGGGGATTGCGATATTCGGCGTTGGGTGGGAAACCGGAAAAGTTATGTCGCCGTATTATGCCGCAACGCCTATTGTATTTGAGGATACCCAGCCTGCTGCCGGCGGGGGAGAAGGTGATTTGCAAACCTTGCTTGCAAGCCCCGTGGCTTCAATTTCTTCTGCTCCAGCACAAGCGCAAGGCAAATATGTGGCAAGTAAAAACAGTACGCTGTTTCATGATGCCAGTTGTGCATCCGCAAAGAGTATAAAAGCGGAGAACCAGGTGTGGTTTGGAAGTCTTGATGAGGCAAAAGCCTCTGGGCGCTCTCCGAGTTCGTGTACATTGAAGTTATTAGGCGTTTCACAATAAAATATATATTTGTCAAGTAAAAAAGGGCGGGGGAGGGTAAAAGGGGCCTAAAAACAGAAAAAATGGGGCAGGGGAGTGGTTTTGCCTGTGGCACACGGGGTGGCTATAGAGGGGAGAAGAGAGCGGGGAAATTGTTTAAAATATGTTTTTAGAGGGAAACAGGCAAGTTCACGATTTGTTCGCTAAATGTTCAGTTTGTGGAAAACTCGCGTAGAACATGTATAGTGTCGCAAAAGGTACATTTTCGGACATACGAAGAAGCTATGGAGCATGCTTCGCCCCATACTCCCGCCCCTTCCGCGCGCAATATGTTTTTGTATGCTCGCATGCGTGTGCGGCTATATCCCCGATTAACTCCCCTTTATGCAAACAATTTCAGAACATTCGCTCTTTGTATGCGCCTCTATCTTTATTTGCCCTTTGCTCGTATCAGTCTTTGCTTGGTATCTATCAGTGGCTCTTATAATCGCGCATAGATCATTTTGCAACCAAAAAGAGGTACGCTAGTACCTCTCCTTTCGTATACGCGATTATACGAGGTCGTTTTATTTATGTTTTCTCAATTCGCGATATACGTATCGAATAATGTAGAACATCGCGTAGAATGGCCCCCAAATTGGTACGAGACGCTCAGCCCATTCCTCGAACGAATCATCTGGATTATATGCCATATTAATAGAATGATAATGCGACCATGCCTGCCCCAATTGCTAGTATGAGAATGGCATAGATGATTCGGATCATTCGTTTTTTACGCTTGTGCATAGAGGTAGTATACAATTTTTATTTCAAACTATCACGCGCATCCTGCAAACGTCGCAAAACATCAGATTTGCCGATGGCTTCCGCAACTGCAAATGGCGTGGGGGAATGTTCCCTGCCTGTTAATGCAACGCGGAGCGGCCATAAGTATTCTCCTCTCCCCTTTTGGTTTGAATCGATCCAGTTGATTAAAAATTCTTCGAGATGCTTGGCAGTCCACTCCCCTTCTAAAATCGGTGAAATAATATCAGATAGCTCTGAAAGAATTGTTTGCGTGGATTTTTTTATTTCAGGCGTTTGCGTGTCGGGTTTTTGTTTGAATGTAAGCGATATATGGGTATAATCGTTTTTCCAATCTGATGCATGCCAAGCCATGGCTTCATGGAGAGGAGTGCCGCCAACATCGTATGACGCAAAGCGTCCCAATTCTGTTTTAAGTGCCTGCAATAGTCGTTCCGGTTCTTGTATGTTGATTTCATTCTTATCGTAATATGCTTTTGCCCATGCAAATAATTCTTCATCGGAAAGTTCGGATAGATAGTGCTTGTTCATGTTCGCCAATTTTACGATAGAAAATATCGCTCCGCCCTTTTGCACGCGTTCCAGTGTAAATGCTTGAGCGAGTTCATCGTGCGTATAGTATTCCCTATCATCCCCGTTGTTCCACCCCAATAGTGCTAAATAATTTATCATCGTTTGCGGCAAGTACCCCATATCGCGATATGCAAGCAGGCTTGTTTCTTTATTGCGTTTCGAAAGTTTTTTGCGATTGTCGTCGAGGAGTAATGGCAGATGCGCATATATTGGCCTTTTGTACCCAAGTGCCTCCTGAATGAGGATATGCTTAATGGTGTTGTGCAAATGATCTTCTCCGCGGATTACGTGCGTAATTTGCATCGCTTCATCATCGTATACAACGGCCAAGTGGTAGAGCGGGTTATCTACTGCGCGCGCTACAACAAAGTCCCCGCCAAAAGAATCTGTGTGCACTTTCACGGTGCCGCGCACCAAGTCTTCGAACACAACTTCTTTGGATTCGACGATGAGTCGCACTGCCCCGCTGGTGAGATTTTTTTGTCTGCAATTACACTTTTCTTCGCCATGATTTCCCTCGCAAAAATATGCGAGCTGTTTATCGAGCAATTCCTGTACTACTTTTTGATGTTCTGCCACGCGTTCGGATTGTCGATAGGGGCCATACATCCCCCCAACATCTGGGCCTTCTTGCCAATTCATTCCCAACCAGCGGAATCCTTCCAAAATATTTTCTTCAAATTCGGGCTTAGAACGCTCCGGGTCGGTATCCTCTACTCGAATAATGAACGTCCCGTTTTCGCCATGATGTTTTGCGAATAGTTCATTAAAGAGCGCAGCGCGAGCAGTTCCAACGTGGAGATTCCCTGTTGGGCTCGGGGCGATGCGGACGCGGACGGATTCAGGTGATTTATTATTCATACAGTAATTTATACAAACTTTCTTTCTTGGTTGGATCAAGCTGCGCTTCTAGTAACATAATGCGAAGACGCATATCGCGCAATTCTTCATTTTGGCCAAGGGCTAAAAATTCTTCAAATGTAAAAAGGCGAAGTTCGATCCTCTCCCCTGCTACATTTTGAGGTTCTGTTATTTTTTCAAGATTTTTCCCGATGAATAAATAGGCTGCGTAATATAGTCGGCCACTTTTTTGAGGAAGCGTGAAAAGCGGAGATATTGTAGATGCCTTGTAGCCTGTTTCTTCTAGAAATTCTCTGCCAGCTGCGACTTGCGGGTCTTCCCCTTCTTCGACCTGCCCACCCGCTGGGCCCAATAGCCCAACTGCTCTGTCTGGCTGAAAATCCATAATGAGCATTATTTTTTTATCAGGCAATACCCCAATCATGCGCGCAACGTCGCACCTAGTCGCTCGTTCAAATGTTCTTTTTGATCCGTCATACATCTCCTGCTCCCATTGCCATATAGAAAATATCTCGCCTTGGAATACTTTTTTCATGTCGGGTTGATTCATACTGGTAAGTATAGCTGGAATGTTGACTTTTCTGCTATCAATTGACGAGCGGCGTAATATTCGATATAAAATATATGGCGACACAGTTCTTTTATCTGCCACCTTCAAATACTATCGGGAGGTACGGTTCTCATGAGGAAAAATACGCATTATAAAACAATGGTCCATACGGATGCACACACAAGGCCTGTTTTAAAGCAAGATTTCACTCTTCCAAAAAGAGTAGCAAGACATCGCGCTCGTCGATTAACCAGGCGGTCAGTGACGCTTACTGGAGTTCAGCGGATTACGTTCTTTATTGCAGCCTGGGTGCAGCCACTCATCAATAAGCCCAGAAACAACTAACGCTACTTTCTCGTGCGTCATCAGCAAGTACTTTGCAGGTGGCGTTTTTCTATATCCCATAATAGATTATTTGACAAGCATGATTGAATGTAGTATAAATTACTTTCAGTACGTGTGTCATTGAAGTAATGTGTTGTTGGTCTTTCTCAAAGGAATGCGAGATGAACGTTGCGAGCGATTCGTTTACTAATGCCGTGAATAGAAGTTGTGATATACATAACCTCGAAGAATGGTTGCAGCGCCAGCGCATCGCAGATTATCCCGATTCTCACTGGGACCATGCAGATAAGGGTCTTTTGGGGTTATCGGAGATCGAAGATGCAATGTCTGGTTTTTGTGATGCAGCGTTGGAAAAATATGCAGCGCCCACTACTGCCTCAGAGCTGAAAAACATGGGGGCTGACCACGCGCTCGTGATCATGGCAGGCACCTATATTGCAGGCGGTGCACGAGTGTACCCGGTGTCCAATGGAATCGCAGTTGTTTTTCGGGGAGATCGATTCCTTGCCGTGTTCTTTGACGGTCATAACGAACAGTACCGCTCAACGGAAGATGCCTGGGAGGTGTTGTACTGCATTTTGGGTACCTGGCGCAGCGGCCCAACGAAAGGGCAAAGCGAGCAGGCAAGAAAGTTCCTGTGTGATTTGGTGGAAAAGGTGATGCGAGCTGAAGCCGTATCGGCGTAATCTTTTCCTCAAACACCCAAACGGCGATCGTACGCGATTGCCGTTTTTTTATTGACATCTTACAGACTTCCCGTATGAATAAGACATCGGTGTACGTGTGATTGAACCTTACA
Source organism: uncultured Candidatus Saccharibacteria bacterium (assembly GCA_964450915.1). GTDB lineage: Bacteria > Patescibacteriota > Andersenbacteria > UBA10190 > UBA10190 > HO2-45-11b. The sequence goes on along the minus strand of CAYVFG010000011.1, from coordinate 15,083 downwards.
AAAGAAAGCGAGCATGCCATGCAGGAGGAGGCGTTTCGTCAGTATGCAATTGGGCAGTTGGGCAGGAATGTATCTAGCCCGGAAGATTGGCTTGCGCGGCAGCGTCTGGAAGAAGAAGGCGTTGATGCGTGGAAATGGTTTTTTGATTTTGAAGATGTGCTCCCTCATTTCCGAGGGAGATGGGGTCAGCTCGCACTGGAGTGTGGTTTACTGGTGCCAGCGGATTACTACGCACGGCTTACTCGCGGCGCAGCGTTTCAGCGTTTGCAGATGCTGGACCCTACTCGAGAAGTCGCATGTTTTTACGATGTTGTGCAGAGCAGATTCTCCGAGGCTAGCTTCAAGAATATTATTATTCTGCCTCTCGTACTCAAAGAAGGTGAATTTTACGGAACGTTGATTGATGGAATCACCTTTGCTATTGGTAATGCTACGGAAACTCAGGCATCAAAAATATTCTTGCATAGTTGGGCATACTCAGAAGATCGAGCTCGTGCTCACGCTGCTCGACAGCACATGTGCGATGCGTTTGAGCAAGCGCTTAATGAATTAGTAGCCGTCTAGCTGCGCCCGCCTACTGATTCATGTAACCGAAAAGCCGCCGGCAATCTTTGCCAGCGGCTTCTTTATTTATACTTTGAATTTTTCACCACTTCAGCGACCCTGCGTTTTTGTATTCGGTTACGCGAGTTTCAAAGAAATTCTTTTCTTTTCGCAAATCGATAATCTCGCTCATCCATGGGAATGGATTTTCCGCGCCGTATACTTTTTGAAGATTGATGCGTTCCAGTCGTCGGTCTGCAACGTACTTGAGATACTCATCGATCGTGTCTGCGTTGAGCCCGAGGATTCCTGTCGGCAAACAATCGTGCGCGTATGCGGATTCAAGTTCTACCCCGTGCTTAATATTTTCCGTGATTGTTGTTTTGAATTGCTCCGTCCAAATTTCAGGGTTTTCCTCGACGATCGTATTGATCAAATCCGTTCCGAATGCCAAATGCACTGATTCATCGCGAAGAATAAATTGGAACTGCTCCCCTACTCCGACCATTTTGTTTTGGCGAAGGAATGAAAGCATCATCACGAACCCCGCATAGAAGAATATTCCTTCCATGATGACGTAGAATCCTACCAAGTCATGTACGAATCGTTGAATATTTTCTGTACCGTTAGTAGAAAAATTCGGATCTGATAACGACTTTGTCATGTTTACTACGAACTCATCTTTGTGTTTGATACTGGGGACTCGGTCGTACATGGTGTATACGTCGTCCGGGTCGAGTCCTAGCGTATCGCAACAATAGATGAATGTATCGGTATGAACAGCTTCCTCGTATGCTTGGCGCAAGAGATACTGCCTGCATTCCGGGTTCGTAATGTGCTTGTAAATAGTGAGTACAAGATTGTTTGCAGTAAGGCTTTCTGCTGTTGAGAAGAATCCCATATTCCACATAATGAGCCTGCGCTCGTCATCGGAAAGAACGGATGTGCTCTTCCATGTTTCCACATCTTTTTGCATGTTTACTTCATCGGGTGTCCAGTTGTTTGCAACGCCGGACTGATAGTGCTTGCGCGCCCACTTATACTTCATCGGAAGTATCTTGTTCGGGTCTGTTGTTGCGCAGTTTAAAATTTTCTTTTCAGTTGTTTCCATAGTTATTGACATGATTCACAAATATTTAAGTTCGGATCCCCTGCCATCTGTGGTACCGGTTGCGTGAGGGTGATGTCTGGCATTACTGGTCGCGGCATTGGAGTGGGTGCAGGAGCCGGCGGAGGCGTTGGGACGGACATTATCGGAGTTGGTGTCGGTATAACGGGAGGCATCGTCTCGAACTTCTTGTTGATATCTACAGTGCTCTTTTCAACGGAAGATGCTCCGAGTGTTCGCAAGTAGTACGTTGTCTTCAAGCCCGCTTCCCATGCCATGATGTACATATCCGAGATATCTTTTCCGGACTCAGTTTTGATGAACAAGTTCAGCGACTGGCTTTGATCGATCCACTTTGAGCGGCGAGCTGCTTGCTTGATAACCCATTGCGGCTCTATTTCAAAGATTTCCTTGTAGCGGTCTTTGATATCCTGAGGAATTTCCGGAATATTTTGAATGCTTCCATCGTAATGTTTCATCTTTTCAAGCATGTCGCTATTCCATAGATTGCGTTTCTTTAAGTCGTTCACCAACTGTTCATTGATAACGGTGAATTCGCCCGTAACGTTCGATTTGGTATAGATGTTGTTATAGATCGGCTCGATTGAAGGTAAGCTTCCTACGATCGTAGAGATCGTCGCAGTAGGTGCGATGGCCATGCAGTTTGAGTTGCGCATGCCGTACATTCGCACATGCTCGCGAACAGGAGTCCAATCCAACTTGGATGATCGCTCCACTTCGATTGGCATTCCCCGCTCTTCTTCTAGTAAAGCAATGGTGTCTTGCGGGAACAAGTTTCTATCCCATTTTGATCCTTGATATGTCTGGTATTTGCCCTTTTCTTTTGCAAGAATTGATGAGCCCAGGATTGCATAGTATGCAATATATTCCATAACGTTATCTGCAAGCTCAACGGTATCTTCGCTGTCGAATTGCATGCCGAGGGTGTAGAGCATGTCCTGCCAGCCCATAATGCCCAATCCTACTGGACGATGACGCATGTTGGAATTTTTTGCTTCAATGGTCGGATAGAAGTTTAAGTCGATGACGTTATCGAGCATGCGCATTGCTTGCGTGGTTGTTTCTTTGAGCATGTCGTAATCAATGATCCCGTTTTGTACGTGTCGAACGAGATTGATTGACCCTAAGTTGCATACGGCGGTTTCTTCTGCGGATGTATTCAGTGTAATTTCCGTACAAAGATTCGAGCTGTGCACTACTCCGACGTGATCTTGCGGCGAGCGCACATTTGAAGGATCTTTGAATGTCATCCATGGGTGCCCTGTGGAATACAGGCTGTTAATCATTTTCCTCCACAAGTCGATTGCGCGAATTCGTTTGAAGAGGCGAATCTCGCCAGTGTCTGCCTTTCGTTCGTATTCCATGTACTTCTGTTCGAATGCTCGTCCGTAGATGTGGTGGAGTTCCGGAGTCTCGTCTGGAGAAAAGAGCGTCCATTGCCCGTCGTTGATGACTCGCTTCATGAACAAGTCCGGAATCCAATTCGATGTATTGGTATCGTGGGTGCGCCTGCGTTCATCTCCGGTATTCTTGCGAAGCTCCAAGAAGTCTTCAATGTCGTAGTGCCATGTTTCAAGATATACGCACGTAGCGCCTCGTCGTTTTCCTGAGCGGTTGATAGCTGCAGTTGTTGCGTCTGAGATTTTTAAGAATGGAATAACTCCCTGGCTGCCAACGTTCGTGCTTTTGATCTGCGCCCCTGTTGCGCGAATGTTTGTCCAGTCGTTCCCTAAGCCCCCGGACCATTTCGATAATTGCGCGTTGTCTCCAATTGATTTGAAAATATGTTCGAGTTTGTCGTCTACGGTGGTGAGGTAGCAAGAACTCATTTGCGGATGGCTTGTTCCTGCATGGAAAAGCGTCGGCGTTGAAGGGACGTATCGCAGTGTCGACATCGTGTTGTAGAACGTAATTGCATAATTTGTCCACTGACTCTTCTCTTCGTTGAGCGCAAGCCCCATGGCTACGCGCATCCAGAAATACTGAGGAACTTCCAAGATGTTCTGGTCCAAGTCTCGCACAAAGTATCGTTCGTATAATGTTTGTATTCCAAGGTATTCAAACAGCTTATCTCGCGAGATATCGAGCGCTTGCGATAGCGCTTCAAAATCGAATTCATTCATGCGCGCATCAAGACGTTCTGACGCAACTCCTCTTGCAATGCTATTTTTAAGACCTTGCCTGTAGATGTGTTGGAAATCTGGTGCGAACTCATCTGTTCCGATAACATCGCGATATAAATCGTTTGTAAGAACGCGAGCTGCGAGGTAGGAGTATTTCGGATCTTGTTCGATGCGGGATCGCAGGGACATGATGATTGCCTGATTGATTTGCGATGTCGAAATACCGTCGTAAATATTGCTTTGCGTTTCTTTTAATACAATGTCTACTTGCTCGGGGCTGAGCACGTCTCCGCAGTAGCGTTGGATTGCCAATCGGATGCGCCCCATGTCGAAAGGAACCATCTGCCCATCCCTATTCTTCACGTTGAGCTGTTGCTTGGCAATGCGCTGCTGCAATTCGAATTGAGCTTTTTGGCGCTTCTCTTCTTGTTCAACTCGGTACAGAATGTATGCTTTTGCCACATCGAATAGCCCCTTTTCTGCTATTTTGCGCTCTACGCGATCCTGAATATTTTCAACTCCCGGAACATCCGTAATAAAAGATCCTTCTAGGTCGATAATAACCTCGTCTACTATCACCTCGATTACCGGCGCATCTGCCTGTTCTCCGCGAGTAGCTATGTATGCCTTATGAATTGCATCTTGAATTCGTTGTCGATCAAAATCTACAATGGAACCGTTACGCTTTTTGACTTTGTCGATGGGCATAGAAGGATATGCTATAAGTTACGAATAAATTGTTGGTACCCTTAAGTATACGTCCGCTAGAGTGCGCATTCAAAAAATAAATGAGCCACATTTTTTCTCTCAACTGACCGTGTTCTAGATATGCACTTGTACGCATTCTGTTCTCATGTGTATAAGTATAAAAAATCCCGGGGTACCTGCCGGGATTTTTTATTTCTGTTCGTCTAAATTCTTTTCTAGGTGTTCAGTACGTGCGTATATTTCGTGAGGTTGTGCAGCTGCTTGTCGTTTAAGTTCTTCGCTGATTCCGTCGCTTGCTTAATGAGTTCGAAGGAGATGGTTTCTTGAGATCCGACCGTTACTGGTTGCTTCGCGAGGTGCTTTCGAACGTAGTCTTCAATGTAGATTCTGTGTTCATTTGTTACTTGGTATCCGGCGTCGTTGCTTGCAAGGTATCGAGTAGCTGCTTTTCTGGATAATGTCGTTAAGCTATCTCCCTTTACCGCTGTTTCAATGTACGCTGAATCCGTTTTCTTTTCCTCTGGGAGAGCCTTGCTCTGATCCATGAGCGTATTCTTATCAATAGGAGCTATCGGAGTTACTGTTGCTGTTGCTCCCCCTGTTACCTTGCCATCTTTTGCTGCCATTTCCGGTGCTGTGCTTGTCTCTGGCTGCGTCGATGTTGCTGGCGTAGGAGTTGCCGTTTCAATCGCTACCTGTTTTTGGTTATTTCCTGAAAATGCGTAGATTGCTGCGATTACGATCACGACAATAATAATTGCAGAAACGGTACGCGGAGATTCTTTCATGCGCTCAACGAATCCGCTTACTTTGTTCTCTTCTTGTGGTTCGTATTCCATAAGTGTTGTTTCACCTCCTGATAGTTAATAATAAACCCCCCCGCTCCTCATACTGGAAACAGTTCGTGAGAACAATTTCCAGATATGATTTCACCGTAACCGCCTAAAAATTGCGCGTCAATGTGGATAACCGATTAATGAGGTTATATAATCAAAACAACGGGTTAGTATTCAGCGCCGTGTCCAAAGCGGTGGCGACCAATTCGTTCTAAGACCACATGGGATCCAGCAAACGTAGAAAAGTTTGAAATCTCGTGTAAGCCAGAGGTTAGCAAGTTGCTGATTCTCTGGCTTTTTACTTTTCGGAAAAAATTAATTGGGGGAAAGCAATAATTGCATTATAAATTCTCTTCCATCTTTTTGGTTCAAGAAATAGTCGCCACAGCCATTCGAGATGAGCTACGCGCATCCATTTTGGAGCGCGGGGCAATCTGCCCGATATCATGGCAAACGCCCCGCCTATGCCGATTGCAATGCGAATGCCAGCTTGTTCTAGTTGCGTTCGGTGATGTTCTATCCAAAATGTTTGCTTTGGTGCGCCAAGTGCGACGAAGATGGCAGCCGGGTTAGTTTGTAGCTTATAGCTTGTAGTTTCTAGAAAGCCATCGTTAAGAGGAATAACTTCTAGCTTTGGATATTTTTGTTGCAGAATTTCTGCAGTTTTATTGCGGTCATTCTCTTCCCCGCCGATCAAATATGCGATGCCATTTTGTTTTGCCAATTCTTCGCATATCAAAAAAATACTATCAATGCCGGTTAACGGTTGTTCTTTTGCAAAGAAAAAAGAAAACAAGCTGGTTTTGTTGTGAGCATACTTTCGTGCCCACAGTATTCCCGAGCTATCCGGAATGACGAGTTCAGCGTGCTGTACTGCTTTCTTGAAAGCATCGTCTCGGTGTGCCAGTACGATCATCTCTGCATTGAGCGTGACGATATGGATTAGCTTGCCGCTTGTAAGCGCATAGCGCAGTGCCTGTTCGTATTCTTGCCGTGGCAAAAAATCGCACGGTACTCCCGCGATATGCTCACGGCGTGACTGGAATTGTTCCGATGGCAACATAGTCTTGCAATATAACAAGTTCAGGTAGGCTAAATTTTGTTTGTACGGGCATATCGGGAACGGAGAGCGGTTTTGCATCCGGCTGTATATTCCCTACATGGATATGCGGAATGAATGCTTGCGACGCTTCTTCGGGTAAAGGTATTCCAGATTCTTGTATGCGCTGCATGAGCTCTTTTCTTATTGTATGCAAAAACGATTGGTCTTGTGCGTATGCCCATAGCTCATGTTCCGCTTTGCCAAGGCCAAGCGACAATATGGTGATGACCGGATGAAACGATTGCCGAATCGGCTGAGTCAAGATGGCGAGTTGATCCGAAGTTAGCATTGTGTGGCTAAGCGTTGCCATTTCGCATATCCAATGTTCTTGAGGAACGCTTGTGGTAAGCACATCCTGATACGCTCTCATGGCATCGCGAATGGGCGCGATGGCCTGTACCGGTATTGTAAGCGCAATGCAAGCGGTCATATATGCGTTAAGAATACGCACATTGCGTTATTTATACCAGAACGTACTGTAAAGAATATGAGTGGTTTGTATTCTAAAATCGCAAAGCAATCGGCGGAGTACTATGCCAAAACCGGCGAATATTTAACGCTGTCTATCCAGCTGCCTCAGGAATTGCTCCGGCAAAAGGCATGCTATGTCATTATCGGAGAGGAGCCCGGGCACCATGTGCGATCAATATACGGAAGCCCTTTGCCGAATACTCCAAACTTGGCGCAGGAGATAATTCGGAACACAGTAAACGCCATTATTCAGCAAGGCGTGCAAATTCGCCCGGCAGATGCGGCGCGCTATACCTATACCGTGGGAGTATTAGGATTTATGGAGCGGATTACGAGCAGAGAGCACTTGATGCCATTGGTATATGGCTTATATATCCGTTCCGATATGAACAAGTCTGCAGTGTTGTTGCCCAGAAGGGTGGGTATAGAAACTCCAGACGAACAGATTGCCACAGCTATCCGCGAGGCGCATATTGATCCGCACCATGAAGTAGTGACGATGTATCGCTTCCCCGTGATGTTTTATGGCGGGCAATAAAAAAGTGAGATACGTGGCAGTTGCTCCGTGTGTTCCGCTAGGAAAACGCGGGCAAGATTCGTATACGTATTATGTTTCGTCGGAAGACGATGTTCGCATAGGCCAGGTGGTTAAGATTCCATTTGGCAAGCGAAGTATTATGGGTGTAGTGACTGCGCTTGATTTGCAGCGTCCGAGTTATCCGACGAAGCAAATTAAAACTATAACAGCCGTCCAGCTTACGGAAAGCCAAATGCGGCTTGCTGAGTGGATTGCGGATGCCTGCCATGGCGGGTTTGGGTTTACTGCCCGATTGTTTCTGCCGGGTTCGTTTGCAAAGCTTGCAAGCAGTGCGCATTCTTCAGTACGTGAAAAGAAAGAGATTCGACCGAAGGCCATTATAGAAAAAAATAACGTTCTTCGGATGGATCTTATTGCCGAGCATGCGCGCGAGCAAAAAGGCCAAGTGCTTATTTTGGTTCCAGAAGTCGCAATGCTGCCTGCATATGAAAAACTTTTTGCACCAGAGATACGCAATAAGACGGCGATGATTTACTATGCGGGATTGCTGCAGTCGGAGAAAAAGAACGTATGGCAAGCCGCGGATTCCAATGAATGCAGGATTGTTATCGGAACGCAAAAGGCAATATTCTTGCCGTTTTATAATCTCGCAAGCGTTGTTGTCGACGAAGAGCGGTCGGATAGCTACAAGTTGTGGGATCAATACCCGCGCTTGCATACCGTAATCGGCGCGCAAATGTTGGCGCAAGTTTCGCATGCCTCGCTGCTGTATGCTGCACCGTATCCATCGCTATTTCTGCGTCATGCCGTGAGTGAAAAAATATGCGATGTGCTCATAAATAATCCAGTCATTTCAAAAACGCATATCTACCCGTTTTCATTTGAAGATAGAAAGTGGAAGCGAGCAATGCCCGAGGAGCTTGGTAATAAAGTAAGGTCGTGGGCACGGTCCGGAAAGCATGTACTTATATTGTTTAATAAAAAAGATGATGTTGAATTGAAGAAGGGCTTATTCAGAAAGCTTTCTGCAATTGCAAAAAAGCATATGCATATCGGAACGGTTGGCATATTGACTCACCCCCCGCGCATGCAGTTCGATTATGTTGTATGGCTATTTCCGGAATGGACGCTTCGCGCAATTGATTATCGCTCTGCGGAACGGGCAAAAATAACAGCTGCCAGATTGGCGGAATTTACGAAGAACTCGGATGTATATATAGGGTCCCGATATGCGGACATAGTAAAAGATTTGTTCGAGGTTTCCGAAAAAGCATGGGAAGAAAAAGCGCTGAAGCAGCGCAAGCGATTCCTCTTACCTCCCTATTCTCAGCTTGTTCGCCTCACTGTTCGCGATAAAACGAATGCAAAGGCATATGCTCGCGCATTAGACATGCGCGGCGTGCTTGACGGCGCTATAAAAAAGAAAAAAGAGATAATCATTCATGGGCCGTATCAGGAGCTGGGAGCGAAGAAAAAACAGGTGCCAGAATATCACATTCTGCTTTCCGGAGACTTGAAAAAACTCATTCCCTTATATAAAAAATTGCCTGTAGATGCTGCTGATATAATGCCGTATAGGGTGGTGTAAATAAAAAAAGCCCAGGCGTCGCGTTGTGCGATACCTGGGGGCGGTTGCTATTCGTCCGAATCGTCTTCTGTTTCTTCTGTATATTCCTCCATTCGAGATTGTAGGTCCAGATCTGAATGAATTGATCGCAGTGCGTTGAGGAGAGAACCTTCTTGCGGAATTTTCTCCCGTGCTTGTTGCAGAACATCATTCCAAGAACAATCCATTCGGCTGGAAATGTTTGAGATGAAGCAATACACCTCAACCCATGCTTCCGGAAGAGTATGATCATGGAATACAGGGTTCGTACATACAGCTCTTATGTCTTCATCTTGCTCTTCAAGTGGCGGAAGGACTCCGTTGTTTCCGTAGCGAAACACTTGCGGAAGGCGCGATAGATGCATGATGCTTGATGGTAACAGAGAAAGTTCTCTGAAAGTATCTTCGAGGACTTGCGTGTGGTTAACCTCATACTCCCTTCGCAGAAAACGGGCGGGGATGGTTTCTATTGGATCATACACTGCATGAGCTTCTCCCCAAACACTGCCGTCATCGAATCGATATTCGCCAATCCAATACGCATTATTTACAGAGCGCTCTGTAAAACGATAATGAATCTGGTGTCGATGAGTTCTCTGGCCGGTGTACTGTTTGGTAAAGCTCCAACCTTGTTCACCATTGTCTTGGAAATCAAGCAGTAGTGAAGTTCCGAGGCTGTCGACCATCGAACCTTGCTTATCGGAGTTTGGAAATACTTGCCCGTGGAATGGAAATCGTCCCACTCCACTATTTACCATGATAGTTCCAATTCCCATGCTGAATTCTGTTGTGTATTGAAAGTACATTCCGGCGATAGAGAGAATGTTTCCCGTCGTCATGGCGTAGCTCCTTAAAGCGGTGTATTGGTTGTACGGCGTTTTGTAACAATACAATTTGTACGTTTTTTGTCCAGTGCTATGAAATCACGATCGGCTCTAGTTGCAACTGGATTTTGTATTGTTTTTGCACTGCAGCTTGGATTTGTTTTGCAAGGTCTAGCAATTCTTGTGTCGTTCCTCCTCGATTTACTAACGCCAAGCTGTGGTTTTCTGAAATACCAACATTCCCCAGTTTCTGCCCCCTATGGAATCCGGCATGCTCAATGAGCCAACCGGCAGATAATTTTACGCAATTATTTTTTTCAGGAAAATTTGGAATCTCGCTTTGGGCTAACGTGAGATTTGCAACAAACTCTTCTGCGCTGATAATCGGATTCGTAAAAAAAGAACCGCATGAAATACTGTTTGGGTCTTGCGGGTCTATCAGCATTGATTTCTTTTTGCGAAGCGCTAACACGGCATTGCGAACTTGCTGCAACCCCTCTTTGCCCGGTTGAATTGCCGTGCCGATGGCTGATGCCAATTCTGGGTACTTTATTTCAGGTGCTTTGTTGATTGTAAGCGCAAACGCTACGGTCGTAATAATATATTTGTCTTTGTCTTCCGCCTTGAATCTGCTTGTGCGATATCCAAAGTTGCATTCTGAATTTGAAAATTCTACTTGCTCAAGGGTATCCCTATTAACAGCAAAAACGGATTTGATAGTTTGCGAAACGTCCTGGCCATATGCGCCAACATTTTGAAACGGCGTGCCTCCTACAGAACCAGGGATTCCAGACAAGCATTCAATGCCCATCGCATTATGACTGATTGCATATTGCACGACGTTGTCCCAATCTTCACCTGCCTGGGCTGTAAGCAGGATTGTATTATCGGACAACGCTTCATTGATAATGCCGCTGTTTTTTATATGAATAATAAGCCCGGAAAATCCAGCATCCGAAAAAATCGTATTACTCCCCCCGCCCAATACATGCACGCGCAGATTTTTTTCTTTTGCATATTCTAATGCAGAGATAATATCTTGTACGGATTCACAGGAAATATATTCCTGAGCATTTCCGCCCAGCTTGATTGTAGTCAACGAAGCAAGCGGAATATTTGTTTGGATATTCATAGAGTAAATATAATAAAAAGATAATATAAAAAAAAAAAAAAAACCCGCCGGAATAGTGTATTTCTACAATATTCCAGACGGGCTTATCGCGACTGATAGCATTGAGAGAATTTGCTGATCAATTAACGATTTCAGTGAGGGTGAAAGCCGCCCTATCTGCCATGTTCGCGCATTTCGTGCAGTTGGTGGCGCGAAACTCCGCCGAATCCACCACGCATCCCATATCCGGTATATGGCTGATATGGATACCCTCTGCCATACCCGCGATTGGTAACTGCGGTGATGACGGCAGCGGTGGCGATTGCCTGGCCCAGTGGCATGGGGCGATAGCCGTAGCTCATGCCTCCATACGCCGGCATTGGATAGCCGTAGACCGGTCCCGGTGGAACGTATCCGCCGCTTCCGACATACACGCCATTCGGATACAAGGCTCCTGTGACGGCTCCGTTGGGGCCGTACGATGCCTGCGGGCTGGGGGTAAACCCGGCGCCGTAGCCTCCGAAGAATTGTGCCTGCGCGTGTTGTGCAGAGGAACTGAGCGCGATCGCCAGCAAGGCGATCAGAAACAAAAATCGTCGCATGATTTGTCTCCTCGACAAAAGTGGAAAGAACCTAAAGCATCAGCGATATTGCTGACTTCATGCAGGAATATACTCCTGTTTTGCTAAAATGTCAAATGCGTTTTAAAGCCACCCTTCGACACGGCTCAGGGTTCTTGCTAGAACCACCAGCCTAAGCTGTAGATGCGGTACCCTGCTCCGGACCATGACCATGGAGCTCCGAACGTGCTGAATCCTGCGCCATAGTTGCCGGTTGTAACCACGTGATTGTATGTATTCCCTACAAGTGTTGGAGAACCCGAGAACCCAGCACCATAGTTGCCTGTATATGCAATTGATCCAGTGCTGCCCGTGTTAAAATCTGGAGCGCCATTAAATGCAGCACCATAGTTGCCCTTTTCAGCGCTTGAAGAAACAGTGCTTGCGTCAAAGTCTGCTGGGCCGGTAAACGCAGCGCCGTAATTATCTTTGCTTGCTTTATTGCCTACTGTTTTTGTAGAGAATGCGGGTGCTCCTGCAAACGCAGCACCGTAGTTTCCTTGGGAAGATGCCTGCTTGTTTGGCGTTGTTGCATGAGAAATAACGGGCGCACCGGCGAATCCTGCGCCATAGTTACCCTGTGTTGCATTGATTTGCGTTGTGGTGAATTCGGGAGCACTTGGAGATGGCCAAAACCCTGCTCCGTAGTCAGCTTCGCTCGCAAATGAGACGTTTGGCAAAACAAGCGCACATGCGCTTAAAGCACCAATTACGGCTGTTTTTGACACTGTTAGGGCAATTTTCATGTGTTCAATATACTCCTATTATATAATTTTGTCAAGTATATTCGTACAAATAAAGAACACCCCATTCGAGCGCCTCTTACGTAGTTTATTGTCCTGTCGCGGGTGTTATCTTTAAAGGCAAGTTGGTAATGATGCCATCCGGACGCAATACCTGCATATTATATTGCCCGGGTTGTATTGTGGATATATTCCAACAGCAATATTCGTTTTTTCCAGGATCAAGCGTAATGGTATCCGGAGAAAGCGGAATAATATTGAGCGCCGTGTCGCGTATGCGCACCGTTACAGTAACAGGGCTTGTTACTCCATCGGACGTAGTACCCTGCAACATGATTAAATCTTTTGTCGTGTAGTCTGATTTCTGCTTGATGGGCGGATTTTTCTGCGTAGCAAATGATTCTCGCACCACGGTTCCTATTCGCAAATCAGAAAATACCGGGCCGGTGTATGCGCTATTTTGCACTGTCGGCGCTTGCAGCGGGCGCTGGAACGCATACCAAACCCCCGCGATGAAGATGATAGCTATGGCGATGATTATGGTTATAAGTTTCTTGTTCATATTATTTTCTCTTTGCAACTTTTTTCACCGCAGCTTCAATTGCTGGCGCATCCATGCGATATTTTTTAAGGAGTTCATCGGGAGTTCCGGATTCACCGAAACTATTATGCATGCCCACAAATTCGATTGGCACAGGATGTGTTTGCGCGACGACTTCCGCAATAGCGCTCCCTACGCCGCCCATAATTTGATGTTCTTCAACAGTGACGATTGCTCCGCATTCTTTTGCAGCTTTTTCTATTACATCATGGTCTATAGGCTTAATGCTCGGCATGTTAATAACTCTGCAAGAAATTCCCTGCTTCTCTAATGCTGCAGCTGCAACAAGCGCAGAATGAATAATCGGTCCGGCACCGATAATTGCAACATCTGTCCCCTCCCTGAATAGTTGAGCTTTGCCGATTGTGAATGGGGTGTTTTCTGATGTGAATTTTGGAGTGTTATTTCTTCCTAGGCGGATATATACAGGACCTTTTGCGGATATCGCTTCATGAATTGCTTTGCGAGCTTCCTCTGCGTCGCACGGTACGAGGACTGTCATGCCCGGGAGCGTTCGCGTGAGCGCGATATCCTCCATCGCCTGGTGTGTTGCGCCATCGGGCCCTACTGAGATACCCGCGTGCGCGCCGATAAAAATAATATGAGCCTGGTTATAGCATGCGGAAATGCGTATTTGGTCCCAGTTTCTTCCTGGAGAAAATACGGCATACGTTGCAACAAAAGGAATTTTTCCATTAAGAGCCAAGCCCGTTGCAACTACTGCCATGTTTTGTTCGGCAACGCCCATTTCGATAAACCGATTCGGAAACGCCTCCTTAAATCCTTGGCTTCGCGTAGATTCCGTTAAGTCTGCGCACAGTACCACGATGTTCTCATCTTTTTTCCCTGCTTCAACAACGCCGGTACCGTAGCCGTCGCGAGTTGCGGCCATTGGAATATCCGCATGCAATGTTGATGGCGATAGGTGCGCCTCTTTTGAAAAATTGCTCATATATCAGATGGAATTATTCTATCGCCAAGACTTCTTAGCTGCTTGAGCGCTTCTTGTGCCTGCTCTTTATTCGGCGGATTGCCGTGCCATTGGTATTGGTATTCCATAAAATCCACGCCTTTTCCGGCAATGGTATGAGCGATAACGCATACGGGCTGCTCAACGATTGCCTTTGCTTCGTTGCACGCAGAAATTATTTCTTCCATGTTGTGTCCGTCGATTTCAATAACGTGCCAGCCGAACGCCTCATACTTTTCTTTAAAGTTTTCTTTGCGCATCACGCTTTCTGTCGGCCCGTCTATCTGGATGTTGTTTCTGTCGATAATTGCAGTTAGGTGTGCAAGTTTGTAGTGGCCGGCGAATGCCACCGCTTCCCACGTTGATCCTTCATCGTGTTCCCCATCTGAAAGCAAGGCATACGTTTGGTATGTTTGGTTATTGATCTTCCCTGCGTATGCAGCTCCGCATGCAATGCCGAGGCCTTGCCCTAGGCTTGCAGCAGAGCTTTCGATCCCGGCAGTTGTTAATCTATCAACATGGCCTTGCAGTCTTGTGCCCAGTTTTCGTAACGTCCTAAGTTCTTCTAACGGGAAATATCCTGCACGGGCAAGCACGGCGTACCATACCGGCGCAGTATGTCCGCACGAGATGTGGAGACGGTCTCTATCCGGATCATGTTTTTTTTCAGGACTGGTATTTAGAATATTAAAATACAACGCTGTTGCAATGTCTGCTAAATCGAGCGGACCTGCGCTGTGGCCGGACCCAGCCTCTACTAACATCGCAATAATATCTTTACGAATCGTATTCGCCATGCGCTCCAAATCTTCGCGTGTGGTGAGCTTTTGCATCGCCTCTTAGTATACCACGACTTTTATGCGCTTTGCGCAAGCAGCTTGAGCTGTTTTATGTTTTCTGTCGGATTGCCGGCTTTAAAAATGCTTGAATTTGCGCAAAAAATAGTCGCACCTGCTTTTGCATAATCTTGAATGGTTTCTTTGTCTACGTGTCCGTCTACAGCAATTTTTACTGCAGGATTTTTTGTATGAAAGTCTGCTATTTTTTTAAAAATATCCGGATTGATATCTTGCCCGGCAAATCCCGGAGTGTATCCCATGAATAATACGTACTGAACTAACGGTAAATATTCCGTGAGTTGTGAGGCGTCTGTATTGG
>CAYVFG010000010.1:0-31329 GCA_964450915.1 uncultured Candidatus Saccharibacteria bacterium | reverse complement strand
CGATTATCGCAGGAGGAATCTGGTACTGGAGGAGGAACAATAACTCGGATTCTAATATCCCTGCCTAAATCAGGATTTCTTGCCCCGCCAAATACATACGGCGGGGCTTGCATCTTCTAGGCGCTTCCTATACAGTATTGACAACGGCCCAGATAGGGCTGTTTTAAGAACAGCAAAGTTTCATGGCTAAATTCGACCCAGTTTCATTTATTAAAGAGGCTCGCGAGGAACTGCTCAAAGTTACCTGGCCGTCTCGAGAAACGACTATTCGATACACTGTCGTAGTTATCATCGGATGTGTTGCAATCGGAGCAATTGTGGGTGGCATGGACTTTATTCTTACTAAGGGGTTGCAAGCAGTTATTATTAAATAATTTTATTACTCATGGACCAAGAAGGGGAGCAAAAAACAGACGGGCGAGCATGGTACGTACTCCATACCTACTCCGGGTATGAAGATAACGTGGCTCGCAACTTGCGCCAGCGCATCGAATCGATGGGTATGGACGACAAGATTTTTCAAGTTATTGTTCCTCGCGAGAAAAAGATCCGCGTACGGAACGGAAAGCGAAAAACGATTGATGAGCGTCTATTCCCGGGCTATGTAATGGTCGAGATGATCGTTACGGAAGATTCTTGGTACGTTGTGCGCAATACGCCGAACGTAACAGGATTCGTAGGGTCTGGAGTTACTCCAACGCCAGTTGCGAAAGAAGAAATCGATCGATTGCTCTCTCGTATGGGCGACGATGAGCCGAAGTACAAGATCGACGTGGTTGAAGGGGACTCTGTCCGCATTATGGATGGTCCGTTCAAGGAGTTCGAAGGAAAGATTTCCGACGTAAACGATTCCAAGGGTACGGTTAAGGTATTAGTGAACGTATTCGGTCGAGAAACACCAGTAGAACTTGACTTTTTGCAGATTAAGAAGGAAGGTTAATTATCACATCATATGAAAGAAATTCTCACAGTATTAAAATTACAAGCACCGGGAGGCAAAGCTACGCCAGCTCCGCCCATCGGGCCCGCATTAGGCCAGCATGGAGTGAATATCCAGGATTTCGTAACGCGCTTTAACGACATGACGAAGGAAATGATGGGCGACATCATTCCGGTTGAAGTGACGATTTACGCAGATCGATCAATGGATTTGAAGCTGAAGACTCCGCCAGCTGCAGAACTTATTAAAAAGGCTGCAAAGATTACGAGCGGATCCTCTACGCCGAACACGGCAAAAGTTGGAAAGATTACGAAAGCGCAGGTTCGAGAAATCGCAGAAAAGAAGATGGAAGATTTATCAGCGCGCGATGTTGAATCCGCAATGACCATGATCGAAGGCACTGCCCGATCAATGGGAGTAACCGTTGAATAACCTATGAGAAGCAAAGCTTACAAAGCAGTAAAGGAAAAAACGTCTGAAACGGCAATTGATATTGCTTCTGCTGTTGCGTTCTTAAAAGAGCACACGAGGAAGTCATTCGATGAAACGATTGAGATCCACATGGCGCTCGGAGTTGATGCAAGCAAGCAGGAGCAGGCTGTTCGAGGAAGCGTAGTTCTTCCAAGCGGAACTCCAAAGCAGAAGCGAGTGATGGTTGTATCTGCTGATGCGAAAAAGCAAGAAGATGCAAAAAAGGCAGGAGCTTCAGTAGTTGGAGGAGAAGAGCTTATCGCCAATATTGAAAAGAACGGTATTGCGGATATCGACGTTGTAATCGCAACTCCTGACATGATGGTAAAGCTTGCAAAGGTTGCGCGAGTGCTTGGTCCGAAAGGGCTTATGCCGAATCCAAAGACTGGAACAGTGACTCCTGATGTTGCAACTGCAGTAGCAGAGCTTGCAGCAGGAAAAGTTGCATTCAAAATGGATCAGCAGGGCAATATGCATGGCGCAATCGGAAAGGCAAGCTGGGATGCGGACAAGACGACAGCAAACGTTATTGCGTTCGTCGATGCTGTAAAGGCGATGCGTCCGGCAACACAGCGCGGAGAATTCTTTCGCAAGATTGTGCTCAAGACGAGCATGAGCCCAGCAGTTCGAGTATCTCTCTAAGCTACATATACGGAACATGGCCGGTATCTTGATCAGTTTTGATGGCCTAGATTCATCGGGAAAAGCCACCCAAGCGGGTGTGCTTTTTTCGCATTTGGAGCACCGAGGAGCGCTGGTGAAGCGGTTTGAATCTCCGGATTATACGACGCCGTCTGGAAAGGAATTAAAATTACGCTTGCAGGGCAAGCTTGGCGATTGGGCGCACACGCCGTGGCAAGAAAAGATGGGATACTTTGCGCAGAACAGAACCGAACACAAGCAAGAGGTGCAGGATATCTTGGATCAAAACGGCATTATTATTTACGATCGTTACGTGCCGAGCAGTATCGCGTTTATGGTCGAAGAAGCTCATGCAGTCGGCGAAGACAGGCTTGCAATTCATAAGGCAGTGCGCGAGCTTGAATGCGATGTGAATGGTATGCCGAGAGAGCACATGTCGCTCTTTTTCGATATTCCACCAAAGGTGGCAATTGAGATGTTAGAAGGCAGAAAGGCGGGCGCAGCGGATGAAGATGAGGTAACGGATCATATTTCTGTCCAGGAAGCGCTGTACGCAGAATATGTGCAGATGTGCAAAGAATATCCCGAGACGATGATGCATGTGGTGTGCATGGAGGGGGATAAGCTCAGAAGTATTGACGATATTGCTCGAGAGGTGAGGACTCGACTTGCGCAAACATTTCCCGAACACGTACAATTCTTTGCATGAATCCATTTATTGTCCTTGAAGCATTAGACGCAGGAGGGAGTCAGACGCAGACAGATTTGCTATCTGCTCGATTAAAAAAGGAGGGGTATGTTCCGCATCAGTATCATTTCCCGCAAGAAGATCGTGCAACCGGCAGAATGATTTACGATAAGTTTTTGTTATTTAAAAATAAATATCCGTTTTCTCGACGAGAGCAGGCATTGCTCTACATTCAAGACTTCTTCTCGAAACAAGAAGAGTTTTTAGAAGTCATTTCTAGTAAAAAAGAAAAAGCCATTTTGGTTTCTGATCGCTACGCGACCAGTACTATGGCATATCAAACAATCGGCCTTACGGGCGATGCGCGCAAAGAAATGCTGAACTGGATTACGTGGCTGTGTTATAAAAACACTCCGGCATTGCCGAAGCCAGATATCGTATTATTTTTAGATACACCGGTTGAAGTTTCGTTGCAGAGATTAGCGAAGAAAAAGAAAGACTTTTTTGAAACAAAAGAAAAGCTTACTGCAATTCGAAATAGCTATTTGAAGATTGCGAAAGAGCAGAAGTGGTTGGTATTTGATAGCGTCGATGTGGACGGCGAACAAAAAACTCGCGAAGCGTTGCACGAAGAGATCTGGGTACGGGTGCGCAAGAAATTGACTAAGTAACTCAAAAAGACTACAACTACCTCGTGGCCTTTAACAATTTGGATACTCGTTGGAGGGCGTTACATGAAGTGGGGTAAACGCAGGAAAGGCATCTCAAGGGCAGTGCTTAAGAAGATGTGCAATCAACGTTTTCGTCGACGAGGGTACTGCGCGGTACCTCCTCGAAGATACCCTTTGCGAACTCAACAGGATTAGAACGCATGTTCAAGGACGAGTCTGATTGTATTGTCTGCTGGCTGTTTGGCGCTATCAAGCCAGAAACACTTCAGAGGTGGGGGATTGGTATAAATGGTGTTATTACACTTGCTGTTATTATTTGGGTGGCGATTATGACTTCATGTGAAAAGCAAACTCTCAGAGAGGAGATGTTGCAGAATGAAGAATTCTGGGCAGATGTTCTGGAATAGTCAGGCGGGCAATACGATCAAATTGAGTTCGCTGGCGATCGGGGTCCCATCGATAATTCTAGCGTTGGCGATGTGTCTTCGCTATGTTGTGGAGGGGTGATTGTACGCAACAAGCTTGTAAACGGTTCCAAATGGATTGCCGGTTACAAGCTTTTTTATTTATTTATCGCCCGCTGCTTCCGAATCCTTTTTCGCCGCGTGCGGAATCTTCGAGGCTTTCAACTTCAGTAATTTCCGTTGGTTCGAATTTCTGTACAACGGCTTGGATAATTTTATCTCCTGATTTTATTTCAAACGGCTCATTGGTGGAATTCCATAAAATCACTTTCCATTCTCCGCGGTATCCTGCATCTATTACTCCTGCAAAACGATGAATGCCTTTTGAGCCTAGCCCTGATCGATCCCACAGTAATGCCACATATCCTTGTGGAATTGCGCATGCGATGCCGGTGGTGAACATGTGGCGTTCTCCGGGGGCAAGCGTGTATGTTTCGTTCGTAAAAATATCTATTCCGGCATCTTCCGCATTACCTTTGGCAGGCAGCGTTGCATCGGGGGATAGTTTTTGTACGTGGAATGGAATCATAGGGATTCTTTAGAAATTGCAGAATCTGTCGTGCCTGTCTTGCTATGGTATTTCGCCGTAGGTTTTGACGTGTACGGCTGCTCTGCCGGGGAGGAAAGCGGTTCGAAAATAAGCTGGCAAATACGCATCTTTGGGTAAAGAAGAATTGGCGCCATTCCAATATTGCGAAGCTCTAACGTGATCGTTCCGCGCCATCCTGCGTCGATATGGCCTGCAGTAGAGTGGATAACCAGCCCAAGGCGTCCCAAACTGCTTCTTCCTTCAACACGAGCTGCCAAAGCGTCGCCCCACTCAACCCATTCTAGGGTAGATGCTAATACGAATTCGTTCGGGTGAATAACGTACGGCTCTTTCTTGCTGATCGTAATTTCTTCCGTCATGCCTTCCGTGGTCTTGCTATCAAACGGGTCGACAAATGCTTGTTTTCGATGTTTAAAAAATCGGAATGTGTAGCCTAATCGCAAATCAAGACTGGATGATCCTAACTGCTCCTTTAAATTCGGTTTCGGATTGACGATTATTTCTTTTTTCTTCAATGCTTGTTTTATGTCTCGGTCTGATAAAATCATAGTACTTAAAACGGTATCCGATAGGGTGGGTCGTGTAAAGGTATGAAAATATGATATTATTTATTTTAAATATGAACAAAAAGTCTATCGAGGTATTGCAGTGGGGAGGCGTAGTAGTAGGTATTATTATCGTTCTGGCTCTTGTTGGACTGTTTCAGGATCGTATTAAATCTACGGTGTTCACTGGGGGGCAGGGCAGCTACCCTCCATCGCTTACCGTCCCGTTAGGATTAGGGGTGGATGCATACTATCCAGAGCTTCCTGCTCCCAAAGAACTGTCGATGATGCATGATGCAGGGTTTCGCTGGATTCGTACGTTTATGAAATGGAAAGACGTGGAATCCACGAAGGGTGTGTATGATTTTTCGTATTACGACAAACTATTTAATCGAATGGCTAATAATGGCATTCAGCCGTACATTATTATTTCTGCAAAAAATGATTTGTATAAAGGGTCCCCATTAAGCGATAAGGGACAGCAGGGGTATGCTGCATTTGCTGCGGCAATTGCGAAGCATTACAAAGGGCAGCATATCGTATGGGAAATAATGAATGAGCCTAATACGGGCAATTTTTGGAGTGATGATGACCCGCTTGATCCTGTGGCGTATGGAAAGCTCGCTGCAGCCGCAAGTAAAGCCATGAAGCAAGCTGATGCAAACAGTATTATCGTAGGTCCGGCAGTGAATGGGAGCGAGCCGGGTGCCGACTATCTTGATAAAGTGCTTCAGCAGGGCCCTGCGCAATACTGGAACGCAATTTCGGTTCACCCGTACCGCAATACGCCGGAAGAGATTGTGACGGGACTTCCTGGAAATAACAGTCGTTCAGCAAATACATATGATGTATACCGAGCTGTTGTGAAAAAATATGCGCCGAACGTGCCAGTTATGGCGGGTGAAGTAGGGTGGAGTACGAATAAATCGGCACCCCGCACCCCGGTGAACCGCTACACGAGCTTTGATGATGAAGCAAAATTTGTTGGACGAGAATATCTCACGAACCTAATGGCGGGAGTATCTGTTATGAATTGGTTTAATTGGAAGGATAATGATCAGGCAAGTACTCACGCAGGACAAGAATGGAAGTTGTACCATGGGATTATGAAAGAGGATTTAAGTCCAAAGCCTGCATATACTGCATTAAAGACACTCACCGAACAGCTTGATGGGTTTACGTTTTCAAAGCGCCTGCCCGCACAAGAGCAGCCGCTTCTTCCGGAATCCTTGAGCGCAAGTTCTCCTGATTATGTTCTATCGTTTACCAAGGGGAGCGAAACTCGATATGCAGTGTGGACGTCTGGCACGCCTCATATTATTACGTTTGCACCACAAGCCGGATGTTATCAAACAGTAAATTACCTTGGAGTGCGCCCTCCTGCACGACAACAACTTCAGACGGATGGGCAGGGTAACCTTACCCTTGTTGCTGCGGATGGTATTCAATATCTTGCCAATACGCCGTGCTTTGGTACCCCTACGCCGTCAGCAACTCCTTCTCCTACCTTTATAGTCGATCCGACTCCTCGACCAACTCTGATACCGGAACGGAATTCCCGGCAATAAAGCCTGTTGTCCAACATAGCTGCAGGCTATATCCTCCCGACGGGCGGTTGATATTCAAGACATCACCGACAATGTAGAGGTTCGGAAATAACTTTGATTGCATCGTTTTAAAATTCACTTCATCTAATGTGACTCCGCCGCTCGTGATTACTGCTTTATTGAGGCCGAGCAAATGAGATGCGTGCATGGGTAACGCTTTTAGAAGCTGTACAAGTTTTTTGCGTTCTTCTTTTGATACGTTAGTGCAGTTTGTTTCCAGATCAATTCCTGCAAGCTTGTGTGCGGCACGCAGTACGGAAGCGGGGAGCAGAGTGGTCGCGATATTTTTTACTCGTTTTTTTGCTTGTTCTAAATAGACATCTTGCAGCGCCTCATCGATTTCTTTGTGATTCATTGCGGGAAGAAGATCGAGCAGCAGCATTACTTCTCCGTATTGGAGCAATTCTCGCACGGAATTGCTCAAGTTTAATATCAGCGGTCCTGTGACGCCGAAGTGGGTGAATAACATATTGCCCGTTCTTGTTTCTCTCTTCGTATCATTTTGCAAGACCGATACCTTTACATTCTGCAGGCTTACTCCTTGCAATTTTTTCGCCCAATTATCGGCGAGGGCTATTGGTACGAGTGACGGTGCAGTATTGATTACCTTGTGCCCAATTTCAGAAAGCCATGCAAAGCCATCGCCCGTGGAGCCCGTTTCCGGATGAGATTTTCCGCCGGTAGCTAAAATATATGAAGTCGCAGACAGTACCTTGCCGTTTTGCAGCTTCACGCCAGCAATATTTTTTTCATCGTCTAGAACAAATCCCGTAACAGGGGAGTTTGCTTGAATTGTTACATTGGTTGTTTTTAATTCCTCAACCAGTACGTCCCATACGGACTGCGCGCTATCGCTGACGGGGAATTCGCGCCGTTCGTTCTCTGTTTTAGTCTCCATGCCCCTTTCGTGAAAAAAGGTCAGTGTATGCGTAACGTTCCATTGTGCGAATGAGGTAAATAAGTATTTCATACTTTCCGGGAGTTTTTTGAGGAACAGTTTATTGTCTGGCTGATTATTGGTCACATTGCACCTGCCACCCCCTGTGATAAGCAGCTTTTTACCCAAGCTCTCGTTTTTTTCCAACAGCAATACGCGCGCTCCTTTTGAAGCAGCTTTTCCTGCAGCCATCATGCCCGCAGGCCCTCCTCCTATAACGATAACGTCCCAATGCATAGGTAACAGGCTATGCTAGCATCATACGCTATTTTACGCCATAATAATGCGTATGAACCTAGAAGCAGTTATCGGCCTTGAAATTCATGTCCAGCTCAAAACGAAAAGCAAGATGTTTTGCTCGTGTGCAAACGTATTGGGGGACGCAGAGCCGAATACGTCTATTTGCCCCATTTGCATGGGGTATCCGGGCACATTGCCCGTGCCAAATGCTCAGGCAATACAGTGGATTCAGAAAGCCGGCGTCGCTCTTGGATGCGAATTAGCGCAAGACAGCAAATTTGATAGAAAAAGCTACTTTTACCCGGATTTGCCAAAAGGATACCAGATCAGTCAGTTCGATAAGCCGTTTTGCGGTAAAGGTTCTTTTCCTCTTATGGTAAATGGAAAAGAGAGAGTAATCGGCATTACGAGAATTCACTTGGAAGAAGATGCTGCGAAGAATACTCATTCAAAAGACGGGAAGAGTACGCTGGTGGATTATAATCGAGGAGGCACCCCATTGATGGAGATTGTGACGGAGCCGGATTTTCAATCTCCGGAAGAGGCGAAGATTTTCTTGCAAGAATTGCAGCGCGCAATGCGAGC
This sequence comes from uncultured Candidatus Saccharibacteria bacterium, assembly GCA_964450915.1. GTDB lineage: Bacteria > Patescibacteriota > Andersenbacteria > UBA10190 > UBA10190 > HO2-45-11b. Next base: position 22,989 of record CAYVFG010000010.1, on the reverse strand, counting down.
GCTTGGTATATCTGATGCGGACATGGAAAAGGGGCAGATGCGGTGCGATGCAAATATTTCGCTGAGGCCTGCTGGTGAAACTAAACTTTCTCCGAAGACAGAAATCAAAAACGTGAATTCATTCAAGTTTGTTGAAAAGGCATTGCTGTATGAGATCGATCGGCAAACGAAAGTATGGGAAGCAGGCGACGTGCCCGGCCATGCAACGCGTGGATGGAATTCTGATACAGGAAAGACGGAAGCGCAGCGGACGAAAGAAGATGCCGCGGATTACCGGTATTTTCCTGAGCCGGATATTCCACCGTTTCATTTTACGATTGAGCAATTAGGAGAAATTAAGGCAAGTATCCCGGAGATGCCGTGGCAAGGGCGATCTCGCTTTATGCGCGAATATGGAACCAGTGAGGCGAATGCGAATTTGCTTTTAGCTGATGAAGAATTAGCTCATTTATATGAAGATACTGCTTCGGAAGTAGCTCAGGCAGATTTAGATAGAACGGATATTATTGCCGAAGAACAAGACGATTTAATGAAGCTTGCTGCGAATATTATTTTAAACGACGTGCGCGCAGTACGCATGGAGGCGAAAAGCGAGCCGTTGCGAATTACTGCGGAAAATCTTTCGGAATTAGTGGTGCTTGTGCATCAGGGGAAAATAGGGAGCAATGCCGTTCGGCCGGTGCTCGTTGAGATGCAAAAAACAGGAGGCGATCCTGACCCGATTATTGAAAAGCTGGGCGTGGCCCAAATGAGCGATACGAATCAATTAGACGAAGTGATTGCTCATGTACTTGCAGAAAATCCGGATGTGGTTGAGAAAATTAAATCGGGGAAAGAAGCAGGGCTGCAATACCTGATGGGGCAAGTAATGGCAAAAACAAAAGGTTCTGCCAACCCTGGCGTGGTGATTGGTCTGCTGAAAAAGGCGATATCTTCATAAGAAGTTGACAAAATACATATTTTACACTAATATAAGATGTTCTTTTGCTGTGTCGAAATACGGCAAAAGAAGGTAATTTCTGCACTTTAGGCAACAAGGGGGAAGATAATGTCCGCATTTACTCTCAGTCCGTTTCAGGAGTTTCTTTCAGGCTTCCACCCAAGTGATAAAGAGGTGCGAATTCATGTGAAAAGGAACACATGGTCTAAGGTGTGGCACGATGGAGTAGAGGCTGAGGAGGTGCTAAATTCGGTGCCCTTCGGACCTAGCGGGCTCAATCCTCATGGGGGCATCGATGTCCCTGGTATGCATGTATGGATTATGGACGTGTTCAACCCATTGTTCGAAGCAGGTTCTCGGCTGTTCCTGTGTCTGCGCGAACTTCGCATCGAGGGTACTGATACGGTTATCCCGATTGATCAGGATTTGGATGAGCACAGTACGTGGCACGATCTCGTGTCTCAATGCTCTCGGCATCCGAATGATGGGTATGTCATGATTTACGACGTTTGCTGTACGTAGGCGTTGCCAGCGCTTCTGTCAGCGTAAGTCCCCAAGAGCAATGATGCTCAAGGGGATTTTTATATATACATATGCAATAAAAAACCGGCTTCGCGCAAAGCCGGCTGGATTGATGCGATTTTTTGAGCCTATTGTTCAAGCTCCCAGGCAATTCGGACTTCTGACGGCTGCCCGTGGTTAATAACAGTAATCAGGGATATCGGCTTGTATGCGGTGCATCCGGAAAAAAATTCACACGTATGCGCGATGAGCGAGCAATTGATCGTCGTATAGCCGCATATGGATACTGCGCTGCCAGGTATCGTCCTTCGATAACGCATGCCTATGACAACGCGTGTATCTTTCAGAGTGATTCGTACTGCTTGATCGTAAGGAAGCTTTGATAGCGATGAAAGCGTTGTATGAACCCCATCCGCCACTTCCCGGAGGACGTGTTCATGGATGATCCCGAGCATAGCGCCGCTCCTTTGAAGGTGCAATTATTCAACCCTGTAAGGAGTATGGGGTATTCTTTCATGTTCGTAAACAGTACGCTTGTACGGTAAAATGATCAGATGACGCAAGAAGATGCTTTGAGGATTCTAAAAACAGGAGCAAATGTATTCTTAACAGGGGAGCCTGGGGCAGGGAAAACGCACACGATCAATGAGTATGTTTCATATTTAAAAAAGAATGGCGTCGATGTCGCCATTACTGCGTCTACGGGTATTGCTGCCACGCACATTGGCGGAATGACGATTCATTCATGGAGCGGAATAGGTATTAAAAGCAGCTTAAGCAAGTACGACATCGACGCCATTGCTTCGCGCGAGTATATCGTAAAGCGCATTAATCGTTCTCGCGTGCTGATTATTGACGAAGTTTCTATGTTGTCTGCGGGCATGATTACCATGGTCGATGCGGTGTGCAAGGCAGTGAAAAATTCCGAAGAACCATTCGGCGGTTTGCAGATTATTTTTGTGGGAGATTTTTTCCAATTGCCGCCCGTCAGCCGTTCTGCGCAAGCGAGCCAGTTTGCCTATGATTCGCTCGCTTGGCAGCAGGCAAACCCCATTATCTGCTACATCACGGAACAGCATCGGCAGGACGATGCTCCGTTTTTAGAATTATTATCTGCTATTCGCAGCAATACGTTCGACGAATTGCATGTTGAACGCTTGGAGGAAAGGAAGGTAGAGGCGCAGATGGCTCCTGAGGATATTCCAAAATTATTTTCTCATAATGCGGATGTCGACAAGGTGAATGCGGATATTCTCGCAAGTATTCCCGGGCAGGCAAAAGATTTTCATATGTATGCAAAGGGTGCAAAAAATGTAGTCGAAAGCTTGAAGAAGGGGTGCTTATCTCCGGAAGTATTATCGCTGAAAGTCGGTGCAACGGTCATGTTTACAAAAAATAATCCGAAAGAACATTTCGTAAACGGAACGCTCGGCGTGGTTAAAGAATTCAGCAAGACAGACGGCCATCCTGTAGTAGTCACGAAAGAGGGGAGGAAAGTTGATGTTGAGAGCATGGACTGGAGCGTCGAGGAGAACGGTCGAGTAGTAGCAAGCGTCACGCAATTGCCGCTTCGCCTAGCGTGGGCGATTACGGTCCACAAAAGCCAGGGGATTAGTCTCGATTCCGCAGTGGTCGACTTGCGCCAGGTGTTCGAATTCGGCCAGGGGTATGTGGCGCTTTCTCGGGTAAAGCGATTATCCGGATTGCACCTGCTTGGGTGGAATCAGAGGGCGTTTGAAGTGCACCCAAGCGTACTCGAAAAAGATTCTGAATTTCGCGATAGCTCTCAAATTGCCGAGAATATGTTCAGCGAAATGGATAGGGAAGAATTGCGCACCATGCACGACAACTTTATAAAAGTTATGGGAGGAGTATAGTATGCAGCAATTCTTTGTGTATATTCTGCGATGTTCGGACAATACGCTGTATACCGGATGGACAACGGACATTGGAAAGCGTGTAGAAGCTCATAATGCGGGCAAGGGCGCAAAATATACGCGAGCTCGGTTGCCCGTTAAACTCGTGCATTCAGAAAGTTTTGCAACAAAGGAATTGGCGATGAAGCGAGAGTATGAGATTAAGCAGTTGAGCAGGCTTGAAAAAGCGCGATTGATTCAAAAGCGTTGACTATATACAAATCCAGCCGATATCTGTTCTGCGATTCCACCACGACATTTGCCGATGCGCATAGCGAAGAGTTGCCTGGGACATGCTAGTTAGTGCATCTGATTCCGAGATTGTATTGTCTGCCAATTGCAGTGCTTGCACATAGTTGATGGTTTCTAATAACGGCGAAGACGGGAAGGCTTTTCGCAATGCAGCAGCTTCTTGAACAAGTCCGTCTGCAAGCATGCTGTGAGATCTTTTTTGTATATTTGATTTCATAATTTCCCAGTCCGGAAATATGCCGATGCGCGTTGAATCGTATTGCGATTGCGCTTTGCGCAAATCTGAAAACCTTTCTCCAGTTGCTCGGATCACTTCCAGTGCGCGAATTATTCGGCGCGTATTGTGCGGTTCTATAAAATTGCACGATGCCGGATCTTGTTCCTGTAGCTGCTTATACAACGCTTCGGGCGATTCTTGTTCCAGCTTTTCTCGATATTCTTGGTCCGGTTGTATATTAGGAACGTCATATCCGTCTAAGAGAGCATCGATGTAGAGCATTGTTCCGCCGGCGATAATGGGAGTTTGATTGTTGCGTACAATAATTTCTAACGCTTGCTGCGCGTCTTTTAGCCAATCTGAAAGCGTATACGCCGTATCTATGGTGGTAATATTTAATAAATAATGGGGAACGGAATCTATGATGTCCGGCGTTGCGGCGCTATGCGGGGCATCTAGAAATGCATCGATGGGCTTTGCCGTGCCGATATTCATGCCTGCATAGACCTGTCGGGAATCTGCTGAAATAATGGCTCCATTAAGTTGTTTTGCAAGGTTGATAGCATAGGCAGTTTTGCCAGAAGCAGTCGGGCCGACAATAGCATATACGTGGTTCATCTTATATACTATAAGGATGATAAAGGGGATTGTATACTTGGCAGTTGCGTTGAGCGCTATTGGAATATATATGGGCGCTCTCCAGGTTACGTTTCACCCGGAAAAATTAGGAAATATTTCAGCGATTACGCAGGGAGTGGGGAGTTGGCAAGATGCCGTTGCAAAGCTTCAGTATTATGGAATTCTTGGAAAGAGAAGCGTTGAGAGATCTTTCGCAAGTTCCGTGGATGCGAAATTCAGTTTGGACATTACATACCTTAAAGCAGATGCGAGCAGCTTAGGTAAAGCATTGGATGCAAACGCGGGTGTGAATATTATCGTAGTAAAAGCGAAGCTGTTATCGGATACGCTGAATCGAGCAAAAGATGAAATGAAGGATGTCTCCAAAGATGGTATTGCAAAAAATCGAGACGATGCATTGAGGGCTTTTGCCGATGCGCAGATACAGCTCGACCGATTAAAGGCGGTTGCGAATACGTATAAACAAGCGCAAGACCAGCTGGAACAATTGGCAAAATAGGCGTACAACAAAAGAAGGGTCGTATTCTTACGTTTGCTGAAAAGGGAATCGTCATGCAATTATCTCTTGATGCGAGGATAACACAGCGCCCTAGTCTTGTTCCTTCAATACAACGTTTTATGAGTATTATGAATGTCGGCCAGGCTCCGGGCAATGCGACGAAGCGTGTCTGCAAATGCGGCGGGAATATTATTCGGTTTCAGCCTCGTTTTCGCCCGTCGTCGTCAGTGGTGTATAAGTGCGACAGCCCTGATTGCGATTTCTGTGTTGGCATGATGTGAGCTTTAAACGGCCCAGCAGCGGCCCGGCAGGGAAGCCGGGTTTTTTCATGCTATACTTTTACTATGAAGAAATTGCAGGGGATTATCATAAGCGCAGTTGGAGCCGTTCTCGTTGCAGCGGTTATTATCTATGCAGTCATCGCTCCAAAAGCGGTTGTGCATGCTCCGAGCGTTGCCAATCGAGATGCGGCACAGCCTGGTAACACAGAACAAATTTTGCCCGTCGGTGCTGCTGACGATTCTGTTGCTGTAAAAGCTACGCCAGTATCTTCTACCGTCCCCTCAATGCAATTTGTGGGTCCTCGGGACAATGTTCCAAAAGATGCTCCGGCCGCATACGGGTTTTGGTCATTTGCAATGCCGGTGAGTAATGTTATTTCTCGATCAGGGCAGCCGCTGCTATCTGAATTCAAATGGCTTAAAGATAATGGCTGGAAAGGCGATGTGGATTTGCGCCACGATGGGGAATATAACGATCCTTCCGCAGACGATTCGAAATTACCCGGTTTTACCGAGCTTGGATTTAATTATTTGCATCTAGATATTTTAGACGGGCACGCGCCGACCGATGATCAGGCTCAGCAATTTTTAGCATTCGTTACCAATCCCGTGAACCAACCGGTACATGTACATTGCAGGGGAGGATACGGGCGAGCAGGGACGATGACTGTGTTGTATCGGTATGCCGTGCAAGGCTGGCCGCTCGATAAAGCAGTCGCAGAATCAAGATTATTCCATGGAGGAATTTCGGATGCGCAATTAAAATGGCTCACGAGCTACGCCGAAACGCACCCAGCAGGAAGCTACAAGTAAATTATACGTTCGGTTTTAACAGAGCCTGTATTTTTTCAACTGCATCTGCAATTGATGTAGTTTCTTCAGCAAGCGATTCGGACTTTAGCGAAACCGTTTTATCTGCCATTTCTTTTTTTCCAAGAATAATTGCAATCGGGATTCGCTGTTCTTTTGAAGCATGAATTTTTTTCCCGATCCGTTCATCTCGAACATCTATGAATACGCGGGCGCCTGCTTGCTTCAGTGCCGCTGCAACTTCTTGCGCATAATCGTTTACGTCTTCAGTAATCGGCAACACCGCAACTTGCACGGGCGCAAGCCATACCGGTAAGTGTCCGTTGTAATGTTCAAGCAGTACAGCAATGAATCGTTCATATGCACCTAAAATTGCGCGGTGAATCATGACGGGTCGTTGTTTTGATCCGTCTTCGGCAGTGTATTCTAATTCGAATCGCTCCGGCATATTGAAGTCCAGTTGCGCCGTTGCGAGCTGCCAGGAGCGGCCCAGGCTGTCTGTTGCAGTGAAATCGATCTTTGGCCCGTAGAAGGCAGCTTCGCCCTCTGCTTTTTCTGGAGCGGGGAAGTTGTTTGCCGCAAGCGCTTCTTCTAATATGCGTTCCGCCTGCTGCCAAATTTCATCTGAGCCTAAGTATTTTTCAGGTTCTTTCGGATCTCGAAGAGATAAGCGAGCCGTGAGCTTGAAATCAAATGCAGAATAAAATTGCGAGATGCTTTTGAGTACGCGAGAAATTTCTTCTTGAATTTGATCGGGTCGGCAGAAAATGTGCGCATCATCCTGTGTAATAGAGCGTACGCGAGCCAAGCCTAATAATTCTCCTGCTTGTTCATCTCGGTATACGGTCGTCATTTCTGCGTATCGCATCGGCAAATCGCGATAGCTTCGAAGTCTGCTTGCATAAATCTGCGTGTGATGCGGGCAGTTCATCGGCTTAATAACAAAGTCATCATTTTTATGACCTTTTACATGGAATAGATCATCTTTGAATTTATCCCAATGACCGGATGTTTTATATAATTCCGGTTTTGTAATATGCGGAATCCATACTTGCTCGTATCCGAGAGGAGTTAAAATTGACCATAGGAGATTTTCAAGTTGCTTTCGAATGACGGTGCCTTTAGGCGTAAAGAGGGGAAGGCCCGAGCCTACGTGTTCGGAAAACGTAAATAAATCCATTTCTTGGCCGATTTTTCGATGATCGGGAATGTTTTGTTCGGGTTCATTCATAGCTCTATTTGTACTATATGTTGGTTTAATGTGCCACTTCTACGTTGATTTGACTGAGATTTGACGGCGTAGAGGTAACCCAGAATGGCCAGAACTTGATATCGACGCTCCCGATGCTCGGAAACGATGTAAAGTGGTCATTGAGCTCTTGTTTTGATAATCCTGCCAAATTATTCTCAGATAATTCTGTTGAACCGATTTTTTTTGCATACGTTCCGGTAAGCGTTGCGGATATTTTTGCTTGGCCAGTTGCCCAATCGGTTTGGGATATTTTTAAGGAAAAGGATGCCGGATCGTATGAGAGAAATTCTTCGTCTGGCGCAACGTCCGCCTTAAGCGCCAGTGTCATAAGGCTCACGATATCGTGAGAGTCTACGATAAATTCTTTTGCCTGCACTGCTGCGCTTGCGCTATAGCTGACAGCGTGGCTGCCGGCTTGCACGGATGCATCGTTGCTTTGTGTGCTTACTGATAATAAATCTTGGCGGATTTCAGCGCCTCCTGCTTGCTGTTTTATTTTATCGAGTGCTTGCGCCGTCGCATCGTCTAATGCAGATTTTTTTGCTGTATCTATGTCTTTTTGCGTAATAGTCTGAGCACCTACTTCGCCTCCGGAGAATTGCGATGTGCTTACTGCATATACTACTTTTTGAAGTCCGGGGGAAAATTTATCTATCAAAAATTTCCCAGGAGCTACGTCTCCTGATGAACCTGTTTGTTCCGCAGTTATTGATGCATCAACGGTTCCTTGGGGAGGAATGATTACGGGATTGTCTGTGATAAACATTGTACCGTTTGGTTCGTATCGCAAGTGCGTGTGAGGCAGCAGCCGTTGTTCCGTGTCTTGGTTATTGGTGAACGTTACCGTTCCTTTTGAATTGCCTTGCGTAATATCTCCTCCTGATTGCTGGATGGTTTTTTGCGCAGTGCCTTCTTGGGTGATTATTTTTGCAGGAAGCGCGTAGTGAATATAGTCGGGAGTAGTGCTTTTTGAAGAAAGGATAATATCTTTCGAAACATTTCGCTGGGTGATTTTCGGGTGAACGGTAATTGTCGCGTGCGGAAGCGTCGTTCCAAGCACGATAGCAACTCCTCCGAGCACGCATAGGGTTATAAGTGCAAAGACGCTTCGTTTTGGTAAAAATACTTGAATAGCCATAGTTCTATGTGGGAATGCGAATTGATTGCCTGCCGATTATATCGGCAATTGCTGAAACCGTATCATCGGTGAGGGCAATGCGATAGGGGGTAGAAATTGTGGCCACGGATCCTCCTCGCGGAATGTGCAATGTAACGGGAATGCCGTTTGCATCAACCTGCTTTTCGGAAAGCACAACACGCAATTTTTCTAAGTCCTCTCGGGATATCGCAGAAGAAAGAGAAAGAGTAACGGTAGGGCGCCTTTTTTCGCTTTGAGGAATTGCAGGTTCTGCTGCTGCGGATTCCTTGGTGAGCGGGCGCACCTTATTTGCCAATACTTTTGCTTCGCCATCTTTATCGGAAAGAGTTCCGTCGACGATAATTTTTGCACCATCAATCCAAAGCGAACCGGTTTCTTCGAGCAGTTTCGGAAATACTAATATTTCTGCCGCATGCGATAAGTCTTCTATCGTAACGAACAGCATGGGCTTGCCGCTTTTTGTAATAATCTTCTTCATGCGAGAAATGATTCCTGCAATCCGAATAGTTGCGCCATCTCGCCCGGTCGTAACAGACGCGATGGGGGATGCAATGCGGTCCATGATTGTAACGTATTCGCGCAAAGGATGTTCGGAAATATATAACCCAAGCAATTCCTTTTCCCAGCCTAAGCGCTCATCTTGCGTGCTGGGTGTTGCAGCTTGCAAGGTGATTTTGGGTTCCGGAAGAGGGGCTTCTGCGGATCCGAATAAATTTTTCTGACCGGCGTCCGTTTTGCGATGCAGCGCTCTGTTAAAATCAAGAAGTGCATCTGCATTTGCAAGTACTTCGTTCCGGTCTCCAAACAAATCAAATCCGCCAGCCTTGGCCAGGCTTTCCACTGTTTTTTTATTGAAATCTTTCGCATTTATTCTTCTAAATACGTCGAATAAATCTTTAAATGGTCCGCGAGCAGTGCGCTCTTCAATGAGCGCTGTCATTGCATGAGTGCCTACATTTTTAACAGCAGATAATCCGAATCTGATTGCTTGTGCATCATCTTTTATTTTTACAACGGAGAAATCAACTTCGCTTTCATTAACATCCGGAGGAAGAACGGGAATATTGAGCGTAATTGCATCGGCCACTTCAATTGCTTGCCGATCAGTATTTCCTTGGTCGGATGTTAATAGTGCGGCCATAAATTCTGCAGGGTAATGCGCTTTCAAGTACGCGGTGTGGTACGCAATCATGGCATAGCACGCTGCATGAGCGCGGTTAAATCCGTATCGGGCGAACGGTTCAATGAAATCCCATACCGCTTGTGCCGTTTTCTGATCAACGCCTTGAGTCTTAATTGCGCCCGCAATGAATTTTTCTCGCTGTTCATCAAGCAGCTCCTTGATTTTTTTACCTACTGCTTTACGCAAGATGTCCGCTTCGGCATACGAAAAGCCAGAGAACTGCCGTGCAATCATGAGTACCTGGTCTTGCGTTACGATAACGCCGTACGTTTTCTCCAGAATTGGTTTGAGCGTGGGGTGCAGATACGTAATCTTCTTTCGTCCGTGTTTCGCCGCAATGAAGTCGGGGATAGAATCCATCGGTCCTGGTCGGTACAGAGCAACCATGGAAATAATATCCTCGAATTCAGAAGGTTTTAATTCTTTTAAGTAGCGTCGCATACCAGAGGATTCTAGTTGGAACACCCCGATCGTTTTTGCGTGCTGAAGCAGTTCGTATGTTGCAGTGTCTGTTACAGGGAGAGTGTCCAGGTTTATTTCCACGCCATGCAGCTTCTTGATAATTTCCAATGCTTTTTGCAGAATTGTTAAGTTCTTGAGGCCCAAGAAGTCCATTTTAAGTAGCCCTAAAGCCTCTACCGCTCCCATCGCATATTGCGTTACGGTATCTTTCGAGCCGTCCGATGTACTGGAAAGTTGCAGCGGTACGTATTCCGTAAGCGGCTTGTCCGTAATTACTACGGCAGCAGCATGGGTGCTTGCGTGCCTGCATACGCCTTCAAGCTTTTTTGCCATGTCGATTAATTTCTTCGCTTGCGGATCTTTGGTATATAAATCTTTTAATTCGCCATCTTGCGATAGCGCTTCATCGAAGTTTGTAAATTGCGGGATGGCTTTTGCCACTTGGTCGCAGAAGGAATACGGCATTGCCATTGCGCGGCCAGCATCGCGCACCGCAGCACGTGCGGCCATTGTTCCGAAGGTGATAATCTGCGATACGTGTTCTGCACCATATTTTTCGCGTACGTAATCAATAACCTCTCCTCGGCGATCGTCTGCAAAATCCAAGTCGATGTCGGGCATGCTCACGCGTTCCGGATTCAAGAATCGTTCGAACAATAATTCGTATTGGAGCGGATCTACGTTTGTAATGTATGTGAGATACGCAACGAAGCTTCCGGCAGCGCTTCCTCTGCCCGGGCCTACGAAAATACCCCGGCTTTTTGCTTCCATAACGAAATCGGAAACGATTAAGAAGTATGCGGAGAACCCTGTTTGAGAAATAACTCCTAATTCGTAATCGAGGCGTTCCAATGCGCCTTCAGGATTTTTTTTGCCGTATCTTGTTTTGAGTCCTTTTTCGCACAGTTCGCGCAATGCTTGGTCCGGTGTTTTTTCTTTTGGAAGGGGGAAGCGGGGAAGCTGGTTTTTGTAGAATTCGAATGTTACATCGCACATATCCGCAATTTTTTGCGTGTTGTCGACTGCTTCCGGATGTTCTTTCCACGCCTCTTTTAATTCTTCCGGGCTTTTGAGTGAGTAGTCCTCGTCCGTCATGCTCATTCTATCTGTTTCATCTACCGTTCTGCCTGTCTGTACGCAAATGAGCACGTCTTGCGCGGGAGCATCTTCCGGGTGGATGTAGTGCGAGTCGGATGTTGCAACCAATCCTACGTTATATTTTTTTGCAAGTTTGATTAATTCCGCATTTAGTTTGAGCTGATCGGGAATATTGGGATGATCTTGCACTTCCAAATAAAAATGTTCTTTGCCGAATAATTCCAAGTGCCACTTAATTAAATTCTCCGCATCTTCCATGCGATTCCCCATGATTGCGCGAGAGATGTCGCCGTTCAAGCATCCTGATAGCACAACCAAGCCCTCGTGATGCTGTTCTAGTAATTCGTAATCAATCCTTGGTTTATAGTAGTAGCCCTCTAGGAACGCTTTGGTTGAAAGCTGTATCAAATTTTTATAGCCAGTATTATTTGAGGCGATAAGCGATATATGCCGTGGGTTCGCATCCATTTTCCCGCGCTTGTTGTGCCTTCCGTTCGGCGCCAAGTACCCCTCCATGCCGATAATTGGTTTTATTCCTGCAGATTGCGCTGCCTGTACAAATTCTATAGCAGAATACATGGAGCCATGGTCCGTAATAGCAAGGCTATTCATGCCTAATTCTTTTGTGCGAGCAACTAATGCATCGACTTTGCCTAGTCCGTCAAGCAACGAGTAGTGAGAATGGACGTGGAGGTGGGTAAAGTCGTTCATGGCTTTTTAGTATACCGCATATGGTATGATGTGGTATATGAGCATGCATCGGGTCGTGAAAAAGACGCTATATGCTGGAGGATTTGGACTTTTTGTGTGCCTCGTATTGTTTTTGATTATTTCTCCGTTTTTACCGAAAAAACAAAACACGGGCCCAGTTGTGACTCCGGAGCCGTTGCAGGCAATTGCTGTTGAAAACATCGTTGCAATTCCGCATATCGATGAACCGGGCCCCACTGGCAAAACAGTCGACGTGGTTGCACGGCTTCGCAATAATAATCCGCGCGCAGGTACGGGCGACTACCCGGTGACGTTCCAGCTGAAAGATTCTTCGGGTGCCGTTATTCAATCAGTGACGCAGCATGAGTATGTGCTGCCAGGGGCGATCGGGTATGTTGCGGCGCTTGATATGCAGGTTCCGCCCGGGACGACGTATGATCATGCCGAAGTGGTGACGCCGAAGGATATACAGCTTACGACTATTCCTAACTCAGCGCCCACGCCTCAATTCAGCGTGTTTTTGCAGGACAGAACATTGGTAGCTTCCGGTAATTTCCCCTATGAACAGCAGACGGGGATTGTGACGAATTCGTCGTCGTTTGATTGGCATGTGGTAGACGTGGTGGCAGTTGCACTCGATGATAATGGTGCAATTGTAGGTGTTGGCAAAAGTACGGTAGGCAAATTGCTCGTCGGCGAGCAGCGCCAATTTACGCTGCAGTGGCCTCGTCCGAATGCGAAAACGAATAGGGTAATTGCCATTGCCACTACGAACATGTTTAACGATTCCAATTTTGTAAATATCATTGGCGATCCGAACGCATTGCGGTAAAACAAATACATGAGGTTTTCTGACGTCTTACGTTCAGCTGATTGGGTTATTGTAGGCTGCGTAGCATTGCTCGCAAGTATCGGGCTTGCCATGCTGGCTTCCGCCACAGATTCCGGCCAAGCCTTGTCGCCCTTGTTGTATCGCCAAGCAATTGCGCTTGCGCTTGGGTTTGGCGTGCTGATAGTAACCATGAGAATTCCGTATCATACGTGGAAGCGTTTTGCGCCGCTACTATTCGGAGTCGGGGTCGTAAGCCAGATTGGGTTGGCGATTGCCGGGCGAGCTATTCGAGGAACGGTGAGCCGGGTGGATATTTTGGGATTCCAGATTCAGCCATCCGAATTCGTAAAAGTGGCGCTTGTTCTCGTGCTCGCGCTGGCGCTTTCTAAATATGGCAGGCTTGGGTGGAGGCAAATCGGCATTACGTTCGGTATTATTGCCATACCTGTTTTTCTGGTGCTCAAAGAGCCGGACTTGGGGATGGCAGCCGTTATGATGAGTGCCTGGATTGGAATGCTGATCGTATTCGGGCTGCCGTTTCGTACCTTTGTGGCTATTTGCTTAATAGGGAGCTTGGCCTTTGCCGGGGCGTGGAATGGATTGCTGTTCGATTATCAGAAAAAAAGAATTTTAACGTTTTTGCATCCGACTGCTGATCCGCTTTCAACAGGCTATAACGTAACGCAATCTATTATTGCACTAGGTTCCGGGCAGCTATTCGGCAGGGGATTAGGGCACGGCCCGCAATCGCAGCTAAAGTTTCTCCCCGAACAGCATACCGATTTTATATTAGCCAGCGTAGGGGAGGAGCTAGGGTTTGTGGGGATTGCGTTGATATGCGCACTCTACGGCATATTGCTATGGCGAGTGATTATCATTATTCGAAGCGTAGATGACCCATTTGCGCAATTAGTGGGGACGGGGGCGTTCTTTCTTTTAATAACGGGCTTTACCGTAAATGCGGGAATGAACATGGGGCTATTGCCCGTAACCGGAATTCCATTGCCATTTATCAGCTATGGAGGGTCGAACTTATTAACATCCTGTTTTTTACTCGGGCTAGTCGAGTCCTTGAAGATTCATAGCAGATTTACTCAGCAAGCTCCTCGGGAATTGAGCTCGTTTATTTAAAATCGAACACCATTTGTGTTCGGAAAACGTACGAAATCGGATTGACACGAAGCGTTTTTTGGACTATGATAAAGAACATACAAGCACCCTATGGAACTCGACGAAAACGTACATTTTATATCTCGATGCCCCTTTTGTAGCGCAGAATACGACCTCGATGGCGCGCGGGTGATCGGAGAAGAAGAGGACGCTACGGTAGTGTATGTTACCTGCTCAAAATGCGAGAGTTCTATTGTTGCAATGGTTGCCATGACAGGGCTTGGAATAGTAAGTCTTGGCTTGGTTACGGACATGACAGCAGAGGATACAAAGAAGTTTTTCGGGGCTAAAGAGGTTTCTGGCGACGAGCTTCTTTCTATGTACGAAATCTTAAAAGAAGACCAAAACGCCCTACGGGCATTGACGAAAAAATAAGGGTAGGCTACGCTGATAACTCATATGGCTGACAAGTTTACTATTGCTGCCCAATCACGAGATTCCCACATCGGGGAGCTTCGTCGTGCTGGCAACGTTCCTGCAGTGCTATACGGCCACGGAATTGAAGCACAGAGCATTTCTGTGGAGATGCGAGCATTTATGAAGCTTCTTCCAAAAGCAGGGTACACAACGATTATCAACTTGAAACTAGACGATAAGAAAGAACACCCGGTATTTATCCGAGATGTTCATTTTCATCCGGTAAAGAGCACTGTAATGCATGTTGATTTTTACCAAGTGCGAATGGATGAAAAGGTTACTGCAAAGGTGCCGCTTAAGTTCGTTGGCGAATCTCCTGCGGTAAAAGATATGGCTGGTACGCTCGTACGAAGCATGGACGAACTTGAAGTGGAAGCGCTTCCAATTGATCTGCCTCATGAGCTTGAAGTTGATATTTCTACGATCAAGGATTTCGATACGCAATTGCATGTTTCAAATATCGTATTGCCAAAGGGCGTTGTTGCGTTAGTTGAATTAGACGAAGTAATTGCGTTGGTACAGCCGCCGCGATCTGAAGCTGAAATGGATTCTCTGTCTGAAGAAGTGAAGGAGGACGTAGAAGCAGTTGAGGGCGTGAAGAAGGAAGAACCCGTTGAAGGCGAGGCTGCTGAAGGGGCCGAAGTGAAGCCGGAAGAAAAGAAGTAACAAAAAAGGAGAGTAATTACTCTCCTTTTTTGTTTGCTGTAATAATTTCTCCACCCACTGTTTCGATAATTGCCGGAATGTTGTTTGCTGTAGAGTATTCTTTGATTTGATTCACGAATTGAAGTCCGTCTTCGCCACCGTCGAGGGCGATGCGAGGCTCAAAGAGAAGGCCATGGGTATCAACGGAACGCCCAGCCTTCGCCAAGGCTTCGGCGGGCAAGTATGGCGGATTGCTTACGATCAAATCTATATTTTTATGTAAAATAGGGGAGAGCATATCGCCCTGCAAAAATTCTATTCTGTTTAACACGCCGTGTTTTTCTGCATTTTGTTGTGCGATTTCTAGTGCGGCGGGAGAGATGTCGGTTGCGATGAGTCGGGCATCTGGAAGTTCGAGGGCTAGCGTTATTGCGATAATTCCAGACCCAGTGCATATATCAGCAATAAAAATTTCTTGGGTAGTATCAAAATTATTTTTTATAAATTCCAGCGCAATGGCTATCAGATTCTCTGTATCCGGGCGGGGGACGAGGACGTCGGGGGTAACGATAAACGTCCGTCCGTAAAAATCAGCATGGCCTAAAATATATGCCAACGGCATGCCCGTTTTTCGTTTCTCGACCATATCTACAATAGTTTGGAGATTTTGTTCGGAAATAATCTCATTGCTGTGGGCAATAAGGTAGCTGGCATCTTGCTTATTTAGAGCATGCAAAAGAATGCGATCGGCATCGAGATTAGGCGCATCGGAAATAGTTCGCAGGGATGCTGCGATACTCTGTTGTGCTTCGTGAATGGTCATCCTACTGCTGCTAATCGTAATTCTCGATCGGCGTTGCGGATATCGGTGAAAATTGGGTCCAGCGCCCCTTCCATAATAAGTTCGATACCGCTCCAGGATTGTTTGATTCTGTGATCCGTAATTCGATCTTGGGGGAAGTTATAGGTACGTATTTTTTCGGAACGGTCCGCAGTTCCGATCTGCGCCTTGCGGGCAGATGCTTCTTTGGCATGGATTTCCTCTTCTCGTTTTGCCATAAGGCGAGCGCGCAGAAGACTCATCGCCATTTCGCGATTTTTATGCTGACTTCGTTCATCTTGGCATGCCACTACCGTATTGGTTGGAATGTGGGTAATGCGAATAGCGGAGCTTGTCTTATTGACGTGCTGGCCTCCGGCACCGGATGCTCGATACGTGTCGATGCGCAAATCTTCAGGCTTAATTTCCATATCCACTTCCTCGGCGCGAGGAAGAATGGCAACCGTGATAGTAGACGTATGCACGCGGCCCATTTTTTCCGTAGTAGGGATTCGCTGTACTCGATGAACTCCGCTCTCAAATTTTAAGTGGCCGTATACTTCGTCTCCGGAGATTTCAACAATGGCTTCTTTGATTCCGCCATGTTCGCCTTCGGACTTGCTGATTGTGGATACTTTCCAGCCCTTCATTTCTGCATAGCGAATATATGCGCGAAGGAGCTCTCCGGCAAATAGCCCGGCCTCGTCTCCACCAGCACCGGCCCTGATTTCCATGATGACGTCGCGACTATTTCTTGGATCTTCAGGAATGAGTAACTCTTCTAATTTTTTCTCCAATTCAGCTTTTTTAGAAGTGAGCGTATTTACGTCGTCTTGGGCGAGTGCTTTCATTTCCTCATCTGCGTCAGGGGAATTCGCCAATTCAGTGCTTGCCTGCAGTTCGTCCGTAACATTTTTCAATTCTTGCCCAGCCTCAAGAACCTCTCGCGTATGGCGCAATTTATGGGAAAGCTCCTTTATGATGCTGGACTGCTTCATGACAGCAGGATCGCTCATCTTTTGGGTAAGAGAGTCGATTTCGTCCTGCAATGCCTTTTCCGATGGGATGTTCATAGGCGCCCGTATGCGGGCCAAGATCTACTTAGAAAGCTTCACTTCCTTGTCTTTCTTGTCAGCTTTCTTTGGAGATTTCTTTGCTTTTGCCTGCTTTTTCTGTTCTTGAAGAGAACTGGATTCTTCCAAGCGTTTCTTGAACTTGTCTACTCGACCAGCTACGTCAACGAGCTTTTGCTTGCCGGTGTAGAATGGGTGGCAGTTCGAGCATACTTCAACGGAAATAGCCTCTTGAGTTGACCCAGTTACAAAAGTATTGCCACATGCACATGTGACTGTTACTTCAGAAAAATAGGTTGGGTGAATATCGGTTTTCATAGGATTTCATGAGTATAGGGTTTTCACTTGATTTTTGCAAGCATTTCTTCTATCATGTACTTTATGTCTACTAAATTACAAGATTCACCAGTTCAATCACTCGTTCCTGACGTTGTTGCAATGTTGGAAGCCGGCGTGCATTTTGGGCACGAAAAGAGCAAGAGAAACCCTCGAATGGAGAAGTTTATCTATATGCACCGCAACAAGGTGGCTATTATCGACCTAAACTTTACCCGCGATGGATTGCAAAAAGCTGTTGCTTTTGTGAATGAAATCATGAAAAAGCCGAATGCGGAGATCCTCTTTGTAGGAACAAAGCGCCAAGCTCGATCAATTGTAAAGAAGTATGCGGAAGAGGCTGGAATGCCCTATGTGACGCGCAGATGGCTTGGAGGAACGCTTACGAACTTCACCACAATTTTGAAGAGTATCGAAAAGCTGCAGGAATTAAAGCGAACAGGGGAAGATAAGTCTCTTATCCGCCTTACGAAGAAAGAACGAGCAGTTCGACAAAAAGAGATTGAACGACTGGAAAGCGTGCTTGAAGGCATGAAGAACGTACGATCTCTCCCAGCTGCGATTTTCGTAGCAGGGGCTCACGATGAACGCATTGCAGTTGCAGAAGCGCTTCGAGTAGGAATTCCTGTTATCGGTATTACAGACACGAACGCTGACCCAGCAACAGTAACGGTACCAATCCCGGCAAACGACGACGCAATTCGATCATTAGAATTAATCACAAGCGTGATTTCTAAAGCGATTGTATCTGCGCGAGCATCAAAATAATTTAAGTAGTTTAGTTTTAGAAAGGAACAAAAAATATGGCAATTACAATGGAACAAATAAAAGATTTACGTACTCGAACGGGTGCAGGTGTTGTTGACGCAAAAGAAGCTCTTACAGCATCAAACGGCGACATGGAAAAGGCAATTTTGTGGCTTCGCGAAAAGGGCAAGGCTACGGTTGCAAAGAAATCTGCCCGAGAAACTCATGAGGGGGTAGTAGCTACGTATGTGCACGGCAATAAGAAAATGGCAGTACTTTTGGCATTGCTCTGCGAGACTGACTTTGTGGCTCGAAATGAAAAATTCCAAGAATTAGCACAGAATATCGCAATGCATGTTGCAGCATCTGATCCGCTTGTTGTAAAGCCGGAAGATGTTTCCGATGCAGATGTTGAGGCGGAGAAGGCCTTTGCGCAGACCCAGTTGGAGAAAGAAGGGAAGCCGGCTGAAATGATCGAGAAGATTCTTGCAGGAAAAATGAAGAAATTCCGCGAAGAGCGAGCGCTTCTTACGCAGGCATATGTAAAGGATCCGAAAATGACGATTGAGCAGCTTCTTGCAGGGGCTGTTGCGGAAATGGGGGAAAACATCTCCATCCAGGAGTTCAAAAAGATCTCCATCTAATATAATCGTACAAAAATAGCATGAAGGCCCCTTGGCGAGGGGCTTTTTGCTTGGTAGGATAAGCAGTAACTTCCATGCTTTACGATATCTTACCTCCATTATTACTGCTGTTCTCGTTCGGAGGGATTATTGTCCTGATTGCGCGAGCTATGATGAAAGTGCGGGCGCGGGAGGTTTCCGAAGAAATTCAGGCGCATGTTGAGTCCGATGTGCCCGTCCATGCGGAAACTGTAATTGGTCCGAACAAGGGCAATGTTCATGTTGCAAAAAATCGATTATTGCATGTTGGCGCTCTGCTTGGATCTGGGATTGCAAAAATCGGCCCTGCTACAACATCCTTTATTGCGTCGTATAAAGCATCTTCGCTGGCAAAAAAGGAGCAAAAAGCAATTGCGAAGAAAGCGCAGGTAGAAGCGCCGAAGAAGCCTACAGTTGCAGAGGTTAAGGAGAAAATAGCTTCAGGAATGAAAGGCATACAATTACCAGAAGTAAGTATTCATGAAAAAATTGAACAGTTTACCGAAAAAGGGAAGCAAGGGGTTTCTTTTCTTCGCGAACATATCGCGTCAAGAATTCCTCATGTAAAGCAGGGTATGCAGGCTGTTCGCGATCAGGTAGTTTCAAGCATGCCGGTAAGAAAGCATACTGCTGCAACTGGCGCCGTGCCGTCGCCAATTATCCGCCTTGTTCATCAAGAGCCCGCTAGCGATCAGAAGCGCGGAATTATGTCGCAAATGATGCAGCGTCCAAAAGAAGAGACTGTGCTCGAGAAGGCAGAGAGAATGATCGGTGAGAATAATTTTGATTCTGCGGAAGACTTGCTTATTCCGTATATTATGAAGCATGCAGCAGACACGAAAGCGTATATGCTGCTGGGGCGTTCCGCTATGGGAAAGGGTTCTTGGGATGAAGCCGTTGAAATATTTCAGCAAGTGCTCAAGATGAGCAATGAAGAAGTGGAGGCGCAGGCATTGCTTGGGCACTGCGCGCTGCAAGCGGGGAAATTTACTATGGCGATGCAGGCATTGCAGAGAGCGCGAGACAATGATCCAGAAAATATCAGTATTCGAGAAGACTTATTATTTATTGCACGAAGAATGGATAACAAGGTTGTGGTGCGAGGAGTCTTAGAAGAGTTGGAAGCGTTGAAACAAAAGAGTTAGGGAGTAGTTTCTCGGCGGACTATGAAGGATGTTCCAGGAGAACAATTGGTAGTGCTGAGTATATGCATACCTACATACAATAGGCCGCACCAGCTCAGAAGGCTTTTGCAAAGCATTCGCGATCAATATGATAATCGAATAGAAGTCGTGATCGGCGATGATGGCAACGCAGAGGATACGAAGAAGGTATTACAGGAATTCTCCGATATTCGCATCGTGTATTTTATTAATCAGCCGAGGAAAGGCTATGCGCAAAATCTCCTTGCAGTTTCCAGGAAGGCAACGGGGGAATACGTATGGTGGCAAAGCGATGATGACCAGTTAGCCGAAGGTGCCGTAAAAACAATATTCGAGCATCTTAAAGCAAGGCCTGCAATTCTTTGGGTGAATGCGGAATCGGGAATTCATCCCGATAGCGAATTTAAAAAAGATGCAGTCGATGGATATTTGCCCTCGAACGATGCCGCATTAGAAGAGCTTGGCACGCTTCTTACGTTCATATCCTCGCTTATATTTCAGAAGGAAAAATTCCTCGCCCTTAATCAAGAAGAGCTTCAGCAATTCGAACATTCTCCGTTTGTGAATTTTGCCATAGTCGCAATGATTATGCTGACGTGCGGGCCTATATATTGCATCGCAACGCCATGCGTCATTGCGCATTGGGATTTTGCGAGCGACCCATGGAAGAATAAGTTTCAAACATTTGGAATTGATTTCTTAGGAGTGATGAATCATTTTAGAGACAGGTTTTCCTTGCATGCATATCGAACGATTATCGGTTCGATGTTCTCGTTTTCTTGGAGAGTTGCGCTCGGGGAAAGATTTAGAAGTGGGAATTCTGTGCATCAGTTCATTGTGCCGATGCTGCA
This sequence comes from uncultured Candidatus Saccharibacteria bacterium, assembly GCA_964450915.1. Taxonomy (GTDB): domain Bacteria; phylum Patescibacteriota; class Andersenbacteria; order UBA10190; family UBA10190; genus HO2-45-11b. The sequence goes on along the minus strand of CAYVFG010000010.1, from coordinate 2,332 downwards.
GCGCTATTGGTCGTATCCCGAAATAGTGGTTGCAGTACCTTTGTTCCTGATGCCTCGATTTGGTATCGTTCTCTTATATCGTGCATATGGCCGCCTACAGTAAGCGCATTCATATATACAGCATCTGCGGAATTCTTATAGCGCTATTTATCGTCGCGTCTTTCCCGATAAGCGTGTCGCGTGTTCAAAATAATCCAAAGGAAGACGCAAGATATATTCGGCGCATATACGATAATCATACGGTCGGACAGGTATTTCGGCATGAGTATTACAGCATCAGCAAGCTTGCCGTATTGGTTCGGGCAGATACTCCGCATAGTGCGATGCTTGTGGTGAAAAATGCTCAAGAGGAAGAGCTGGGAAGCAAGAATATCGCACTCACTCCTCAAGATCAATGGGTTGAATTTACATTTAAAAAATCCTTGAAGAAGGGCACGGACACTCTGGTATTTTCAACGCTTGCTGGAACAAGTGTGGATCAGGCAATTCTTATGCGGTACCAGACAGATTCTGATTTATATGCGGAAGGCAATATGGTTATCGACAGAAAAGATTCCTATGGAGATATTGCATTCCATATTACTGAGACATTGCCTATTTCAAGGGCGCTGCTTGTGTGGGGTCAAGTGAATGGAACGAGTTTAAATCGCGTTGCGCTATTATTAGTGAAGGGAGCAGCGTGCGCTGCCGCGCTATACGGACTGTTGTATGGGCTTTTTGGAAAACGTGAGCAATTTTTCAGGTACATTCCAAGTATTGCGCTATTTGCGTACGCAGTCTTTCTTTGCGCGCCCTATGTGCACTTGTTCAATGGCGTATTCGGAGGCGATGCATTTAATTATATGTCGAAGGGATATGCTCTTATACTTGGAGCAGATCCATTTTCTGCAGATCCTCGCAAAGGTCCGTTGTTCTCATTTCTGGTAATTCCGGGATTGTTTCTGCCAGATCCTCTCATGTGGTCGCGCTGGGTTGGGATTGTTGCCGCAGGGCTTGTTGCCGGGTTGGTCCCGCTTGTTGCGCGAAGAATGGGTAGTACGTGGCCGATTGGTATTATGGCCGGAGTATTAACTGCGGGAAATAGTTTCTTGATATTTGAAGCTCCGAGCGGGCTTGCAATGACGACGTTTACATTTTTGATTCTACTGTGCGTGTATGCTTTTTTAAGCATCAAGAACAGTAAGGCATGGTTATGGGTGCTTGCTATAGCATCTGGCCTTACGATGCTGACGCGGTTTGAAGGGGCGTTAGTTGGGGCAATATTGTTGCCAATGGCATGGTTGCGGTATCGTCTCCCATGGAAAAAAGCGGTTTGGCCCATTGTAGTCGCTGGGCTCATTATGGCATTGCCACTTACATCCATCTTGTGGTCGGGAAAGTTGGGTATTCGCTCCGCGCAAGATATTCAAAGTGATGGAGGGCTGTTTTTAGTCCACTCGATCTACGACAAGCAGCTCCAGCTGAATATTCAGCGATCCTATGAGTTTTTTACAAACGTATTTGTTGAAAAGGGTACTACTATGAATATTGCGCAATGGCTGGGAATTGGAATATTGCTTGGTGCTATCCTTGTGGCTGTGAAGCATTTGTTTCCGCGTATAGCACAGTATGCATATGCGGCAATAGGTACGTGTTCTGGTGTGTTGTTCTTGTTTATTCTTGCAATGAACAACGAAGTCAATAGGTACATGTTAGTTGCACTGTTGTATGTGCTCACCGGCGTCGGAATTGCATTTTTCGTACGAAAAAAACCGATAGAAGGTATTTCTATCTTTGTTGCGATTGCATCGCAAGTCGCAGTAATTATTTGGATTTTACCGAAGACGAGATATTTTCTTCCAACAATACCGTTTTTATACCTCTTTCTTACGTATGGGATACATGCATGTATAGTAAGTAAAAAGAAAATAGTTCAATTCGGCGTATTGGTAATCTTGGCGACTGCGAGCATCTATTTCTATCAAGACGAGCAAAAGTATTTGGGAAAAAACGTGGAAGCATATAACAACAAAGCGTTTGAAACGGATGTATTGTTGAAAGCTCTCCTTGATTTGCGATCAAGCAAGCAATCGGTTGCCGTTGAAAGCTTGGGCGAGTCGGCAGTGAGTATGTATGTGGCGCCCAAGCATCTGTTTTATATTCAGCTGAATAAAGCTTCGGACATTGCGCAGCAGGAGCTGAAATTTATCCAAAATAACCACATTCATTTTTTATTGAAACGAGAAGATTCTGACGACTGGCAAATAGTTCAGAAAAATCCGGAACTATTTAGTGATCCAAAAATCTACACGACGAAAAATGGCGACGCGAAAGTCTTGGTGTACACGGTAAA
>CAYVFG010000009.1:0-37704 GCA_964450915.1 uncultured Candidatus Saccharibacteria bacterium | reverse complement strand
GTCGATTGTGAGGTACGGGAAAACGTCATCCGATGCTTGTTTGGTGAATATTTTAAATCCTGCTTGTGTATCCTTGATACCTCCTATCGCCCAAAATTGGATCCATAAATTGCCCAAGTCTCCAAGAATTTCCTTTATTTTTGATTGATGAACGTTTATAGTTGCGCCCGCGATGTCTCGAGAGCCTATGACGACATCGTAACCAGACTTGAGAATAGGAAGAAATTTTTCTAAGTGATCTATGGATGTTGAATTGTCCGCATCCATGAACACGCGAACCTCCCCGGTAACATGCGTCATGCCAAATCGTACGGCGTACCCCTTGCCGTGATTTTGCCCATATTCCAACAGCATTATGCGCGGATCTTCGGCAGAAGATGCTCGCACTACTTGGGCGGTGTTGTCGGTTGACCCATCATTCACTATGGCAATTTCCCAAGAGTATGGCTGCTTTTTAAGATACGCGATCGTTGCTCGAAGTGTGTGAGGGAGTCGCTTTTCTTCGTTATAGGCAGGAATGACAACTGATATATATGGAGCGACATTGTTCATGTAAAGAGTATAGCATACACTATATATATGGATAAACGACCGGTCGTTGTTGGTAATTGGAAAATGGAATTGTCGCATAAGAGTGCTCTTGAAGTGTTTTCCGCGCTTGAAAAAATGATGAAAGAAAAGGAATTCGAGGTCGATGTGGCAGTGTGCCCGTCCTTTCCCGCATTGCATGCAATTGCCGATCTTGCAAAGCACACTGCCCTTACGATTGGCGCACAAAATATTCACGAAGAAGACCGAGGGGCGTATACGGGAAGCGTTTCAGTGTCTCAAATTAAGGATTTTGTTTCTTGGTGCATTGTGGGCCACTCAGAAGTCCGCCAGCGGGAGCATGATTCCGATGAAATGGTCGCGATGAAGACAAGATTGCTTCTTGCACACGGAATTACTCCGATTGTTTGCATCGGCGAAACGCACGAGCAGCGTTTTGATGAACAGACAACCCAGGTATTACTGCAGCAAATCGACAGCTTGATTGGAGCGTTAGATAGAGTGTCTTTATTGAAAACTGTTATCGCATACGAACCCATTTGGGCCATAGGGACCGGAGAGATGCCTGATTCGAACGAAGTGTATGAAGTGATGCTGTTAATACGCAAGCGAATCTCTCAAAAATTCGATGGCGATCTTGCCGATCGAGTGCGCCTTTTATATGGAGGAAGCGTGAAAAGCGATAATGTTGGCCAATATATAGCGGGCGCAGGAGCTGATGGCGTTCTGGTAGGTGGGGCATCTATTCACCCGCGAGATTTTTTTGAGATTATTTCTAATGTTTCTATGCACTATGCTCGCTAAGCCTCATCAGATATTTGCCGACGCTCTTGCATCCGACTATGCAATTGGGGCATTTAATACATCTAATATGGAGTTGAGCCAAGGTATCGCCCGCGCCGCAGAAAAGCTTAAAGCGCCTGTCATTCTACAAACATCCGAAGGGGCCATAGAGTATGCTGGACTGGAAGTGATTACTGCCATCAATAAGAAAATGGCGGAATTATCTTCCGTACCTATCATCTTGCACTTGGATCATGGCAAAAGTTTAGATATGGCGAAAAAATGTATCGAAGCGGGGTATACATCAGTTATGATCGATCTTTCCGTGTTGCCGTTTGAAGAAAATATTCAAAAAACCAAAGAAGTGGTTGCGTATGCGCATGCTCGGGGGGTGTGGGTTGAAGCTGAGCTTGGTGCAATTGTCGGAAAAGAGGGAGTAAAAGATTTGCACGGAGGGCAAACTCCCGATTCGTTTTTTACGCAGCCAAGCCAGGCCAAGCAGTTCGTAGAATCTACGGGGGTAGATGCACTCGCAGTATCGGTGGGGACGATTCACGGAGCATTCTCGGGGCAGGAATATATACGATTTGAGCTGCTGCAGCAGATTCAAGAAGCGATTCCCAATATGCCGCTTGTATTGCATGGGGCTTCTGGAATTTCGTCTGATCATTTGGCGAAAGCATGCAAGACCCATGTGTGCAAAGTGAACGTGGATACGGAGCTTCGTATAGGATTTGAGCGAGCAGTGAAGGCGTATTTTGATGAAACGCACGATTCGTATGATCCCCGAAAAATTACCGGCCCTGCGCGCGATGCTGTTCAGGCGGTTGTTGAGGAGAAAATAGCTCTGTTTGGCTCGTCTGGCACTGCTGGTATATACTAAGCGGTATGGATGTCGTTGCCGTCGGAGATACTACCGAAGATATTTTTCTTGGTCTTCATGATGCAAGCTTGCAGTGCGATATTGATGGAGGCAGTTGCAAGCTGTGCTTGGATTATGCAGATAAAATTGCAGTAGAAAGCAAAACAGTCGTTCCTGCTGTAGGAAATGCTGCGAACCATGCAATCGGTATTGCTCGACTTGGATTGCAGGCAGGAGTATATACTGTTGTTGGAAATGATGATCAGGGTAAAAAAGCAAAAGAAGTCTTCGAGCAAAACCATGTAGATTCTTCATATCTTTCGTTCGATGAAAAAAGAGGAACGAACCTGTCTATCGTCATTAACTTTCGCACCGAACGGACGATCCTTGTATATCATGAACCCAGAACGTATCAATTGCCCGATATCTCGCCTACAAAATGGATATATTTAACCTCTGCTTCTGGCAGCGGCGTAAAAGATTTGCATGCGCAAACGTTGGAATTTTTAGATAAGCATCCCGAAACAAAGCTGGCGTTTAATCCCGGCACGCATCAAATCCATTTAGGAAAAGACGAGTTGATGCCGGTATTAAAGAAAACAAATCTCCTGTTTGTAAATCGAGAAGAGGCGGCTCAAGTACTAGAAAATGAAACGCGCGATATCAAGACTCTTGCGCAAGGGTTTCATGATATGGGTATTGCAACAGTTGTTATTACTGACGGTCCCGATGGCGCATATGCGTCTGATAGCAGGCAAATATATCACCTTGATATTTATCCCGGAGAGGTTGTCGAGCGAACAGGGGCAGGGGATGCTTTTGGGTCCGGAATGCTCGCAGCCCTTATTCATAAACAAACGTTAGTTGAGGCGATGCGCTGGGGGAATGCAAATTCTACGTCAGTGGTGCAATATATCGGTGCAAGAGAGGGTTTGCTTGAGCGGCCGGCAATCGAGCATATGATCAAGGAGCATGCCGATATTACGCCTCGAGTATTTGCTACGTTTTAATTTAATTACTAACTATTACTTACTATGTCTACACGAATTGCAATTAACGGGTTTGGAAGAATCGGGCGAGCTGCGTGCAAGATTGCGCTCGCTCATGAAGATGCAGAAATTGTTGCGATCAACGATTTGGGGGATATCAAAAACCTTGCCTATCTTTTGCGATACGACACAGTGTATGGCCGATATGGCGCAGAGGTTTCGGTAGATGGCGATTTCTTGGTGGTTGGCGGAAAGCGGATCAAGGTGTTGCAGAGCAAGGATCCGGAAACGTTGCCATGGGGCGAAATGAATATCGATGTGGTGATTGAATCCACCGGATTTTTCACTGAATCCGAAGGTGCTCGCAAGCATATTGCCGCTGGTGCGAAGCATGTGGTTATTTCCGCTCCTACAAAAAGCGAGGACGTGCCTACGGTAGTAATGGGTGTGAACGATGACAAGCTGGCTGGTAATGACGTTGTTTCAAATGCGTCTTGTACAACGAATTGCGCTGCTCCTGTGATGGCAGTACTTGAAAATGTATTCGGGGTTGAAAAGGCGCTTCTTACAACGGCTCACGCATATACTGCAACGCAAAGTATCGTAGATGGTCCAGGCGGAAAAGGAGATTTTCGAAGAGGGCGGGCAGCTGCTCAAAATATCGTACCTGCTTCCACGGGAGCCGCTATTGCTGCGACGAAAGCAATTCCCGCACTTACGGATAAATTTGATGGTATCTCGCTTCGAATTCCCGTTCCCGTTGTTTCTATCATTGATGTTACGTGCGTATTAAAGAAAGACGTTACTGTTGAAGATATTAATAATGCATTCAAAGAAGCTGCTACGAATCCTACGTATCAAGGAGTGCTCGCAGTCACTGAGGATGATGTGGTTTCCAGCGATTTTATCGGCGATACACATTCTGCAATTGTTGATTTACAACTTACTCGCGTGATTGGAGGAAACTTAGTCAAGGTGATGGCGTGGTATGACAACGAATGGGGGTATTCCAACCGGCTTGTCGAGCAAGTGCTGGCGTTGGGAGTAAAATAGCATATGAATACCGTCGCTCCTGCATTGAGAGGGATGGATGAGATGCAGCTTGATGGCAAGCGCGTTATTGTGCGTGTCGATTTTAATGTGAGCGCAGGCGCAGACGGCATTGTTGATGCAACAGAAGATTATCGCATTGAAGCTGCGCTGGAAACAATTCATGAGCTGCGTCAACGCCGGTGCAAGGTGTTGCTATTAACACATCTCGGGAGGCCGGGAGAGGATGATGGCATTGTCGACATTGCGCCGATTCATAGAAGGCTGCAGATGCTCATACAAGAGGATGTTCGACTGCTGCCGAAATTATATGGTTCGCAAGTGGATGCAATTATTCAGGGGATGGAACCCGGAGAAGTTGCCTTGTTTCCGAATGTTCGTATGGATGACCGGGAGATGGTACCGAATGATCGGTTTGCTCAAGAGTTGGCATCTTCTGCGGACGTATATATCAATGAAGCATTTAGTGTTTCTCATCGCGACCAAACGTCGGTGTCGGTGCTTCCGAAAAAACTTCCGAGCGTTGCGGGAAGAAGAACTATTCTTGAAGTCGCCACGCTTTCTGCGCTTCGCAATAATGCGAAGCATCCGTATGTGGCAATTACGAGCGGGGCAAAAATTTCTACAAAAATCGGAGTGCTTGAGTATTTGCTATCTCAGGTAGATACGCTGTGCGTAGGCGGAAAAATTGCAAACGCATTTCTTGTCGCCCAGGGACGGTGGAAGAGCGCAGCGTTTTCTGAGGAAGAGATTGCCACGGCAAAGAAGTTGCTGGATGATCATGGAGCTAAGATTGTATTGCCAGTAGATGTGGTAATCGGCAATGAGGATGGGACGAATAAATCGATCGTTCAACTTGATTCTGATGATGAGGTTTCCGGTCCCGTATGGGACATCGGGCCAAAATCGGTTCAGCAGATTATTGATGCGTGCTCCTCTGCGCAGACAATTGTTTGGAACGGTCCTGTTGGAAGGTACGAAGTTGCTGCATATGGCGAAGGTACGCGAGCAGTAGCTCATGCACTTGCCGGCATGCAATCAAATCGCATTGTTGGCGGAGGCGATACGGTTACAATGATAGAATCAATGAATCTGATATCCGCATATACGCATGTTTCAATAGGAGGAGGCGCCATGATTGAGTTTTTGGAAGGCAAATCGCTGCCCGGGCTTGTTCCATTATATGGCAAGAATTAAAGCAATTACGGCTCGGGAAGTTATAGATTCTCGCGGAACACCTACGGTGCAGGCTACGGTGGCGTGTGAGGGTGGCATTGTGGCATCTGCTATGGTCCCCTCGGGAGCTTCTACGGGAACGCATGAAGCGGTAGAATTGCGCGATCGTGATGAAAAACGATATTTCGGCAAAGGAGTATTGACCGCAGTGCATCATGTGAACACGGAGATTTCCTCGGCACTATCAGGGCTTGATACGGGCAATCAGGAAAAAATCGATCGCCGTATGATCGAGCTTGATGGAACGGAGCAGAAATCTCGCTTAGGTGCGAATGCCATGCTAGCTGTATCGCTGGCGTGCGTTCGGGCTGAGGCGCTATCTCAGCAAAAAGCGTTGTATGATGTTATTCACCAGGCAATGCCAAAGCGGGAACTGGTGATGCCGGTGCCCCAGATGAATTTAATTAATGGAGGCTTGCATGCAAGCAATCAGCTTTCTATTCAAGAATTTCATATATTGCCTGTGGGTGCGAAAGATTTTTCCACCGCGTTGCGCATGGGCGTGGAAATTCATCACAGCTTGCACGACATTTTAATTCAAGCGGGGTTTCAAACAGAGGTTGGTGATGAGGGCGGATTTGCTCCTAAGCTGGAAAATAGCGAAGCCGTGTTCGGGTACATAGTGCGAGCAATTGAGCAATCCGGATATGTGCCCGGGGTGGACGTATGCTTGGGTATCGATGCCGCTGCATCCGAATTTTATGAATCAGAGCAGGATGGATACATGATTGACGGGTCGCTTGTGCACGCGAATGATTTGGCGTATTTATACAAAACGTGGCAGGAAAGGTACCCGCTTATTTCTATCGAGGATCCGTTTCATGAAGACGCGTGGGATGATTGGGCGAAATATACTGCAAGCAATGGAGTAAATACTCAGATAGTCGGAGACGACTTGTATGTAACGAATCCGAAACGCATTGCCCAGGGGGTTCAGTTGCATGCTACGAATGCAGTGCTTATCAAGCCAAATCAGATTGGGACATTTACAGAAACGATACAGGCAATAGCGGCATCGCAAGAGGCTGGGCAGAATATCGTTATCTCGCATCGTTCCGGCGAAACGGAGGATACCTTTATTGCGGACTTGGCAGTCGCCGTTGGTGCGGGGCAAATTAAAACAGGAGCGCCTTCTCGCTCTGATAGAACGAGCAAATACAACAGGCTGCTTGAAATAGAAGATGAAACACATGCTCCCATGGCGCATTCGATGCAGAAATTTTATGAGCATCAATCGAGCAGGTATGCGCATGCCGCAGAAGGCGGAGTAGAGTTTGCGCCTAGCCGCATGGCTGTTTAATATGTGGCCGATACGGGGAAATAGCGAAGATGTCGTAGCGACACAGGAGCAATTGATTGAGCGATTGCTTAAAAATCGCGGAGTAGATGCTGCGCATGCAGAATCTTTTTTTGCGCCATCATACATAAACTCCATTCATAATCCATTGGATTTACCTGATATGAATATTGCTGTCGAGCGGGTGATGCGTGCTGTTAAAAATAACGAACGAATCATGGTGTATGGCGATTACGATGCTGACGGGATTACGTCGACTGCAATCATGCTTGATGTCCTGGAAAGTATCGGCGCGCATGCGGTGCCTTACCTGCCGCATCGGTACCATGACGGCTATGGGTTGAATGGCGAAGTGCTCAAGGCGGCAAGCGGAGAATTCGATGTATTGATAACGGTAGATTGTGGAATTGGGAATGGCGGCGAGGTTGCAATGCTGCGGAATCTGGGCAAGGACGTGATTATCGTGGATCATCACGAATTACCGGAAACTATCCCCGATGCCACTGCAATTTTGCATCCTCGATATCCCGATGGCGCGTATGGGTGGGGCCACTTGTGCGGAGCGGGAACGAGCTGGAAGTTCGCACAAGCGCTGCTTCGTCATGAAGATTCCGGATATAGCAACGATCCGGATAAAGAAAAGTGGCTATTGGATTTGGCAATGATTGGAACGATTGCGGACGTCATGCCGCTTCTCGGAGAAAACCGTGCCATCGTAACCTTCGGCAAAGAGGTGTTAATGAGAACGAAGCGCCCGGGATTATCGGCGCTCATCAAGCAATCGCGCATAGAACCTTCGCTTATGACGGCAAAAGATATTGCCTTTCGTATTATCCCCCTTATTAATGCGGCAGGCAGAATCGGTCATCCCCAAAGCGCGCTCAACGCGTTGATTGCAAAAACTCCTGAACAAGCGCAGCTTGCCGTAAAAGAGTTGATTTCATTGAATAATGAGCGAAGGAGTATGACAAAGAAAATTATGGATGACGCAATAGATTCGGTCGATCCTGCGCTTCCGTTTGTATTTGCAGTAAATAAAGATTGGCATGCCGGAATTGTGGGACTCGTTGCCGGGAGGCTCGCTTCGAAATTCGGAAAGCCGGCATTCGTATTAGGTGGCCTGCCAGACATGAATACGCATGCAGTCGGATCAGCGCGAGGGGCGGGGAATACGAACGTGCTCCATGCATTAGAAACGGTTCGTCATCACACATTGAAGTTGGGCGGACATGCAGGGGCTGCCGGGTTTTCCGTCATGCATGAATCGGTGAAGTATATGAAGGATGGCTTAGCGGAATATTTTTCTTCCAAAAGCGCCGAAAGTGTTCCTGCTGATCACAACGCAGATGGAATTTTGGATCCTCGCCTTATTACATGGGAGACAGTGCAAGCGCTCAAGCAATTCGAACCGTTCGGGGAGCAAAATCCTGAGCCGACATTTATTATTCAGAACGCTCAAGCGTACGATGTTCGGACCATAGGCTCATCCGGCGATCATATAAAGATGCGACTGTCGTTTGGCGATAAGGACGTAGAGGCAATTGGGTTTGGATTGGCGGAAAAAGCTGAAATTGCGGAAAAGCCAATGAATATTCTGGCAACTCTGGGAATCAATGAATTTAGAGGACGCCAGACGCTCGAGGTGCGGTTACTTGACATTTCTATTAAATAGGTGTAATATGATTAGTTGGTCGCTAATGGAGCGACTAGACACCTTTACAAGTTAAAATGCCATAAGAAAGGCACTCTCATGTTGGTCCCTGCGGTGATTGTGATTGCGTTATTGTCATTGCTCCTCGGGCTTGCCTATGGCGGCGCGTTCGAGAAAAAGTGGGACAAGACAATTCACTTGATAATGAGCGCGGCAAACAGTCCGTTCGAATTAAGTGAAGGTCCTTATTGCCCTGGCACTATTAATTTGCGATCGCGGGAGTATGTGCAAGGATTTCGGTTGCCGTTCACTCGTTCTGGGACGATGCCGATTATCAAAAGCATTTGGTGGCGGTACTCTCAACCCGGCCGCCCTAGCACCCCGATTGGAATTATTTCGATGGAGGAGGGCTACAAATGTGTTGATTGCGCATTGTCGCAGAACGTCTTGTTGCTTACGGAGCCCGGGTCCAGTTTGATGATTACGATCTGGAATCCGGACGATCGCAAAGAGGTGGTCTTCGTGATATATCCTCCGAGCGGGCCGAACCTTTTGGCGTAGTTCGTTAGGTCGGTTGCCGTCGTCGAGTCTTTGTACTTGATGGCGGTTATTTTTTTACTTTGACTATCACTAACCCTGTTCCAATTTCAGATTCTATATAGTGATAATTTTTTATTGCTTCAAAAAAGGCATCTAAACTATGGCGGTGGGATATCGTATTGTCGGCAACGATAATGGCGCCTGGGTTTGCGAGGCGCATACATTCTTTAAAATAGTCACCGTATTGTTTTTTGTTTGCATCGATGAAGAAGAAGTCGAATCGTTCTTTTTCAAAACCATGCAATATTTCCAGCGCATCGCCCTGCAATATGGTTACCGAATTTGATAGTCCTGCTTTTTGTAAATTATCTTCTGCTAAAATAATCCGTTTTTCGTGGAATTCAATTGTTGTTATATGACCGCCATATTGGGACGCTATTTCGGCCATAAGAATTGCGCTGTAGCCGTTCGATGTGCCTACTTCCAGGATATTTTTTGGCTGATGCGTAAAAACAAGCGCCTGGAGCAATTGTCCGGCCGTTGCATCGATATTCCAAAATTGATCATCTCGTTCCATAATTATCTGCAGTATACTGTATATATGATCATGAAGATATTGCGAGCCCTCGTATGGCCCATAGTGCTGGCAGGCGGGTTTTATATAGTGGTAGGCGTGGAATTTCCTGCTCCATGCGTTCATCCTATTGCATATTCGATCGGGAGAGTAGACCCGCAATTCCACGTTTCCAGGGATGCTTTTTTGCGCGATGTGCAGAATGCGGAGCAAGTTTGGGAACATGAATCCGGAAAGCAATTATTTGCATATGACCCAAATGCGCAATTTACCGTCAATCTTGTATATGATCAGCGTCAGCAAGTAGTGGATCAGACGAATCAGTTTACTCATCAGCTTGATACTCTTTCCGCCCAGCAGCAGTCTGCGAAAAATAAATATGACCAAGCGTATGCGTTGTATACATCTGCAAAAAATGAATACCTGCAAGACGTGAAGGATCGCAAGAAAAGCTATGACGAGCTTGAACAGGAGCGAATTGCAGTGAACAAGTTGGCGGATACAGTAAACAGTCTTGCTACCAAAGAGCAGCAAATTGTGAGTACATATAATGCGAATGTCCAGCAATTCAATACCACATACGCCGGCCAGCGCGAATTTGACCAAGGGGAATATCAGGGGAACACGATTACGATTTATGAATTTTCAAAAAATGACGATTTGCAGTTAGTGCTTGAACACGAACTGGGGCATGCGCTGGGGCTTGGGCACGTAGAAAATCCCGCATCGATTATGTACTACATGGTGAATCCGAAAAATCTAGCCTCTAAAGAGCTCTCTATTCAAGATATCGGGGCTCTTACGACTCAATGCAGGAAAACGTCATTGGATATCTTCTGGGATCGTCTGCAGGTGGCATTTTCAAAGTTTGCGCATTCGATGTAATATATACGCATACGATAAATTCTTAATGAACTATAATTCTATGGAAAACATGACGAATAAGTGCGAAGGGTGCGATTGTACTAACTGTCCGGGAGGGGATAAATGCTGCGGAGTAAAGGGTTGCAATTGTCCGCACCACAAGGCTGTTCCGGTGATGATTATTTTGATTGCTCTTACGTTCCTCCTTGGAGTATGGGGAGTATTGTCTGAAAGCGCAGTGTCTATTATCTGGCCGGTATTGCTAGCTGGAATCGGATTCACAAAGCTATTCGGAAGCAAGTGCAAGTGTTGCTAGCTCGATGAAAGCAGCGACTCTATTTACCGACGGCGGAGCGCGGGGGAATCCCGGCCCCGCCGCAATTGGTTTTGTATTATCCCAAATTGGGAATGTTCCGCTTGAATATGGCGAGTATATCGGCCATGCAACGAATAATCAGGCAGAGTATCGCGCATTACTAGCAGGCTTGAAAGAAGCAAAAAAGCAAGGCATTCAAGGCGTGCAATGTTTTTTGGATAGCGAACTTGTGGTGAAGCAGGTCCGCGGAGAATATCGCGTAAAAAATGAAGAGCTCAAAGAGTTGCTAACCGAAATTAAAAAACTGTTTCCTGCGTTTACCTCCCTTACGTTCCAGCATGTTCCGAGGAGTAAAAATAAGATTGCAGATCGGCTGGTAAATGAAGCGCTCGACGCGCAGAAATAACGCAACCCCCGCTTTAGGCGGGGGTTTGCATATATGCTAATGGACTGTAAGCCGGATTCTGTCGTTGAAGATAATCATCTGTCTTGTTCTAGTATTGCTACTAGAATCTTTGCCCTCTACCTGACCCGTTTTAAGGCGGGTCGACTTGAGGTTGCACCAGGTGGGGTTTGCACCGCGCATATATTGCTATATGCCCGCGTGAGCTCTTACCTCACGATTTCACCCTTGCTAGTAAAAGCGGTTTGTTTCTGTTGCGCTCTTCGCCCTGCTTACGCAGAGTCCCTCCCCGCCTGAAGCGGGGGGCAGGTGTTACCTGTCACCTTTTTTGTGGTGTCCGGACTTTCCTCCCTGTTACGGGCGATTATCCATCCATCAGCTTTTATATGGTACCGAAAAAACGCCATTTGTCAATCTGCCATGCAGGCGTATAATGGATTACATGAAACGGTCTGAATTGTTTTTCGGGGCGATGCTTGTGCCAATCGACTATATTATGCTCCTCACAGCGGGAGCCGCGGCATACTATGTCCGCTTGAGCGAACTTGTACGAGGATTGCGACCAGTATTATTCGAAGTTGATTTGCCGTTTTCTCAATACATGCAGCTGGCGAGCATCGTGTCTATTGTTGTTATTTTTGTGTTTGCAACGCAAGGGTTGTATGCAATGCGAGTTACTCGAAAAGCATTCGATGAAGTGACGAAAATATTCTCAGGAATATCGCTCGGGCTCATGATTATTATCTTGTTTATTTTCTTGCGCGCGGAACTATTTCAATCTCGATTTATTTTAATCATTGCATATGTCTTTGCGATATTATTCGTATCGTTTGGCCGAACAATGATTCGAGAACTGCAGAGAATTCTTCTGCAGCGCGGGTTGGGGATTCATCGGGTTGTGCTTGCCGGAAACGGTCCGTTCTCTGTTGAGCTTGCAACATTGTTTCGCAAGCGTCCAGAACTCGGATATGTTGTTGTGGGCGAGCTCAGCAACGTTGAATACAATTCTCTTGAAGCAATTTACAAGCGCCATGGATTAGACGAGGTAATTCAAACAAACCCTACGCTTCCCGATGAAGACAATCTGGTGTTGCTGGATTTCGCGGAGCAGTACAAGATCGATTACAAGTACGTTCCGAATATATTTGAAACTCATGCGATCAATGTTCGATATCGCCAAATTGGAACTATTCCGCTCCTCGAGTTATCGCGTACTCCTCTCGATGGCTGGGGGAGGATTGCAAAGCGAAGTATCGATGTGATTGGGGCTGTATTGGGACTTATCGTATTATCTCCTTTGCTTGCGCTTACCGCTTTTATTATAAAGAAAAATTCTCCCGGCACCGTATTTTATAAGCAAATTCGAGCAGGTAGGAATATGGTTCCATTTGAAATTATCAAATTTAGAAGCATGTACATGGAGTATTGCGTAGGAGCTCAGTACGGAGGCAAGAAGGCGGAAGAAAAATATCAAGAATTGATCGGTAAGGCTAATGAGCGAAAGGGCCCTCTATTTAAGATGAGAAACGATCCTCGAATTACGCCTGTTGGAAAAATTATTCGCAAACTTCGTATCGATGAACTTCCTCAGCTATTCAATGTTTTAAAGGGCGATATGAGCCTTATCGGGCCTCGCCCTCATTTGCCGAGCGAAGTTGCCCAATATAGCAAGGTGCATCGCAAGCTTTTTGCTATTAAGCCGGGAATGAGCGGAATGGCGCAGGTGGAGGGGAATGCCGGCCTTGCTTTCGAGGAAGAGGCTAAATTGGATATTGCCTATATTGAAAATTGGTCATTGTGGCTCGATGCCGTTCTTCTCGTAAAAACGTTTCTTATTTTGATTTCTGACAAGAACGCGGTGTAATGAATGTATGCGCGTATGCATCGTTCATGATTATTTAACCCATGTCGGCGGAGGGGAGCGGGTACTTGAAGCTCTTGCGGAGGCCTTCCCTGATGCGCCCATTTTTACGCTTGTTCACGATAAGGAGACTGTTGCATTAGATATAAATCCTCGGAGAATTCGTACGTCGTTCCTGCAGCGATTCCCCGGTGCAAAGCGGTCCCATCGGTACATTCCGCTTGCGATGATGCCGTTTGCCATTGAGCAGTTTGATTTTTCAAATTTTGACGTTGTTGTATCGAACACGCATGGGTTTGCAAAAGGGGTTGTGCTCGCTCCGAATACGATGCATGTATCGTATTGCTTAACACCTATTCGGTATGCGTGGGACGGAAGCCATCGGTATGTTCGGGAGTTTTCATCGGGAGCAATATTTCAAAAATTTGCACCGCTGGCTATTTCCTATATTCGAACATGGGACTATTTTGCATCGCATCGAGTTGATGCATATATAACGTTATCTCGATATGTCGCAGGCAGAATTAAAAAGTATTATCATGCGCAGTCCCAAGTTGTGTATCCGCCAGTGGATGTGGATCGGTTTTCAATAGGCAGCGGAGAAAAAGAGTATTACTTGATCGTATCCCGCCTTGTGCCATACAAGCGCGTTGATTTGGCAATACGATCAGCCAATGCGCTTGGGATTCCCTTGAAGATCGCAGGAGTCGGTCCGGAGATGGATAGGCTAAAAGAACTGGCAGGAGATACGGTGGAATTTTTGGGATTTGTTCCCGACGATGATCTTCCAAAACTGTATCGAAATGCAAAAGCGTTATTGTTTCCGCAAGAAGAGGATTTCGGCATTACTCCGCTAGAAGCTTCTGCGTCCGGAATTCCTACTATTGCATATGGCGCCGGCGGAGCGCTCGAGACTGTTGTGGCGAATGTAACTGGAGTGCTATTTTCCGAACAGACGGTAGCTTCTTTGTGCGATGCTATTACACGGAGCCAATCTGTTGCATGGAATACGCAGATAATCCGCGAACATTCACAAGCATTCTCAAAAGAACGTTTTGTGGGCGAGATGCGAGGGGTTGTTCGGCAAGCTTGGGAGCGATTTTGCATGGAGCAGAAAATGGCTGCATAATGCATACAATATGCGAACTAGCCCTCAGCAAGACGTAGAGCAATCAATTATGGCGCTATGGCGCAATTTGCCCATGATTATGCTTGTCGGCGTACTGGCCTTCGGTATTGCGTATGCTATTGCAAGCAAAACTCCACCTTCTTATGAGGTTCATTTTTCATATGTTGTAGCGCAGCAGCAGCGCGATGCGTCGCCTGATTTTCGGTATGACGGATATTATTCCATTTCCGGTACAGAGCTGTTTTCCGCTACAGTAGCTTCGCTTATTATGTCTCCGGAACAAATTGTGAGCGCATACGCCTCTGCAAATATTCCACTTGCATCTCAGGATCCTCTTGCCCTTACGAAAAAGGTGAAGGCTGAAAAGGCAGCCTCTCAGCTCGTGCAGGTGACAGTTATCGATGCTTCAAAAAGCAATGCCGAAGCATTGGCGCACGCTGTTGATAGCGTTACTCAAAAAGCAGTAAGCGACTATGACAAAAAAAATAAAGATACGGCACAATTTTCTCTTACTCAGACAAATGCATGGACGGGAACTGTTCGGGTCGCTGTGATGCCCATTGCACTGATTGCAATGGTGTTTGCGCTTGTTATGGCGGCGCTCATCGTGCTTTTTAACGAAGCGCTTAAACGGGGTGAAGGGTAATTCTATGCATATTGCCATTGATGCAAGGTCGTTAATGGAGGGACGGCATACCGGGGTAGAAGAATATACAATCAGGATGATTGATACGCTTTCTCGCGTCCGTCCGCGCCATCACTATCATTTGTTTTACAATGCGGCAAAGGCCGTGCAATTGCCGACGTTTCGAGAAAACGTTTCGGTTCATGCATTTCGCTATCCGAACAAAATATTCAATACGCTGCAGCTGCTATTCGGTTTTCCAAAGTGGGACAAGCTGCTGCCGGTTCCAATAGACGTGTTTTTTGTTCCAAATCCTCGGCTCGTTCCATTGTCTTCAGGCAAGCCATTTGTTACAGTTGCGCACGATATTTCATATGAACGGTTTCCGGAATTTTTGACGTGGAAACGAAAAATATGGCATCTAGCGATGCAGCCAAAGAAACTATTTCGAAAATCCAGCCACGTTATCGCCGTCTCGGAGCATACGAAAAACGATCTTCAGGAACATTATGGCATTGCCCAAGACGCTATCTCGGTCGTATATCCGGGTGTTCCAAACACTCCGTCTGTAACGCAGGTTGATTTGCATCGAATAAAAAATGCATATCATTTGCCTGAGCATTTTATATTGTTTTTTGGGGCGCTTGAGCCGAGAAAAAATATTCCAGCAATTATTGAAGCATTTTCTGCAATCGCAGATCGCATTCCGCATCATCTGGTCTTGGCGGGAGAAAGCGGATGGAAATCCCAAGAAGTTCTTTCTGCAATTTCGAAATCTCAATACAAGGATAAGATCCATATGATCGGCTTCGTGCAAGAGCGAGACAAGAGCGCGCTGTACGCTGCTGCCGATTTGTTTATGTATCCAAGTTTCTATGAGGGGTTCGGCTTTCCGCCGTTAGAAGCGTTGCTTGCTGGTACTCCAGTGGTCGTTTCCTTTAATTCATCTCTTCCGGAAGTGGTGGGAGAGTGGGCAACGCTCATTGACCCGTACAACACTCCGCATTTAGCCTTAGTCCTTGCTGAATTATTGCGCACTCCGAAACGTGTTCCCCGCAACGTTCGCCAGCAGATTTTGGAAAAATATTCGTGGGAGCAATCTGCGGGCAAAGTTGCTGATATTTTGGAGAAAGTAGCCTAAAACTGCACTATACTGCTTCTTTTTGAAATATAGTTGACATAATTAAAATTATATACTATTATAGAAAAAGTGTTGATGTGTTGATTTTCGGTTCGATAGCACGTTTTTTACAGGAGAACAGTCGTGCAAGTCCAAAACCAGAGTGTTGGCGGTATCGGCCAGTCGGTACGGATAGTTGGCCTGCAATTTCGGTTCACGAATGAGACGTTGATTCCATCGTTCATTCGCGCGCTGCCCCCACAGCAAGGTTCGCGGGGTGCGCCCCCTGCCGGCCAGGAATTCATCACTCCAACTCAGAATGTCGGCGTTGCCGATGTGTTGCGAGAGCTTGAAGGGATTGGGTATGTCCTGGTGGATGCGTTCTATCAGTCAAGGCCTGCAAGCGGTGGAGGCAAGCCCGCCTACATCGTCCGATTCGTGTTCGCGAGAACAGAATTCGCCGAACCGAAGCCGGCTTTCGTCAAGATTCGGGACCAGGCTCGCCTGGCGCTCGGAGCGATGCTCGAAGATTCGATGTGGGCGACTCAAGCCTACATTAATTCTTTGTTCGTTGACAATGAACTGATCGATGGCGAGTTCGCCGTCATGATCAACATGACGGCGCGTAACCCCCTGGTTCAGCCGGACGGACAACCGATCATGGTCTGGCCAAAGGGTGCTCCCAGAGACCACTTGGCGCAACAAAAAGTTCCGATGGCGGCGGAAACGCAGCTGCATTTCTTGCGCGATTCGATCGAACTTCTGCCGGCCTCTCGCCAAGAAGCGGCCGCATAACAGCGGCAACGTCGGAGTAACCTCCCGTATGAACCCCCGTTCTCATTATTCGAGAATGCGTGAAGGGGTTCTTTTCTTTTCTCGAAATACTCATGATACGCTTTTTGTATGCGTATCGCACTAGATGCTCGGGCATGGAATTGGACAGGGATCGGCCGATATATTCGGAACTTGGCCTTTGAATATTATAAAAATCCGCGAGGAAATCAATTTGTACTGCTCGTTCCGAACGGTGAAGAGAAAAAAATTCAAAATGAGTTAGGGGATACGGAAAATATGTTTGAATATATCGGCGTTGAGCCAAGTTATTATTCCGTGAAAGAACAGACTGTTTTTTTGCATCAGCTTAATAATGTACCCCATGTAGACTTGGTTCATTTTGCGCATTTTAATGTCCCTGTTTTATATAAAAAACCATACGTGGTAACAATCCACGATATTACGCGGTTCATTTTCCCCGGACAGAAGCGGCAGTCGTTATTGCAGCAGGTTGGGTATGAATATGTGTTCGCGAGCGCAGTAAAGAATGCTCGGAGCGTTATTGCTGTTTCAAAAACAACTGCTCGCGACATGCAATTATTGCCGTTTCACGCCAAAAAAATAGAGGTTATATATGAGGGATTGGAAGAGAAATTTTTTCGGGAAATTTCAGAGGATAGCAGAAAAAAAGTTCGCGAGCATATTAATATAAAACATAAATACGTTCTTTTTGTGGGAGTGTGGATGAGCCATAAAAATATATTCAGGCTTATTGATGCATTCGAGGTGGTTTTAAAATCGCATCCCGACACCAAGCTTGTTATTACGGGCAAGTATCAAGAGGGGTATAGCGATTTGACTGGATATGTGCAAGAAAAAAATCTTGCGAACCATATCGTGTTCCCAGGGTTTGTTCCAGACGAGCTTTTGCCGGCATTGTATGCAGAGGCAAGCCTCATGGCGTTTCCAAGTCTGTATGAGGGGTACGGATTGCCGCCGCTTGAGGCTCAGGCGTGCGGAACGCCCGTTACAGCCTCGAATGTTTCAAGTATGCCGGAGCTCCTTCAAAAAAGCGCGCAGTATGTGAATCCGGAGAGCGTCCATGATATTGCTCGAGGAATGAGCGCCGTATTGGAGCATGATGATTACGCGCACTCTTTAAAGCTGCTCGGCAGGCAAAACACGGAACGTTTTCAGACAGCAAGTACGGCAGCAGCGCATATACGGGCATACGAGAACGCGCTATAATGACAGTGTGTACGATATCATTCCGCCTAACGATACTCCGGATCCTTTTCGATATAATTATCGAAAGAAAAAAGATATGCTTGCAGACGGTGCGAGCAATAAAGGAAAGTGGAAGCATACAGCGGGCGGGCGCCATTTTGATATAATTGCTAAAAATAAAGAGAAGGCAAAAAATACATTTTCCAGTGTCGGAGTATTCGGAAACATGCCTATTGCAGAGCGGGATGTAGATTATCGATTCCCTCAAGCATCTCGCGTTGCAAATTCGAAAGAAAGCGCACCGAGTCTTACCCGGGCGTCGTTAAATCGAGGAATATCCTTGCCTAGCAGGCCTTCTGTGATGAAATCGCCAGGGATGTCGCGTATTTCGATGCCGAGCATCTCTCATCGAACGCCGGGGCTTATCATCTTGCTTATCGGGTTTGCCTTTTTGTCGTTTGCAATTTGGAACATGCAAGCAGCCGGTCGCGGGATGCAGGTGCTGGCATCCGTTGAAAGTAGGGTGAAAAATGCGATTGCTGATATGACGCAAGCCGGTTCCGCACTTGCAGATACGGGCAGTGATGAGAGCAAGCTCTCGTTTGCATCTGCTGGCGTCGAGTTTGTAACGGCTCAGCATGAAATGGATAGCGCGCTTGCAAGCAATAAAAGTATTTTAAGCCTGCTCGATGTAACGGGTTCTATTAAATCCGGATCAACGCTGTTGTCTGCGGGCGTAAAAATCAGTTCTGCAGGAGAGCATATTGCCAATGCTGTGCAGATGATCGGAAAAACAAATACCGGAACATCTCTTACTGATGCGATGAAGCTTGCACAGCCGGAGCTTGAAAGTGCGGAGCAAGATATATCCTCGGCAAACGATCAGCTGGCGGGCGTTTCTACGGGCATGCTGCCCAAACAAGTTGCGGATCAGGTCAGCACGCTAAAAACTGCTTTGCCGAAATTGTTCGCAGTTATTCATCATTTAAATTCGGAAAGCGGAACATTGCTGACGTTGCTGGGCGCAGATAGGGATCGGCAGTATTTAATTATGTTCGCGAACAATGATGAGTTGCGCCCGGTGGGAGGGTTTATCGGCAGTACGGCAGTAGTGAATGTTTCAAAGGGCAAGGTTGAAAATATCGATGTGCAAAGCGTATACGATAGGGATGGCCAATTAAAAACGGTCATTGCGCCACCGGAACCTCTTACTCCGATTACGGACCGATGGTATTTGAGGGATTCGAATTGGTTTGTTGATTATAAAAAAGATGCGCAAAAAGCCAGCGACTTCTTGGAGCAGGAGAACGGCCCTACGGTTGATGGAGTGATTTTATTTACGCCCAATGTGATAAAAAATTTATTGTCGGTAACGGGCCCTATTCATGTGCCGGGGTATGATGTTGATGTAACTGCCGATAATTTTGTGACTGTTACGCAAGGAGAAGTTACGTATAATTATGATCGCTCGGTGAATAAGCCGAAGCAGTTTTTGGCAGACTTAACTCCGATATTGTTGTCGAAGTTATTTGGATCAGCTGATGATACTGCAAAGCCTGCCGATCGGTTAGCAACTCTTACGGCAATTACGAATTCTTTGTCAGACAAAGACATATTGCTGTATTTCAAGAATGAATCCGCTCAGCAAGAGGTTGAAAAGCTGGGGTGGGCCGGGGCAATTCCTCAAGACGCGCAAGGGTTTTTAATGATTGATAATGCTAATATCGGCGGTCATAAGAGCGACCAATTCGTGTCTCAAGAAATAGATACCCGCAATACAGTGCTCCCAAGCGGAGATGTAGACGTTGTTACTACAATTCGCAGAACTCATCACGGACCTGATGAAAAGATTGATTACCCGTATCCTGCAGGAGAGGATCCGTCTCAAAAAGACAGTATTATATACCAGCGCGTGCTTGTTCCTAAAAATGCAGTACTCCTTGATGCGCAAGGATTTACGCCGGAAAAAGATGTCCCTCATCCTCTCGTGCCCGATGCTACGCTGCAAACAACGCCAGATGCTGATGTTGCGTACTGGCAGCAACAACAACATGGGGGTGTGAACGGGACTACTATCGGGAGCGAATCCGGGTATGCATATTTTGCAAATTGGCTAGTCACCAAGCCGGGGCAAACATCCGTTGCGTTGTACCATTATAGAATTCCTCACGCCGTTGTTATGCCGAGCCTGCTATACCCTGCCACTTCGTATTCGGTTGCATTAGTAAAGCAGCCTGGCCAGCAAAGAACGACAATATCTGCAAGCGTATCCTTCCCGAATGGCCTGAGGATTGTTGATCATGTGCCAGATTCCGGGATTACTCTTGATTCAGACTCCTCTATCGTTTACCGTGGTGATGAAGCGCGCGACACGTTAGTGGGCGCCGTTGTTGAAAAATAGTGTGTATGCCTCAAACTCACAAGAATTCGAGTAATGGAATGATAATATCCGCAGCGCTTTTATTGGGCGTTTCTTCGTTGTTGAGCAGAATTGTCGGACTGGTGAGGGATAGGGTATTTACGTCTACGTTCGGGGCAGGCGATACGTTCGATTCGTTTGTGGTCGCATTTCGCATTCCCGATCTTATTTTTAACCTGGTTGTTATCGGAGCATTGTCTGCAGCGTTCATTCCCTTGTTCACGGAAAAAATGGTGGCAGGCAAAAAGGGGGAGGAGGATGCTCATCGATTTGCTCTTTCCATCTTGCATTTAATGGGAATCGGAATCGGATTATTCAGTGTGTGCTTTGCGCTATTTGCTCCGCAAATTATCCCGCTTATTGCCCCTGGGTTTGCCGGGGATAAGCTCGCGATGACTGTCATGCTGTCGCGCATTATGGCACTTCAGCCGATTTTGCTGTGCGTGAGTTTCGTCTTTTCCGGAATTTTAAATTCCTATAAAAAGTTTTTTGCGTATGCGCTCGCTCCTATTTTATATAATTTGGGAATTATCGCAGGCGCCGTGTATTTTGTTCCATATCTTGGTGTTGCGGGTTTGGGTTGGGGCGTCGTGCTCGGAGCATTGCTTCATGCCGGAGTGCAGCTGCCGAGCGTGTTGAAAGTTGGGTTTAAGTGGCAACCCGTTTTAATATCATCTTCTAAGGATTTGCTGCAGATTTGGAAAATGATGCTGCCGAGAGTATTCGGGCTGGCAGCCCAGCAGGCGAATTTATTTATCGTAACTATTATTGGGTCCGGCCTTCTTTCCGGAAGCATTGCAGCATTCCACTTAGCGAATAATGTTCAGTATATTCCCATCGGAATTTTCGGCATTGCGTTTGCCCAAGCTGCATTTCCTACTCTCGCAGAGCAGTTTGCGAGAAATAAGCGCGCGGATTTTCGCCATACGATTACAAAATCTTTCCGATATATTATGTTTTTCGTAGTTCCTACGTCTGCGCTATTCTATTTGCTCCGCGCGCAAATTATCCGCGTGCTGTTCGGCCACGGAGCATTCAACTGGGCAGATACAACGGCGACGTATGAAACATTCGGATTTTTAGTGGTAAGTATTTTTGCACAAGCCACCATCCCTCTGCTGACGCGTGCATTTTATGCGCAGCAAAATACAAAAATGCCAGTCTTTATTTCCTTGGGCAGTATTGCCATTAACAGCATTATCGCGTTCCCCTTTGCGCATATGTACGGCGTGCAGGGGCTTGCAATTGCGTTTTCTGTTTCAACAATTATTCAGCTTGCAGTATTGCTTGGTATTTTGCATGTGCACCTAGACGGGTTCGATGACAAGAAGGTGTTGGTAAGTATTGGGAAAATGGTTATCGCAACTATCGTTGCTGCAATCACAACTCAGCTGCTCAAAACGCCGATCGCAAACGTTGTAGATATGTCCCGTTTTTGGGGAATTTTAACGCAATTAGTTGGAGCATTCGCAGGAGGAATCCTGGCGTATATTCTGGTTTGCATGTTGCTGAAGAGCGAAGAGCTTGAAATCATCAAGCGCTATATTCCCAAAAAACTTTTGTTGCCAAATGGCACTGATACGCCAAGATTCTCCGGTCTCATTGAATAGTTGCGCGTGAACGGTGATGGGGGTATGGTAAATATGCTCTTTAGAAAATCAGTGGTCTCGTGAAATTCGAGCGGCTTGCTATGAATTGCTTAGCGGCGAAACATGGCGAGCGAATGTCTGGACTTTTAGTTCAGGATGATGAGGATATTCCACACAAGATCTATGTGAAATCTCCTTGTGATTCTCCCTAGGCGACTTAGTCGGGTAACATGCGAGGGAATTAGTATGCCGATGAAGGATGTTCTGCATACCATACATAGGGTTGTGTACGAGCCCTTTTCCTGCCCTAGGAATCACCTTCGGCGTCCGTCTTGTGGTAAAGAGCCGGGCAGGTGATGAATGAACTGCAGGGGTACTCTGCGTCATTGAGTAGCTCTTATTGACGAAGAAGCACCCACCACTGATTTGATTACAAGGAGCTAGCACGAAGCTACGCTCCTTTTTTATTTGAAATAAAAAAGCCCACATCAGTTTCCTGTCGTGGACTGCGCGTGTTTGGTAGTGCCTACTTACGCGTGAGGTGTTCGTTCTTAAGTAGTACCTTGGCGTCTTCTTCCCAGTGGATATCTTCGGGGTCTTGTGAAGTTTTTATCACGAGAAATTCTGCTGGGTGATCTCCAGTGAAAATAAGCGCATGGGGACGGCCGGGTTGAACAATGACGCGCTGAGATAGGTTATTCAGGTTGTACGACCTTGATACTCCGTCCTCTCCCCACACCGCGATAGTAAGCGGAGTGCCGAGGCAAAGACCGATGTACATCTTTTCCGCTTTGTAATGCACGTGGACTGGGATGGCCGTACGGGGCTTCATTCGCAGTTTGCGGAGGGACATTATTCGTGGTCGAGGCGAAGAAGGGGTGTCTTCTGTGTGAAGAATTTCGATTCCGCCATTTTCGACCGACGGCCAAAAAAACGTAATTCCATGGGCCGCGTCAGTAAACCGGGGCAATTCCAAGATACTTGGAAGGCGTGGCATGGCAACCTCACAATTCTCGTTGAAGTGGAAAGGGCAATAGAAAAACTGATGACATAAAAATAGTTTGAAATAGTGCACTTGTCAAGAGCGTCATATTATGATATTTTAGGTGAATTGTATGGAGATACGTAACTTTTGCATTATTGCGCATATCGATCATGGAAAGAGCACGCTGGCCGACCGCATGCTTGAATTGACGCATACCGTTGAAATGAGAAACATGCAGGCACAGCTACTCGACTCTATGGAGTTGGAGCGCGAAAAAGGAATTACGATCAAGCTCCAGCCGGTGCGC
Organism: uncultured Candidatus Saccharibacteria bacterium; assembly: GCA_964450915.1. Classification (GTDB taxonomy): domain Bacteria; phylum Patescibacteriota; class Andersenbacteria; order UBA10190; family UBA10190; genus HO2-45-11b. The sequence goes on along the minus strand of CAYVFG010000009.1, from coordinate 14,554 downwards.
ATGGAATATAAGAATCATATTTTAAATTTAATCGACACTCCCGGCCATGTGGATTTTCAGTATGAAGTATCGCGAAGTTTGAAGGCGGTTGAAGGTGCTATTTTATTAGTTGATGCAACGCAAGGCGTGCAGGCGCAGACCGTGTCGAACGTGTATTTTGCCCTTGAGCAAAATTTAGAAATTATTCCTGTAATTAATAAAATCGATTTGCCTGCTGCGGATGTGGAGGGGGTTACAAAAGAAATTGTTAATTTGCTCGGGGTTGATCCGAAAGACATTTTGCATATTTCTGCGAAGACGGGAAAAGGAGTGATCGAATTGCTTGATCGAGTATGCGAGAAGGTTCCTCCTGCAAAGACGGAAATAAAAGACAAGAATTTGCGCGCGCTCATTTTCGATTCTGTCTACGATGATTACAAAGGCGTTGTTGCATATGTTCGCATTGTTGAAGGAGAAATCAAGCAAGGGGAATCGATTACCTTTTTAGGAACGGATGTTGATGATCGGGTTGTTGAAGTTGGAGTATTCAAGCCTCAATTTACTTCCACTAAATCATTGTCTGCAGGCGAGATCGGGTATATTGCAACAGGATTAAAAGATATTCGCCAAGCGCGCGTGGGCGATACGATGACGAAAACGGAACAGAAACATTTAGTGAAGCCTCTTCCTGGGTATGCGATTCCGCAGCCAAAAGTGTTCGCGGGTCTGTATCCTGTTGATGGCAGCCAGTTTCATGTACTGCGCGAAGCGATGTCGAAGTTGGAATTAAACGATGCGAGTATTTCTGTTCATATGGAAAGAAGTCATGCGTTGGGGCAGGGCTTCCGATGCGGATTTTTAGGAATGCTGCACTTGGAAATTATTCAGGAACGACTTCGAAGAGAATTCGGTTTGCAAATGGTGGTTACGACTCCAAGCGTGCTGTATCACGTAAAGTTAACAAGCGGGCAGGCGCTTGACGTGCACACTCCTGACGCATTTCCCGATCCGAGCTTTGTCGAAAGTACGGAAGAGCAATGGAGCAAAGCGGATATTCTTCTTCCAGCAACATATCTTGGAGCTGTGTTCGAAGTTATGCAGCAGCACGAAGGTATTTTAATGGGACAGGAATATTTAGGAACGGATCGCATGCTGCTTAAATACGAATTGCCTTTGCGAGAGCTCGTTGTTGATTTGTACGATCAATTAAAATCTGTGACGAGTGGATACGGATCGCTTAGCTATGATGTACTCGACTGGCGCCCGGCTGATGTGGTAAAGCTTTCCATTCTTTTAAATCATGAGCCAGCCGAAGCATTGTCTGTCATCATTCCGCGCCACAAGGCTGAGGCGATCGGGCGAAGCATGGTAGCAAAATTAAAAGACTTGGTTCCTCAGCAGCTATTCGCAGTGCCGATTCAGGCTGCCGTTGGCGGAAAGTTCGTTGCTCGAGAAACGGTAACTGCGATGCGCAAAGACGTAACGGCGAAGCTGTACGGAGGAGACGTAACCCGTAAGCGTAAATTGCTCGATAAGCAGAAAAAGGGGAAGAAAAAGCTTTCCAAAACAGGTTCTATTGATTTGCCGCCAGAAGCGTATATTCAGATTTTAAAGCGATAGGTATAGTATAAGCGTATGAGTGAAGATCAAAAACCGGAAAACGACCCAGAGCAGCCTATTTTATCTCCCGAAGATGCGCAAAAATGGGTTGATGATTTATTGGTTGAACAGCAGTCCGAATAACGGTAGGCTATAAGGATTATGCCATTTGAATTTATTAAAACTACTCTCGACGGGGTACTTATAATTCAGCCAAAAACTTTTCCCGATAATCGAGGTGATTTTAGCGAAGTATACAAGCACTCTGATTTTTTGAGCGCCGGCATCAAGAAGCATTTTGTGCAAACAAATGTTTCCACTAGCAAAAAAGGCGTGCTTCGCGGGATGCATTATCAGACTGAGCCTGCATCTCAAGCTAAGCTTTTACAGGTGGTCTCCGGTTCCGGCTTTGACGTTGCTGTTGATATTCGAAAAGATTCCCCTACATTCGGAAAATGGATCAGCGTAACGCTTACAGCCAGTCAGAAAAATATGATTTACATTCCGGAAGGATTCGCCCATGGGTTTCTTGCGTTAGAAGATAATACGAAACTCGTGTACAACTGCACTGCTGAATATTCTCCGGAACATGAGCGCGGCCTTCGATGGGATGATCCTTCACTGAATATTATGTGGCCGATTGCCAATCCGATTATTGCGGACAGAGATGCGCAATACCCGGCGCTGAGCGAGATAGAATAGATTGACAGGATAATACAATAGTGCTATAATATTGATCTGGCTGTTTTTGGCTGATCTCTCCTAAATATAACGAAAGGGGTGCAATCTTGTTTTACAGCAATGATCGCGTTCTTCTGCGCGCACTTGATATCGTAAATGGATCGCGCGAATTCTGCTCTCTTTTGCAGGTTGCTTTGGAATTCCTTCATGATGAGTCTGGTGATGAATATGAGGGAATCTACAAGTCTGACTTTGAGAGTCGAATGCGACCATCTTCGGATGAATTTCACCGCTTTCAGCGCAGACGGCGCATTGATGAGCAGCGGTGGTTACAAGCTCGGCGACAGCGAATGCGGTATGTGGAATAGGTTTTTTACTCACCCTGTTTTGAAAGGCCTTAATCGTGCCAAAAGAATTTGATTCAGGTTTGCTGCAGCATGCTTATTCGATCGGGGACGGATATTACTTTCTCGTCGAGGGCACTGCTCCTCATGACGGAAAAAAGTATGGATTCGTTACTCGAGGAAAGGGGATGCAAAACGCCGCAACTCGGATCCCGATTCGAATGAAGTTGAAAGATTCTGCGCAGATGCCCAAGGTCCTGCACGAGGCGCAAAGTCGTGTTGGCGTCGGAGATCGACCGGAGTTCAGTGATTATCTGTCGGCCCTTCGAGCTTTGAAGTTGTATGATACGGAATTCGAGTTGCTCTACGTCGTAATGCCTCGATACGGAAACCTCCTTACTGGCCTTGAGTGCGATGCTCCGGGCGGTACGGCGAAGATCGGTGAAACGCGGCTTGAGGTGGCTGTGCGCGAATTTGATGAAGAGGCGGATCTTACAACGTTGTGCGTGTATGATCCATTCCCGTCTTGGATGCAGTTCTCGTCGGGATGCTACGATGAAGTGCAGCACATCGATTTTGCGCTCGTTACCGGTAACCCAACCAGGTTGGTCGAGGGGGCCAGTCGATGGGGAAGCGTTTCTTTGAAGGAATTTCCCAAATGGGTTAGTCGGCAGAATAATCCAGATCATCTGATGGGGTGGGAGACGCACCAGTTCGTTCCAGTCGACGGCAAGGTTGTTCTCGCAACCATGTGGTTCATTCATGACATTGCACTTGCGATGTCGCCCGTGCAAAGATAGTCGCATCGATGCATGCATTCCGCTTGTTGAACAAGTATGTTCGACAAGCGGTTTTTTTATCCCTTTTTTCTTCTTTTGTTCGTGGTATTATAGAAGCATGAATATTGTGATTATCGGTGCAAAGGGCATGCTGGGGAGCATGCTTGCTTCTGTGTTTGCAGATGCGAAACCAACATTGTTAGACAGGCAAGAGATTGATATTACCAATGCTCAAAGCGTTCGCGATGTGCTTATGCCATTGCAGCCAGACTTCATTATAAATGCGGCGGCGTATACAAATGTAGATGGCGCAGAAGAGCATAAGGACGACGCATTTTTAGTGAATGAAACAGGGGTGAAAAATCTGGCTGATGTTGCAAGCATGGTTGAAGCTGTGCTCGTTCATTTCAGTACGGACTATGTATTTCCTGGCGATAAGCAAGATGGGTATAGCGAAGCAGATTCCCCTGGCCCGGCAGTGAATGTGTATGGGCAGTCAAAATTGGCAGGAGAGAGGGCCTTAGTTGAAAGCGGATGTAATTTTTATTTGGTCCGTACAGCGTGGCTGTATGGTCCGAATGGAAAAAACTTTGTGGATACGATGATTGAGCTTGGAAAAACAAAAAAACACTTGGATGTGGTAAATGATCAATTCGGAAGTCCGACATTCACAAAAGATGTGGCTCAGTTTGTGCGAGCATTATTAGAAAATCAAGAGCCGTTTGGAATTTATCATGGGGTAAATACAGGAAGCGCATCGTGGTTTGAATTTGCGGAAATGATTTTTACGCTTGTTCCCGGAATGAAGGTTGATGTAAAACCTGTTTCGTCTGCCGACTTTCCTCGTCCTGCAAAACGTCCGCAATACAGCATTCTAAAACATACGAAAGGTCCGGAATTCCGAGACTGGAAAGATGCTCTCCGGGAGTATCTGTCTTGAAAAAGCTGAAAAAAGGGACATACTAAAAGAATGATGTATAAAAAACTATTCGAGGCGCATACGAAAGAATTGAGAGATTTATTAGGAGACTTAGACAAATTCCATGAGCAGGTGTCGCATGCTGCGGAGCACTTGCACGAATCGTTTTCTAAAGGCGGAACGGTATACGTGGCTGGGAACGGTGGAAGCGCTTCGGAGGCCCAGCATTTTGCCGAAGAATTTATCGGCCGGTACAGAACGGATCGTAGGCCGTATCCCGCAATCTCCCTTACTGCGGACAGTAATGCGATTACATGTATTGCGAACGATTTCGGATTCGATCAAATATATTCTCGCCAAATCGAAGCTCTTGGCAAAGAAGGGGATGTGTTCGTCGGGCTTTCAACATCGGGCAATTCAGAAAATATTTTAAAGGCGGCAGAAGCTGCCCGTGTGAACGGCATGACAGTCATTGCTCTTACGGGAACGCAAGGAAAGCTAAAAGATATCGCAGATATCGCAATTATGACGCCCTCTCCAAAAGTTTCGGATACAAAATATGCAACAGAGCGGATGCAGGAATTGCATTTGCATGCAATTCATATGATTTGCGAAACATTTGAAGAAGAACCAAGAAAACCGGTATGAGCATTCAGCTAGACAAAGCAACGCAGATAACGTCGCAATTTAAAGGAAAAAAATTGCTGGTTGTTGGAGATGTTTTTCTAGATCGATACGTATTCGGGGTAGTGGAGCGATTGAACCCCGAGGCTCCGGTACCTATTTTGCATGCAAAGAAGGAAGAAAATGCTACTGGAGGCGCCGGGAATACGGCAAAAAATGCAGCAATGCTCGGTGCCAGCGTCGTGTGTGTCGGCATTGTAGGAAATGACGACGTTGGGAATTCTTTAAAAGAAACTGCTCAAAAAGAAGGATACGAACCAGAATTTATTAGCGACAGCAGGATGCCCACTATTGTTAAAAAGCGATACATAGTGGGGAGCCAGCAACTGCTTCGTGTGGATCATGAAGAGATTCTTGAAGCAAGTCCTTCTGTTGAACAGCAAGTAGTAGAAGCGATTGCAAAGCATGCAGACATGATCGACGGCATCATCGTTTCTGATTATGCAAAAGGCGCAGTGACGCAAAAAGTTGCGGAAAGCCTGCTACGCATAATGAAAGAAAAAAATATTCCGCTTATGGTCGATGTGAAGCCTTCTCGAGTGGGCTACTTTACAGGAGCAACATACATGTCTCCGAATAAAAAAGAAGCTCACGAATACTTGGGAATCAACATGCACGATAACGGCGGGAAAAAGGCGCACGAGCTTGCGGAAATGGTTTCAGAATCATTTGATACGAACGCATATCTTACGCTCAGCGCAGAAGGAATGTACGTAAAAGAAAAGGGGCAGGTTGGCGTGTACGTTCCATCGAATTATATTTCTCATAACGAAGTGGTTGATACGTCCGGATGCGGGGACACGGCTGCCGTTACTATCTTGCTTGCAAAGCTTGCTGGAGCAACAAGTGTAGAGGCTGCAGAATTAGGCAATGCCGCAGGTGCTACAGTTGCAAAGAAGACCGGCGCAGTAGGTATCACGGTTGAAGAATTGTTGCATACGATAGAAGATCATCATGAGTAAAAAAGTTATTTTTTTAGATCGCGATGGAACGCTCAACGTCGATCATGGATATGTGAACGAAGCTGACCAATGGGAGTGGATTGATGGCGCAATTGACGCATGTAAGTTACTGCAAGGCGCTGGGTATACACTTGCAATAGTTACGAATCAGTCAGGGATTGCGCAGGGAAAGTATACTGTTGAGCAAATGCATACACTGCATGATTATATGATGGCTGAATTTACGGCACATGGAGTTGAAATTGCTATGATCGCATATTGCCCGCACGATCGCGGACAAAGCGATTGCGATTGCAGAAAACCGAGGATCGGGATGGCTAAGCAAATTGAGGCGAAAATTGGAGAGATTGATTATACAAATAGCTGGATTGTGGGCGATAAAGAAGCTGATTTACTGTTCGGGAAAAATGCAGGAACGCACACGGCAATTATCCGAAGCCAGTACTGGGAAGAAGGAAAGTTATCTGCCGAGCCTGACTTGATTGTTGATTCACTCAAAGAAGCTGCTGATTTGATAGTAAAAGAGTAGCTTTTCAATACCTGTTCTCCTGTGTCATACTTATCCTATGACCGAACACTTATGGAGATACGACAAAATACTGACGATTGAACAGGCGAAGCAAAAGGCTGATGAATTGCGGGCAGAAGGTAAGAAGCTCGTAACGGTAAACGGCGTGTTTGACTTGCTCCAGGCTGGGCATTTGGACTTTTTGGAAGAAGCAAAGCAGCAGGGTGATGTATTGTTTGTAGGCATTAACACGGACAAATCCGTTCATGACAAAAAAGGGCCTGAGCGCCCTATTATTCCGCAAGAGCAGCGTGCTGCGCTACTCGCTGCGCTTGCTTGCGTAGACTATGTAGTTATTATGCCAGGCGGGTACGACGAGGAGCCGCACGGATCATTCTTGCCATCAATCAAGCCGAATGTGCATGTAAACGGAGACGATCATGGTCAAGCTGAATCGTGGATCGAGTATCCAGTAATGCAGGAATTAGGAATTGATTCGTATACCGTAAAGCGCAGGCCAAACTTATCTACATCTGAAATAATTGAAAAAATAAAAGCGCTATGATCATTGTCACTGGCGGGGCTGGGTTTATCGGAAGCGCAATTGTTGCGGAATTAAATGCGCGTGGGCGCGAAGATGTTATTATTGTTGATGATGTTGATCACGATGAGAAAGAGGATAATATTGCGCATTTGCAGTACGATCAAATGATCGGTATTGCAGATTTTCGAGAACAATTGCTGGCAGGAGAGTTTGATAGTCAAAATATTGAGGCGATTATCCATATGGGTGCGTGCAGTTCGACTACGGAAACGAATTGGGAATATCTGGAGGATAACAACGTAGAATATACTAAAGATATTATTCGGTGGTGCCAATCGCACAATGTTCGATGTATTTATGCATCCAGCGCAGCAACGTATGGAAATGGCGAGAATGGATACGATGACGATGAAAAATTATTTGATAAGTTGGTACCGCTTAACTTATATGGCAAGTCGAAATTATTGGTAGACATTTGGGCGCGCGACGGCAGATTTTTGAATGAAGCCGTTGGTCTGCGGTTTTTCAACGTATTCGGGCCGAATGAATGGCATAAAGAAGAAATGATGAGCGTGGTTGCAAAAAAGTACCCGGATGTCGCATCCGGAAAAGAGATGACGTTATTTAAGTCGTATGAAGAGAAGTATGGCGATGGCGAGCAGAAGCGAGACTTTATCTATGTGAAAGATGCCGTACGCGCGGTGTTGTTTTTCTTGGATCATAAAGAAATCGGTGGAGTATTCAATGTAGGAACTGGAAAAGCACGTTCGTGGGTCGATGTCGCAAAGGCGATGTTTGCTGCAAGCAATATGCCTGAAAAGATTGAATTTATAGATATGCCGGAGCATATCAAGCATCAGTATCAATATTTCACCCAAGCAGATACGAGCAAGCTTGCCAGTACGGGATTTGACATATCAGAAAATTATGCTCTAGAAGATGCTATCGCCGAGTATATTCAGGATTATTTGGCTCCCCATAGGCATATTGGGGCCTAAGTGATATAGTGTTTGTATGAAAACACTACAACCAAAGGAGGCAATAGCATACGGATGGAAAACTACTACGAGCAATTTCTTATTCTTTTTAGGAATCATGGCGATTCTTTTTATCGGCGGCAGCCTGATCCCGAGAATGCTGGGCGGATCTTTTGGCAATGATTACCATCATACAAGCGCAGCTGGTATGGGATTAATCGGTGGTATTCTGGGCGGATTGATAGGTGCGTATATACGTTTAGGAATAATGAAAATAAGCTTGAAGGCGGTAGATAAAAAAGAGTTGAAATATGACGATATGTGGTCTGTTAATACTATTTTTTGGCCATACCTTATCGCAAGTATTTTGTTCGGAGTAAGCGTCGCCTTGGGATCGATATTGCTTATTGTTCCCGGAATTATGATCGGTATTGCGTGGATGTTTTATACGTATCTTATAATCGATAAAGGATTGCAGCCTGTCGAAGCGTTAAAGAAAAGCGCTGAAATTACCAAGGGATACCGATGGCAGCTGTTCGGATTTGCAATTGTGCTCGGCCTTATTAATATTGCGGGTGCGATTCTATTGGGAATCGGACTGCTGTGGACAGTTCCCACTACAATGATCGCTCTCGCGCACATGTATCGACAGCTGGTATGAAGGGGATAATTCTCGCAGGCGGATCAGGTACGCGTTTGTATCCGCTCACAAAAGCAATAAGCAAGCAGTTGATGCCGGTGTACGACAAGCCGATGGTGTATTACCCGCTTTCTGCACTCATGTTGGCTGGAATACAGGAGGTTCTTATTATTTCCACTCCTCATGATATGCCCATGTTCGAGAACTTGCTCGGGGATGGTTCGCAGATCGGCATGAAGTTTTCGTATGTTGTTCAAGAAAAACCGAACGGATTAGCTCAAGCATTCGTATTGGGCAAGGACTTTATAGGTACTGATAATGTCGCATTGATACTCGGAGATAATATTTTTTATGGAAGTAATTTTCAGGAAGTATTGCAAGATGCAAAAAAAGAAGTAGAAGGAAACGGCGGCGGAAGAATTTTTGCGTATCATGTATCCGATCCTGAGCGGTATGGCGTTGTTTCGTTTGATGATGCTGGCAAAGCAATCAGCATTGAAGAAAAACCGGAGCATCCGCAATCGCATTACGCAGTTCCCGGAGTATATTTTTACGACAATACTGTTGTCGGGATTGCGGAAAACCTTCAGCCATCCGCCCGTGGTGAATATGAGATCACTGACGTTAACTTGGAATATTTAAAGCAGGGGAAGTTGAACGTGTCCGTGCTTAGTCGCGGTACGGCATGGCTGGATACTGGAACGCATCAATCGTTATTGCAGGCAGGCAATTTTGTTCAAATCGTAGAACAGCGGCAGGGGCTGAAGATAGGGTGCATTGAAGAAGTAGCGTACCGAATGGGATATATTACGAAAGAGCAGTTAGAAGAAATAGCTCAGGGCTTGCTGAAAAGCGGGTATGGAGCGTATTTGCTGGAAATTGCCAATGAATAGTTGGCAAAGTGTGCATTATAGCGTAAATTGCGAACTATGGATTACAGCATTGTAGTACCGGCACATAACGAAGAACAGTCAATGAAGCCCCTCTACGAGGCTACGAAAAAGGTATTCGATGGCATGGGCGGAACATGGGAGCTGATTGTTGTCGATGACGGAAGCACTGATAATACGTATGGCGTTATTTCTGCTATTGCTGATACTGATTCGCATGTAAAAATTATCAAACTCCGAAGAAGTTTCGGGCAGACTGCCGGCTGGTCTGCGGGGTTCTCTGCTGCAACGGGCGATATCGTAGTCGTTATGGACGCTGATTTGCAAAATGACCCGGAAGATATTCCCGCGATGGTCAAAAAATTACATGATGAAAAATATGACGTTATATCGGGATGGAGAAAAGATAGAAAGGATAAAAGTGCGCTCAAGGTCGGAAGCGTTATCGGAAACTGGGTTCGCAGAAAGGTTACCGGAGAAAAAATTCATGATCAAGGATGCTCTTTGAAGGTATATAAAAAAGAAGCTCTTGTAGATTTGGAATTGTATGGAGAGATGCATCGATACATCACAGCGCTTCTTGCCTGGAAGGGGTTCAGAGTTGGCGAGATGGTTGTGCGTCATCATGCCCGCAAGTACGGAACAACGAAATATAATATCAGAAAGAAATTGAAAGGTTTTTTGGATTTGCTTATCGTAAAATTTTGGATTCAATATTCTGCTCGGCCGATGCATTTCTTTGGAAGTATCGGCGTCGTATTTATCGGTGCAGGATTTTTGCTCGGCGGAACGCTCGGCGTGCTGTGGGTACTGCAATTAATCAGTTTAAACGGGCGATCCACTCCTCTGCTTGCAGTGCTGCTCGTACTGCTCGGATTTCAATTTTTACTCTCCGGGGTGCTTGCCGATATCGTTGCGCATACATACTACGCTGAAAAGAAACCGTACTCAGTTGAAAGCACTAAAGGGTTGTAAGGAATGAACCTGCTTTTTATTAACAATGAATTCCCGCCGATTGGCGGAGGGGGTTCTACGGTTACGAAGTATGCTATTAAGCATCTTGTTGCAGACGGGCATACGGTGACGCTTATCACCTCTCGGTATAAGGATTTGCCTCATAGGGAAGTTATTGACGGAGCAACTGTTGTTCGCATCCCGGCGCTTCGAAAGTATAAGGACTATAGTTCAATGATCGAGCTTGTGTCGTTTGGAATAAGCGCGCTAGTCTATAGCTTGTTTTTTACCATGAAGTACAGGGTCGATTTCGTGTTCGCATTTTTTGCGGTGCCTGCAGGCTGGGTTGCGTGGGTGCTATCTTATTTGCGAGGAATTCCGTACGGAGTGTATTTCGGCGGGTCGGATATTCCGAATGCGAACCCATCCAGGTTTACTCGCATTTACCCAATTATTACGCCGCTATTAAAAGCAATTTGGAAAAAGGCTTCTTTTAGATCTGTTTGCTCCAAGGATTTGCAAGTACTTGCAAAGCAGGCGGATGCCGAATCTGAGTTTTTGTATATTCCAAATGGGGTAGAGACGGAACGCTTTATTCCTATTGATCGCCCCGCAAATCCAAAGGTGAAGATTTTATTTATTGGAAGATTGATACCTCGCAAGGGGTTCGATCGGGTTGTGCGCGCATTGCCAAAAGTTCGCGAGCTTGTGCATATTCCGTTTGAGGTTGAGGTGGTTGGAACGGGAAAATATCGAGAAGAGCTCGATGAGCTAGGCGAGAAGCTGCAAGTGAGCGACTTAATTCGATATGTTGGCATGGTTCCGTATGATCAACTAGAAAAATCGTATCAATATGCGGATATCTTTGTACTCACGTCATTATCAGAGGGTATGCCATCTGTAATTCTTGAGGCTATGGGCTGTGGGTTGCCCGTGCTTGCAAGTAATGTTGGCGGAAACAATGAAATTGTACATGAAGGGGAAAACGGCTTTTTGATTACAGGCGACGATATTGATGATTTGGCGATGAAGTTAGCAAAGCTGATAAATGACGCCCAATTGCGAGCTATGATGGGTGCAAAGAGTAGGCAGTATGCGCTCGAATATGATTGGAAAAATATTATGGGCAAGTACAATGAATTAATTATGCAGTATGGAAAACGATAATTATTTTAAAAATAAGAAAGTTTTAATTACCGGCGGTGCAGGGTTCTTGGGCAGTTCGTTGGCGAAGAAGCTTGTGGTGCTAGGTGCTCAGGTGACTATTCTGGATGCCATGTTTCCGCTGTATGGAGGAAATGCTTTTAATCTTAAAACTATCAAAGATAAGATAGAGTTTATTGAAGGAGATATTCGCAACAAAGAATTAATGGACACAGTCGTGTCTGGCAAAGACATTATTTATAATTTTGCAGCGCAGATTAGCTATATTGATTCAAAAGATGATCCATTTACCGATTTGGACTTTAATGGAAAGGGGCATCTCACGGTGCTAGAATCTGCTCGAGTCCACGCTCCTCATGCTCGAATTTTATTTTCATCTTCTCGCATGGTGTATGGAAAGATTCTTACAACTCCTGTTGCAGAAACGCATCCTACGGAACCGCTTTCTTTGTATGGCATTCATAAACTGCTTGCAGAAAAATATTATAAGTATTATACGCATACGTTTGGCATGGATACGGTTTCTGTTCGTATCCCTAACCCCTATGGTCCAGGGCAGCAGATGAAACATAATAAATACTCCATCGTAGGATGGTTCGTTCGGCAAGCAATGGAAGGGAAGGAAATTACTATTTTCGGGGACGGAAGCCAAGAGCGTGATTATCTGTATATTGATGACATTGTGGATGCCTTTATTGAGCTTACGAAGTATGGCGTTGCCGGAGAAGTCTACAACATCGGCACACAGGAACGCATGACCTTCGAAGGAATGGTCGATGCGATACTTCAAGAGGTGGGTAGTGGGGTGAAGAAATATATTCCATGGCCAGAAAACTATGAAAAAAACGAAACGGGCAATTACGTTGCAGATACTACCAAGATAGAGCAAATAACGCACTGGAAGCCATCTGTGGGGCTCAAGGAGGGTATTGCCCGCATGGTAGCGTATTATAAAGAACATAAGGAGCAGTACTGGTAGGGGTTGACTTTTGTCAAAAGGCTTGCTATAAGGATTCAAGACGAGTAAGCGGTATTCGTCTTGTGTTTTGCCCTTTGCACGGAGGCATTGAAATGTTGGTGTTAACTCGCGGATTGAAGCAGCAAATTGTGATCGATGGCGGAATTATTACTGTCACTGTGCTGGAGATTCGGGGCGGCAAGGTTCGCCTGGGAATCGAAGCGCCGAGGGAGATCCCAGTGTATCGCAGCGAGCTCGGCCAGGGAGGGGTTGAGTCTGCACCTGAGCAAAAGGTGGCATAGGTTTGAACATTTTTCTGGAGAACATTTGCCGGTAGTCTACGCATTGTAGCTGCCGGTATTTTTTTATCTATCGTCTTTTGTTACGAGCCAGGTTCGAATCAGGTTCGTGGCATTTTTTACTTGAGCTATGTGAATCAGCGAATTCATATCTTTTGCAATCCATATATTGTTTTGCGCCTGTTCCGGAAGATCCGCAATTTTTGTTGAGATAACGTAATCTCGAGGATCTACTTCGGATAGCATGAGGCTGGATCCTGTTTGGTATAAAATGTGCGCATTATCGGGGAACCACGACGGGTTTAAGATAGGTGTTGCCAAACGCACAAGCACGTGAGATTCATGAGTCGGAAGCGTTCTCATTCGTTCGTTGCTGAAGTTATATATATCTAATTCGCTTGGCGAAGATTGCAATAGCAGCAAGGAACCGTCCGGCGACCATGAGGCGGATAGTATATGCCCAGCTATGGAATTGATTGCATTGCGAGTGTCCGCGATAAGCAATTCCCCTGATTCCAATAGTATGGCAAGGTCGCCGTTTGCTGATGCTGATATTGATAGCGCTCGTTGATTAAGATCTTGAGAGAATGATCCTTTAACAAGCGTATTATCGACTCGTTGATATATGAGCTGGTTATTGGAGAACGTGTAGGTATTGCAGTTTGAATCTAGGATACTGCTTACTGAGGTAATCGTGTTGTAGCGCACCAGTTCACGATTATTTGTGAGCGCTAGGATGGATTGATTGTCTGCTGGGTCCCACTGCGGGTGCGTATCTGTTGCAGGAAGTATAAACGCACTCTTTGTTATTGTTTGATTTGAAAAATTCAGAATAGCGAATCCGGACTTCTTTGTCTCGACAAGGACGCGGCTGGAATCATTGGACCATATCATTTCTGTAATTGGAGACTTGAATGCGATGCTGTTTGTTTTAAATTTCCCATTTTGATCGATGAAGAATATTTCGTTTTTTGCATTTGCAATCGCAATAATTGATGCATCCGGAGATATTGAAAATATTGCTGCTTCAGATGAAAGTTCATCCGTGTCTTGCGTATTCGGGATGAGTTTGATATTGCGCGCATCGGTCGCTTGCATTGGTTTTATTTCCAGTTTTTTTTGCCACGGTTGATATCCGTCTTTTGCTACTTGTACCGAAACAATTCCGGGGACGAGATTCGGCACAGATCGAGGTACTGTCCCGTATGTTGTTCCGTTGATAGATACGATTGCTTTTTTTGGCAATGCATTAATAATCGCAACTCCTACAGGTTCGGGCAAGGATGTGCTGATGGATCGATACCCAATGGCGTATAAAATAATTACCGGCGCTATAGCGATAAAAGCTATAAAAGCCACGATTGAAAGTAGTCTCCTGATATTCACATGCATACTATAAAAAGCTTATTGAAACTTTGCTCCATAGTATGTATTCTCTACCTATGATTGTAAAGATAGAAGGGCCCGCAAAACTATTTGGAGAAATTGAGGTGTATGGGTCGAAAAACGCTTCTTTGCCACTCCTTGCGGCAACGCTGCTAACAGACGAGAAGGTTGTATTGCGCAATATGCCAAAGATATCGGATATTGATCGCGTCGCGGATATTTACGCTTCATTAGGGGTTCTCATGAGTCGCGAAGGGGACGTTGTTACGGTACATGCTCAGAAGGTT
>CAYVFG010000008.1:0-37859 GCA_964450915.1 uncultured Candidatus Saccharibacteria bacterium | reverse complement strand
CACGCAACTACAAAAGAGGTTGTTTTAAGCGATAATTTCATAAAATTAGTATACACGTCTGTTTAAAAAAAGAAGACCGGCAATTTACAACATTGTGTTGAAATTACGCGGTCTTTTGAGCTGCTACTCTGGTTCGAAGAATTATGTCACGTACCTGAGGTACAGTACACACCCAATCGTTAGCGCGTTGACGATTGCGCTCAAGGCCATGCAAACCATGAGCATCTTGTTTCTGCTGAAGAACCCTTCCAGCGAAAACGCTATCTGGATACCGAAGTAAATCCAGAACATTTCAAGCGCCAGGCCCTCGGTGCGTTGAGTCGTGATGACTCGGTACAGCTGCGGGAGCATTGCTCCCACATTTACGATTCCAGCGGTCCAGATTATCCAGGACCAGCGGATTCGTTGAGCAAATTGCTCTCGTCTCATGTTTTGCCTTTCTGAGCAAAGTGAGGACAGATCTAACTGAAACGAATTACAATAACGGCACCTTGCTATATGGGCCATTATCACCAATGTAGCCCTCGCCACACTGGCAGATTGCCAGTTGTTCTCCAATTGGTGTTATCCCGAAAAACTCCACTTCTCCGGGGCCAATCAACATTCGCACTTTTCCGCGAATGATGATTCGAGAAACGCCGACCACGTCGCCTGCAATCCAACCGACATGCCAAGGCTCTTTTAAAGAGACTGGCTCGAGTACTGTATACTTTTTCCAACCACCAAGAATTGGCATATGGAAAATTGGTATACCGAGCAAAGTTCGATTGGCTGCATTCGGGTCGCCGATGCAACGAACGGCAAGGAGTGGATTCAGGGTGACGGCATCTGCGCGCACGAGCTTCTGGTTGTTCCAGAAGTGAGTCTGTTGCGGACGTTCCAAGCAACCTGATAGCAGATACATCAAGGGCATCATCATGATGTCCGCAAGTTTGCCCCAAAAGCCAAGAGGACGAATTGTATTCATCTGTATTTCCTTTGAAATGTGCTAGAGTGTCTGAAAAATACCCAAAATCACCAACATGTAAATATAGCACTAATTATGATAAAAGTCAATAGGTGCGATTAAAGCTGCTAATATACCCCACTTTTACGCCACAAAACCGCCTTTCGGCGGTCTTGTTTAGTTCTTTCTCTTTTATCGCTTTGAGAACTGAGGTGCTCGACGAGCTCCTTTGAGTCCGGGCTTTTTTCGTTCCTTTGCTCGAGAGTCTCGAGAAAGTAATCCTGCTTGCTTTAATTGCTTTCGGAATCCTTCATCGATCGTGACAAGTGCGCGGGCGATTCCAAGAGAAATAGCTTCTGCCTGGGCGTTCTTTCCGCTTCCGGCAACTTTTACTCGAAGTCCGTATTCGGAATCTTGGCTCGTAAGCTTGAGCGCTCGAAGTGCAGTGTTCTGTAATGCTTCTGTAGAAAGGTATTGTTCAAACGGAATATCGTTGATCGTTTTTACTTCCTTTTCTGCAACGAGCAATACTTTTGCAACTGCAGTTTTTCGTCGTCCTAGTCCGTGATTAAGCTTTGTAGTCATACTGCTTTTGTATTAGTTTGAGGCATATGCGGATGCGTCTCAGTAGGATAAATGTGTAATTGAGCTAAGCGATCGTTTCGAAGATTGTTCTTTGGCAACATTCCGGAAACTGCTTCTCGAATAACGAATGAAGAATCTCTCCCCATTTGCTCTTCAAGAGTTCGCTCTCGCAACCCTCCCGGGTACCCGGTGTATCGTCGGTACATTTTTTGATCGCGCTTCTTTCCAGTTACCACGAGTGAGTCGGAATTGATAACGATAACATGATCAGGCGCAACAGTGTGCTGAGCTGATCCGGTTAAATGCTTGCCAAGTAAAATAGTTGCAATTTGCGTTGCAAGACGGCCAAGCGTTGTGCTTTTCGCGTCGAGTACGTGCCATTGTGCTTTTACAGGTTCTGTTTTCATAGGATTTCAATATGAGCCATGTGCGCAGCATCGGAACGCGTCACAGGAAGTTTAGTAATTCGAAGGTACCCGCCTGGGCGCTTTTCGTTCTTTTTTGCAACATCTAATATTCTTTGCAAATCTTCTTTATGTTCCAGCTTGGAAATAAGAATACGTCGGTTTGCAAGAGTAAGTTCCTCTTTTGCGCGAGTCACAATCGGTTCAAAGTGTCGGCGAAGTTCTTTTGCCTTAGCTTCAGTCGTCGTGATAGCGCCGTGCTCCAAGAGCGAGCTTGTCAAAAGACGCATCAAATGCAGCCGCTCGTCAGCGGATCGGCCTAATATTCTGTTGTTGACCTTCTTTCGCATGGGATGTTATTTAGTTTCAACTTCTTCTTCTGATGCTGTATCTTGTTCTCCTTTTGACTTTTTTGCAAATTCATCACGAGCATCTGCAACGTCTTGAACTGCTTTTGCCCCTAATCCCGGGATATCGCTGATTTGTTCGTCTGATAGGTCGAGTACTTGTTCGACAGTAGTAATCCCAACGCGTTCGAGCGCATTGTGCACGCGAGATGGAAGCTGGAGAAGGTTGAGCGTATTTTCTGGCATCAACGGTTCTTGAACCACTTCTTCTTCGATAACTGCTACTGGTCGATTTGCTGTAAGAAGTTCTGAAAAATCTCCTGCAAGCTGTGCGAAGTGATCGCGAAGGATAGAAGATGCTTGTTGCAATGCATCCTTTGGAGTGATGCTTCCGTTTGTTGCAATCTGCATAATAAGGCTGTGGTAGTCAGTTGCCTGTCCTACTCGAACGTTTTCAACGGAGAAGCTTACGCGTTCAACCGGAGTAAATGTTGCATCAAGTGCAATCGTTCCGATTGTTCGAAGCTTTGGATCTTGTGTTTCGCTCGGTACGTATCCTCGTCCTCGTTCCACGGTGCATGTCATTTCAAGAGATCCGTCCTTATCCGTGATTGTTGCGATCACGTGATCTGGGTTGATGATCTTCACTTCAGGTGGAACTGCAAAGTCTCCTGCAGTAACAACTCCTGATCCTTTTTTCTCCAATTTCATTTCAATCGGATCATTGCTTGTTGAAGATACGCGAATACCTTTGATATTCAACATAATAGAAACGATATCTTCCTGAACGCCCGGAAGCGCTGAAAATTCATGATCGATTTTTTCGATCTTCATCTGCGTGATAGCAGCTCCTGGCAATGAGGATAAGAGCACTCGTCGAAGAGCGTTTCCTACCGTTGGCCCGTATCCTGGGTGGTATGGCTTAATAGTGAATGTAGCCGTGTTAGCAGCATCTTCCTTGATGTCTACTTCTCCTGGCAAATATATTTCTTGCAACATAGTGATAAAGTTATTAATGAAATGATTTTAAATTAGTGCGCAAAGAATTCGAGAACTGCCCGAATATCTACTCCGATGTTCGCTTCTTCAAAAGATGGGAGGGACTGAATTTTGAAGTTGAACTCTTCCGGATTTATAAGGATCCATGATGGAGTCGACGCGTTCTGCATCCGTTTCTCGAATTGAGAGAAGTAGGATTTGCTTCTCTTGCTTTCTCGTACCGACACAACATCTCCAACCCGTAGTTCGTACGATGGAACGTCTACTGGGCGTCCATTCACTGCGAACAAGCGGTGAGTTGCCATTTGGCGAGCTTGCGGACGAGTTTGAGCGAATCCTGATCGGAAAATTGCGTTATCCAGTCGTCGTTCTAGCAAGGAAATAAGCATTGGACCTGTTTGACCTTGTACTCGAAGGGCTTGAGCATAGTATTTTCGAAGCTGGCCATCTCGAATGCCGAACAAATCTTTCAAGTTTTGCTTTTCAGAAAGCTGGGTCCCGTATCGGCTCTTCGGCTTTGGGCGTCGTCCTTGCTGGCGTTGTCCGCCTTGTCCGCGATTCTGCTGGCGCGGATCTGCTGCTCGAGCATCTGCTGGCGCAGATGTAGCAACTGGTGCTGGAGTTGTTGTTGGTTCTGGTGACATATAAGTAATATTAAATTCTTCGACGACGAGGAGCTCTAACTCCGTTATGAGGGATCGGGGTTACGTCTCGGATAGACGTGATATTTACGCCTGCTGAGCTTACGCCGCGGATTGCGGCATCTCGCGCGCTTCCTACTCCTTTAACGATAATGCTTGCTTCTTCTAATCCGAATTGCTTCGCTTGTTCCATTAAGCTGGTTACTGCTTGAGTAGCAGCATATGGAGTGGATTTTCGTGTTCCGGAAAATCCTACGCGTCCGGAGCTTGAGGATGCAACAACATTTCCCTGAGGATCGGTAATGGTAATAAGAGTGTTATTGAAAGTTGCTTTAATATGCACTACGCCGGATTTTACCTTGCGTTTTGCTTTAGATTTCTTCTTGGTGTCTTTTTGCTTTGTTGCTGGTTTTGGCATAGGAGTGGTTTATGTCTTTTCGTTGCTAGACTTTCTACCGCTTCCGGCAGTCTTTCGAACGTTTCCTCGAACTGTTCGAGAATTCGTCTTTGTTCGTTGTCCTCGTACTGGAAGTCGTTTTGCATGTCGAATTCCTCGATAGGATCCGATGTCTTTATGGCGCTTGATGTTCATGGAAACTTCTCGGCGAAGCTCCCCTTCCACTTTCATGTTTTTCTCGATGTAATCTCGAAGTGCATGCTCTTCTTTTTCTGTAAGTTCTCGGGTTGCAATTTGAGGATCGATTCCTAACTCTTGTAAAATTTTTGCAGCCATTGGTCGGCCGATTCCGTAGATGTCAGTAATTGCGAATAAAATATGCTTTTTATCTTGGAGGGTTACTCCGGAAATTCGAATAGCCATAATTACAGTTGACGTTGCTTATGTTTCGGATTTTCACAAATTACCACAACCTTGCCTTTTCGGCGGGTTGTTTTGCACTTTGCGCACATTTTTTTTACAGATGCTCTAACTTTCATGGTGTTTATTGTAATCGAAGAATAATTCGTCCTTTGGTGAGGTCGTATGCGGACATTGCTACCCGTACGCGATCCCCTGGCATAACTCGGATTCTATGAATCCTCATTTTACCGCTTAAGTGGCCAATAATGGTCTGGCCGGTGTCTAATTGTACTTTGAATTGAGTATTCGGGAGAGTTTCCTCGATTTCCCCGTCTACTTCAACGAAATCTTGCTTTGACAGATGAAAAAGCTTAGTGATTAAAAACACCTGCATGTCTCCTGCCTTTGGTCGCTAATCAGCCCGAAGTCTTGAGAAAGCGCAGATAAAAGATATGGTATACGAGGTTGTTTAGGTTGTCAAATGCCCTTGTAGGCTATCTTGTCGGGTTTACTTGGATGTTGATCCTCTGCTGGATAGACGGGATGCTCTGGACCCAGAATGGCCATAATTTGAGTTCAACGGTCTGCGCCCCTGGCAAATTTTGGAGGTACGTTGTTGCATCGTCGCGACTTCTGCCGACCAGCTTGTCTTTAAGGGTGTTCAAGGAAACGTTCGGAATCGTTGAGTGGGTTACTCGTGCGGTAACGTTGGCAACACCCTTATCCCAATCAACAGAATCTACTGATTTGGTAAATGATATTGGGCCGGGGAATAATGTGGTATTTGGAGGCAAATTAGCTGCAAGGGCCGATTGCAAGACGGTATTTAGAGCGTTTTCCTGATATGCGAACACTCGCGCCGTTGCTGTTGCTGTGAATACGATATTGTCTGCCTTATCCCCTGTTTTCTGTGCCGGAGCAAAAGAATCCAATTTTACATCCCAGCTTTCATCCATTAGTGACCATCCGGACTGGAGCTGCGCCTTTGCTGCCTGTTCGACCTGAGTCTTTGCTTGAGCTTTTGCGGCTTCGTGTGCAGCATCTAGGTCGCTATCCGCAACAACCTTTACTTGCTGGCCAGATCCGCCAGTAAACGCCGTTTCAACTTGGCCGTACACTACTGCTTTTGCAGAACTGTCTAATGCTGCGAAGTCGAGGTGTTGCGGCGTTAGGTTGCCCTGCTCCCCAGCGTCGGCTGCTTCCACTTCTACCGTTGCGCTTGAAACGTTACTTCCCGAGGATGCGGGAATGATTGCTGGCGATTGCATGTAGAATATTGCGCCGTCTTTGGTGGCAAGTCTGCTTTGAGCTTTAATTTTTTGCGTATCGAATGTTTTGTTGAAAATTCGCACAGTTCCTTTTGCTTTCGTTCCGATTGTTTCCGTATTTGTTACAGGAGATCCGCCCTGAATCTGCACTTGCTGAGAAAATACCGTTCCGGGAACAGCGTTTGGTACCGATGCGGCATTGGTCGCAATGCTTAATTTTTGATCAACTAATAGGGGTGCTGTTTGGATATTGAGGGCGATAGTGGCTGCAGGCAAAAATATAAATGCTGCAATTCCGGCAACGATAATGACAACTGCGCCAAGTGCCATAGCAATTTTAGTTTCTTTTGTGCCTAATAGCATCGCGGGTTTAAATGTCTTCTTTTTGGCTTTTTTAGTTTTTTCCATTTTTTTTGGAATAACCGCGAATAGTGGCCGTTTTTCCATTTCAATAGCGGGTTCTTTTTTAACCTGCTTTTCCGGCATCATCTGCTTGGGGATATGTACAGTAGTAATCGGAATTTGCGAACCTGCAAAGCGTCGAACGGAACTTTTTGCAGTCGGTTTTTTAGATGCGATTTTACTCGCATGCTTTTCGTACAGTTTCTTGGCTTCTTCTGGTAACTCTTCTGGAATATCCTTTCGAGAAAACGACGGTTTTTTGTTTGAGGTAATGTCGCGCATTGGTGTTTAGTATACGCTATTTCCTTTGTTTGCAAAAAGTATGCTTATGTGGCATGAAAAATGTACGCGTTCCTTTAACTTATAACGTATACCCATTTTCTAGGGAGGAGTTGTGACAACACATCAATTCAACGGCAAAGTGTTGATGGTCGGCGAAGGATTTGATCTGCACGGGAATCCGGAACAGTTGCCCGAGATCTACATTGTATGTGTTGCCAGGGCACCTTCTATGGAAGGGGCGCATAAATTGACACTAGCAATGATGGCTGAACTGTTCGGGGGAAGTGTTGTGGCTCCATCTTGGGAGCCGGATGAAGTTTTAGATCACGCTCCCCTTGGATAATCAAACCGCTCGAATTTTCCAATTATATATTGGTGAATCGAGCGGATTTTTTTTATTCCAAAATTGCTTTAATGCGCCTCACTCCTGCAGATGCAGATTCTTCTTTTGTGATTTTAAAGTGACCGAGTACTCCGGTGTGTTCAACGTGAGGCCCGCCGCAAATTTCGCATGAGAAATCGCCCATCGTATACACGGAAACGGTGTCGCCGTATTTATGTTCGAATAACCCTAGGGCACCTTTTTCTTTTGCTTGTTCAACCGACATTTCTTCTCGGATTACGTTCATGTCTTTTTGAATCTGCTGATTCACCAACTCTTCTGTTGCCGCAATTTGTTCGGGTGTCATTTTCTCTGGATGCGAAAAGTCGAACCTGAGTCGTTCAGGTGTAATGTTGCTTCCCTTTTGCTGCACATGATCCCCTAATATTTGTTTTAATGCTTTATGAAGCAAGTGCGTTGCCGTGTGATACTTTACGGACATTTCGGAATGGTCTGCAAGCCCGCCTTTAAACTTTCCTGCAGACGCAGTGCGAGATAGATCCTGATGCTTTTTCATGTTGTCATCGAATTCTTTTTGGAAGCCAGCAGTATCAACTGTTTTATTGCTTTTTTGAGCCTCTTCAATGATCATCTCAATAGGAAAACCGTATGTTGAATATAGTTCAAATGCTTGTTGGCCAGTAATATTCCCAGTATTAGATAAAACGTGTTGGATTTTTTGCAATCCGGATTTTAATGTCGCAAGAAACTTCGATTCCTCTTTTGCAATTTCCGATAAAATAATTTCTTTGCGTTCGTCCAGGTTTGGATACGCATCTTTATAAGAATCAATTACTGAGGCCGCTAATTCAGACAAGAACGGTTTTTCGATTTCTAAAAATCTGCCAAAACGAACAGCGCGGCGCAGCAGCCTGCGAGCGAAATACCCTTGGTCTTTTTTATCTGGCACAACACCGTCGCTGATTAAAAAGGTTACAGCGCGAATATGGTCGCAAATAATTCTGAAATACTGAATGTCTGCACCCTCGTATTGCTTCCCGGATACTTTCTCAAGCGTTGCAATAAGCGGGGCGAATATATCTATCGTAAACACATCCGGAGTATCCATTATTGCTGCAGTTAAGCGCTCTAACCCACCACCAAAGTCCACGTTTCTCTGCGGCAATTCTTGAAATCCAGTATCCGTTTTGATGTATTGCATGAATACGTTATTTCCGATTTCCATGAATCGTCCGCAGTCACAATTTACATGGCACGGCTTGTCTTTGTATGGCGAAGATGTATGAAGCGATTCGTCGTTTGGCGAAAAATCCCAAAACATTTCTGTGTCTGGTCCGCCTGGCTCCCCCACTGGCATATTCTCTGGAACGCCCGCGCGTGACCACCAATTTTTCTTTTCGCCATAGGAAAAAATTCTGCCGCCCTGCATGCCGTCTTGCTCTGGATTATCTACTAGTTTTGCATCAATATTTTTTTCAGCAAAACATTTCTTCCACAACTCTGCGCTCTCGGTATCTTTCGGAATGCCAATCGCATCATTGCCCGCAAAGACCGTCACATAGATTCGATTCGGATCAAGCCCCAATTCCGATGTTAGAAATTCGAACATCCATGGAATTTGCTCTTGTTTAAAGTAGTCTCCCAAAGACCAGTTTCCAAGCATTTCAAAAAACGTCGTGTGGCGATTATCACCAATGTCGTCAATGTCTTGCACGCGCAAACATTTTTGAGAGTCCGCAATTCGTACGCCTTCGGGATGTTTTTGGCCAAGCAAGTATGAAATCATCGGCTGCATGCCGGATCCCGTAAAAAGCGTAGTTGGATCATTTTCCGGAACAAGTCGAGCAGATGAAATAATTGCATGCTGTTTTGCTGCAAAAAAATCCAAATACTTTTTTCGGACGTCACTAAGGGATAACTGCATTTCTGTAGCTTATTACGACATGGGGGCTGAATCAAGCCTACTCCGGTTGTTGAGTGATCATTGTATCTACGTCACTTGGAAGAACTCGGGACGTAAACTGGAGAGATTCTTTGTATGGATTCGGCCAGCTTGCATGAATAGGGCCTTCGAATTTATCTAGATATTCCCGAGCTTCTTCTTTTGTCTTGTCCCCGATAGCAATGTCGTGTGCCAAGTTGAGTATCAACATGTTAGCGTGTTCGCTTTCGCAGAACGCAGTCATTTCCCCTCGGGTTTTATCTATAATCACGCTTCCATCGAATGCGACAATATCGTCAACTTTCTGCTCTGGAATTTTTGCATCAACTGTTTGTTCGAGAATATCAATGTGGGGGTGAGGTACGTTGTGGCGAACGCCGTCACGATGGAGAACCGTTCGCTTCCATGGTCCGTTGTAGTGCCAAATGAGCATGGTCTGGGTGGCTTCATGAGGCATCCCGTATGAGCGGATTAACTCGCCCGCAAGCTTGCGGGACAAGGAAGGCCAATTCGAAACAAGGTCGAGTACCGCAGACCCCTGAATTCGCAGGCTTTTAATTCTCGTCATCCCATGCATACCATCAATATCCGTATATTCCTTCTATATGTCAATGTATAAAAAAAGAATTTCGACAAAAAAATATGACAGTTAGAAGTATTTTCTCTCTTTGCTTTCCTTGATGATATCAAACGCCTCTTCTGGAGTGTCTACTATGGTGTATAGATCGATATCTTCCGGCGAGATGGTTTTAAATGTTTGAACGAGTGATGTTCTGATCCATGTATCGAGCGGTTCCCAAAATTCTTTTCCAATGCAAATGCAAGGGACGCCGTTCATTTTTTTTGTTTGGATCAGTGTTATCATCTCAAAGAATTCGTCCAATGTTCCAAAGCCGCCGGGGAAAAATACATATGCTTGCGCAGACGCAGACAGCATCACTTTGCGTGTAAAGAAGTAATGAAATCCGATTCCTTTTTTCACGTATGCGTTTCTGCGCTGTTCTGTCGGTAGTTGAATATCAAGGCCAATCGATTCCCCTCCGCCCTCATATGCGCCGCGGTTTCCCGCTTCCATAATGCCTGGGCCTCCGCCGGTAATAACGGTAAATTGATTTTCCGCGAGGATTCTTCCCAAAGCTCGCGCAACATTGTACCACTTGTCCGTTTCGGGCAGCCGTGCAGATCCGAAAAATGTCACTTCTTTTCTGAGCGGATATAAGAATTCAAATCCGTCTACGAATTCCGCCATGATGCGGAATATTCGCCAATTTGCATCTTCCGTGAAATCAAACGGTCGATCAATCGGAAACTTGTTGTGATCGGAAGGATCGTATCGCATGAGGTAAGTATAGCACACCTATATTTTGGGCGGTCGTGGCGGAGTGTAGTTTGGGATGTCGTCTATTTTTGATGGTGTAATTGGGGGGAGGGGTGATTTGGGATGAATTGTTTTTAATGATTCGATCTTTTTTGCTTCGGGCATACTTGCCTCTGCTAAACGTTTTTCAGCTTTTCGTTTGTCGTAACATTCTTTGCAGAACACTTCTTTTTCCGGATCAGGTTTGAACGGAACTTCGGTATGTTTCCCGCAATTCGAACAAATAGCAGGATAGAGTTTTACTGACGGTTTATGTTTTTCTTCTGAATGAGTCTGCGCGTTGTTGGTAGATGCGGTAGGCGAAGGTGACGGGGTATTAGCGGTGTCATCGCTCTTATCCTCTTTTCTTCCAAGCAGTGCTGAAAGATCAGTAATCATTTCCTGTTTTGCAGGAGCTATTACGATATCTTCCAATTCATCCGGCTTTTTATCCAGTTGTTCTTGTTTCGGTGTATGTTCTTGCCGTGCTGGCGTTTGGGTATGTGGAACATTCGACGCAGGTCGGTTTGACGTTTGTCGTGCCTGAGATTGATTATGGTGCGGCTCCCCTTGTTTTCCGAGAAAAATTTGCGGCTTAGCAGGCTGCTTGCCATCTTCTTGAGCTCCTAGCGTAGAGCTGCTCCATCGTGCAATCTTTTCTTCGATTTCTTGGCGAGGCGAACCGTATCGTTCTCTTGAAACGCGTAGCACCTTTTCTTTGCTGTTATATGTTTCTGCCACTGGCGCAATGGTTTCCATCGAAAATGGCGCACTTGTTGCTCCCTTGATCATCAATTTTATATACGCATTGTATTTATCTAAGTTTACTAAGTCGGTTTGAGTGAAATATGGCATGAATTCTTTTTCAAGATATTCTGCATCGAATGCGCCCACGCGGAACGAGATTATTGTTCCCACGTTTCCGAATACGGCATCGCGTACCACTTCTTCCATCTGTGTAATATATTGATGGGCAATAATGAGGTTGAGGCGATACTTTCGAGCCTCGGAAAGAATTGTTGCAAACGATTCTGTAGCGAAGTTTTGAAATTCGTCTACATACAAATAGAAGTCCCGTCGTTCTGCTTCCGGGATGCTTGCACGGTCCATGGCTGCAAGCTGGAGCTTTGTAATAAGCATGGCGCCGAGCAATGCAGAGTTGTCTTCCCCGATTCGACCTTTTGATACGTTGATCAGTAAAATTTTCCCGTTATCCATAATATCCTTCATGTCGATCGTACTTTTTGGCTGTGCGACGATGTTGCGGATGATGGATGAGCTGAGGAATTGCCCCACTTTGTTTTGGATCGGAGAAATTGCCTCGCTCCTAAATCGTTCGTTGTAATTTGCGAATTCATTCACCCAGAACGCCTTAACCACAGGGTCCGTAATTGTTTCCACTACTTTTGAACGATAGCTTTTGTCCGCAAGCATGCGCATGATGCCAAGCATTGTTGAGGATGGATAATCAAGAAGAGCTAAAATAACGTTTCGAAGAATGTATTCGAGTCGCGGTCCCCAAGAATCTGCCCAGATTTTCTTCAGCGAGCTTACGAGCCCTGATGCAACTAGATATTTATATTGCGGATCGACGGATTCTAGCGGGTTGAATGCAACAGGAAAATCCACATCAGCGGGGTCAAAGTATACGACGTCATTGATGCGTTCTGGCGGGATGATATCTAAAATCTTTTCAGCAACGTCTCCGTGAGGGTCGACAAGCGCAAGGCCGCGCCCAAGCTTCACATCTTGAATGATCATGTTTTCAAGGAGAGTCGTTTTACCTACGCCCGTTTTTCCGATTACGTATACGTGGCGTCTGCGGTCGTCGGTATAAATACCGAATGGCCGTCGTTGATGACGAAAGTTCGTTTGTCCTATTACGGTAATTTCATCAAGCATATGGAAGGTTTGCAGGAGGGTTCTTGTGGCCGGCCTTTGCCCGGTCAACTCCAGGAGTCGTTACGTATTTCACAGGGAAATGATATACCGTTGCTAATTCCTCGGCATTCATGATTTGCCCGGAATCTGTTCCAAAAAAATCGCGCCATTGAAAATTGAGCAAAGCATTTCGTTCTTTTAGCCATCTGCGCTTATCTTTCATGAAAAATCCAGGACCGTTCGTCTTTGTTTCCGGGTCTGGTACGAAAGAATTTAAATGCGCTGCTGTAAATTGTTTGAATACGCCGAATCCGCGAGAAATATTCGGTTTCTTTAACTGGCCTACCGGAGCAATATGTACGACGCGTATTTTTGTTTTATATCCATTGCTGGAAACTTTTTGTAAAATAGCTTTCATTTTTGCATCATCGACAGGATTGAAAAAGCGAAGCACTTTTTCTTCTTTTTTTGCCTCTATTTCAATGGGACCTTTGAACACTGCTTGAAAGAATTCGCTCGGAAGGGCGGATATGAATTCTTTTGCGTTGTCCCACATACCAGGCTTTGGCTTTGATGCTTGTCCTGAAATTTCTGCAATTTTTTTCTCTCCTCTTTTTTCCCACTTTTTAATATTGCTTCCCGAGATGGGGCGAACAAGCACCTGAATCCAGAATTCCTCGCCAGGTTCTACATTCGTGAGTGTTTCTAAAATGATCTGCATCGGATCAACGAACGGAATATTTTCTGCTAAGCTTGCTTCGAATTCCCGGTATGTTTTTATAGGAAGGATGTCGTCTTCCGTAAGAATAACATCGGCTCCCCACATCTCGAACTTCGTTCGCAAATCCTCAACATTATATCGCTGGGTGTAATCTTCTACTTCTTGGATGTCTGCCTTGGGATATTGTGCGTATATAATTCCTTCGAATAATCGTTTATGCGCAGTGGGTATAACAATAATAAACTTTGCCGATTGTTGGGTGCAGTATATCTCGAAGCTGGCCCATGCCTCGAGATAGCCGTCGAAATATTTTTCGTTGATATCAGGACCTTTATGTATACCCCCCATAACCTCGAAGATGACTTCCATAGAACGAGGTGTTTCCTCAGTCTCTTCCGGGAGCATGATTTGAAAAAACGTCCACTCGATGGCGCTTACATAGTCTACCATCTTGAGGAGGAGGTATGTTTTCCAGGCAATCCACATAACCATCCAAACGACAAGGAGCCATCCGAATGTCAGGATAGTGGGCCCAAATTGCTGAGCAAAATCAGAGAAGGTGTACTCCATTCCCCTATTGTACTGCAAATTTTCGTTTAATGCTTACGCGAGCGTGTATAAATCGTTTTCTGCTTTTTTGAACTTTGTATTGTTCTGCAGAGATAGCAGCACTGTATTTTTCTTCACCATTCGTTGCTTGAGCACTGCTTGAAGAAGCTCGTCTTTAGACATCGGCTTTCCCGTTTCTTTCAAGATGGAAATCAATACGTCTGCTACGGTTCCTGCCATAAAACCCCATTCCTTTAGTCCGTACAGCCCTCGGCCAACCAATACGAATCGGCCGTCTTTAATGAGCTCGTTATGAACGGTTTGCGGGTTTGCTTTCTTGTGATCAAAGCTGGCTTTGTTAATCATCTCGGTGATTTCTCGGAAATGCGCAGGCTTGCCGTTGCGTCGAAGAACTGCGAATGCTTTATCGCCCACTCCGCGCGGTGAAGTTTCTGCCCAGCCGATAAGTCCCCAGTCTCCGAATGCGGTAGGAGAAATGTTCTTGCTTGCGTGCAGAGCAGCATGAATATGAGTGTCTGGCACCACTGTTCCCTGTGCTGCAGAGCGGATTTCGTTTACAAGCTGCTCGATTGTAATAGGCGCGTTGTTTTTCTTGAGCACTTCCATTGCCATAACAACGATTTTTTCAATATTCTCATGGAGCGATGCCGGGTGCTGCCAGTGAGTTTCAAAAAGAGAGGTTGGCGCAACCGTTGTAAATGACGGAAGAATCGTTAAGAAAAAATGAATCGTATGAGCGTCTACTGCCTGACCCGTTCGTTCTTGAATGACGTTTACCGCATGAGTTTCGGACATCAATCCGCCGTGCTCCGCAAAAATATCTGCAAGCATCTGTTCTGCCGAAGCAAGCAGATCTCGCATAGAGGTAAGCTCTTTTTTCGCATTTGCCTCAATCTGGCGAACGCGTTCTCGAGTAATTCGATACTCTTTCCCGATGCTTTCTAGTGTTTCTTTTTCTTCTTTTCCAATACCAAAACGGCGGATAATAATATCGCGCGATCGAGTATCAAGGCGCTCTAGCAAGTCCTCGGCTGTCTTAGAAAAATTAATCATATATACCTTTGTAGCATATCATGTAAATATTGTCAATATAGCACTAACAACTTATGACTATACTACGTATTATTTGATATGTCTAGTATGGCGAAGTTGGATACTGTCAACTTTTCTTGACAATGGATCGCATTCTGCTATCGAGCGTACCGGCACTGAAAATAATTGCTATACAAGGCTTTTTTTGAGCTATTGATTCAGCAAGCTTGCTGTCATCGAACGCGCATTCTGCGGGTGTATTTTTAGCGTTAATGGCATCTTTTAACCGGTAGGCGTCTTCGAGCGACTGCTCGTCTCGGCCAGTGGGGATAAACGGTTTTGTGATGATTACTTCGTCCGCTTGAGCCAATGCGGCGGCGAAATTGTCAAAAAATGTATGAAGGCGCTTGGGCATATGCGCTTCAAATAGCGCAATAATGTGGGCATCTGGCGCAAATTCGCGAGCTCCTTGCAATGTTGCTTGTATTTCTGCTGGGTGATGTCCGTAGTCCGATCGAATCTCAGCTTCGCCGAGAGTTCCGAGTAGTTCAAATCTGCGCGCTAGTCCTGGAAAAGTTGCAAGCGATGCAATTGCCTGCTTTCTGTTCACTCCCAATTTTTCTGCCAGTGCAACGGCCAGGCTGGCATTTTGCCGCATGTGCTTGCCTGGCAAAGGTACGCGGATCCGCTCTCCGTCGGATGCCGGGATGGTATTCGTATCTTCTGGCCACAGAATGTCTTGATGAGCGCTATGCTCGGTTTCCGGAACAAAAACGGAACCTCCTGGTTTAAGCGACTGCATAAAATGTTCGTATGATTTCTCTACGTCAGCTAATCCGGTAAATGCGTCGGGATGGTCGTAGTCAATTGATGTGATGATGATGTCGTTCGGCGCGAGTGCGTAAAAGTGATTGCGGTACTCATCCGCTTCTACTACGAAATACTTTCCTTTGCCGTAGCGAGCGTGCTTCCCTGGCAAGTTTGGCATAGATGCTCCGACTACGACTGTTGGATCAAGGCCTGCCTCTATTAAAATATGTGCCAAAAATGCAGTGGTCGAAGATTTGCCATGAGTGCCGGTAACGGCAAGCGTGTGGTAGTGGCTTGTAATGTGTCCTAGAAATTCGTGATAGGCGGATTCTGTCTTTCCTGTTTTTCTAAATGCTGTGCGTACAGGATGTTCGAATGGTGCAGCGTCGGTGTATACAAGCGATGTGATTTCAGGAAGCTTCTCGAGAACTTCTGTTTGCGTGTATTTCGAAAATTCCGGATTATCGTCATATCCAACAACGGCTATGCCTTCTTGCTCTGCCAAGTATGCAACTGCGCGCATGCCGGCTCCGCCGATTCCTACAAAAAGTATGGTTTCCATATATTATTTCTTGCTTGGAAGATACCCGGATGCGAGCTCGAGGGCAAGTGTTGCGATATCGAGGGCAGCATGAGGAAAATCGAGTGCTTTAATATTTTCAATAATCGCAGTTCTGAGTTGCTGATCGGTTATGAGTCGTTCTACCTCTTGCGTGAGCAGGTGCGGACTTACATTCGTAGGATCGAGCACGAGCGCCGCTCCTGCGGCTTCGAATGCCAATGCATTTTTGCGTTGATGATCGTTTGCTGCGCCATCTAACGGGATAATCAAACTCGGGATTCTGAGGCTTGCGATTTCCGCAAGGCTTGACGCGCCTGCTCGCGTGACTGCGCTGTCGGATGCCATAAGAGCTTGCGTCATTTTTGCGCCTTGCAGAGTCGGAAACGATTTATACATATCTTTTCGCGCAGATGTTGCTAAGAATTCTTGCGATACTTTTTCAATAGCAACATGGTGCGCCTCGCCGGTTATATGAATAATTGCCATGTTTCCGATAAGCGCAGGGAGCGATGCAATGAGTGCGTCGTTTATCTGCTGAGCGCCTTGGCTTCCCCCCATAACGAGGAGTACGTGCTCTTCGGCAGGAATTCCGAATTCTTGTTTGGATTCTTTTTTCCTGTCTTCCGAAATAAGCATTCTCGTGGGAGTTCCCGTTACGAACAATTTTTTCTCATATTGCTGCAAATATTGGCGAGAAACGGCGAACCCGAGTGTCACGGCAGCGGCAAATCGCATAACGAATGCGTTCGATGATCCCGGAACCACATCCGATTCATGCAATAAAATGGGGATTCTATAAATGATTGCCGCAATACATACCGGCATGCTTGCGTATCCCCCCTTGCTCACAACAACATCGGGCATAATCTTCCACATCTGAATTAGTGCAATAATGATTCCTATTGGTAATCGAAATGCAATATCTACAATATTTAGTGCTGAGGCGTATCTGCGCATTTTCCCGGATGGAATGTTATAGGTCGGAACTTGATAGCGATTAAAGAATTCTGTAGCCTCAGGAGTCACGATTCCTAGAAAGGAAATTTCTAATAATTCCGGATCGGTGAATCCGGGAAGCGTGGATTGCTTTTCCGTGAATTTCGAACGCAAAGCTTCTACGATAGATTCGAATGGCATAATGTGTCCGCCGGTGCCTCCTCCTGTAAGTACAATGCGCATAGTTACTTAGAAGTATACTTGGAAATGTTTAATAGCACACCGGATACGAACAGCAGCGCGATTAAAGCTGATCCTCCGTAGCTAATGAATGGCAACGGAATCCCGGTAAGCGGAGTAATGGCCATTACCGATGCCATATTAACGAATGCTTGTACGAGAATCCACGAGGTAATGCCTGTTGCGAGCAGTCTCCCGAACATGTCCGGAGCGGCCTCGGCAATTTTATACCCTCGGTAGATAATGACTGCGAATGCGAGCAATACGAGAACGACGCGAACGAATCCGAGTTCCTCAGCGATAACGGCGAATATGGAGTCTCCTGCCGGTTCCGGCAAATAGCTATATTTTTGACGGCTTCGTCCGAAGCCGAGGCCCCACAGCCCCCCGGTTCCTACTGCAAGCAATGCCTGGTTAATTTGGTATCCAATGCCCTGCGGATCAAGTTCCGGATGCAGATATACGAATAAGCGAGCTAGTCTGTAGTGTGCCGTGCTTATTAATAGTGAAAATCCGGCCAATCCTCCAAGTCCGATAAATGCCAAGTGCCGTATGCGGATGCCGGCAGAAAACATCATGGAAATCCCTATTGCGGTAATGGTGAATAACGTACCAATGTCTGGTTGCAGAATAATTAATAAGCTGATGACGGACGTGATCACTAAGAATGGCACCACGCTTTTTTTAAAATCTTTGATTTCTGACCCTTTCTTTTCCAATAACGCAGCCAAGTATAAAATAAACCCAAGCTTCGCAAGTTCGCTTGGTTGCAGCGTGATTGGCCCTACTCCGATCCATCGGGCCGATCCTCCCGATACTATCTTTAAGCCGGGAACAAAAACCAATACTAATAATACTAATGCGATGATCATTGCAGGTACCGCAATTGTTCGTAGTTTATGGTACGGCGTATAAAATCCTATGAAGAATGCAATTATCCCCACTAATAATCCGTAGATCGATTGATGTTTTAAGAAATAAAATGCATCTCCGCCTCGAAACTGTTCTCCTAACACTGACGATGCAGACCCCACCATGATAATGCCGAAGACGACCAGTCCGAAAATGGTAACTAGAAGAATTCCGTCTGCTCGCCCTTTTGCCTGAGCCATATGCATTAGTATACATGAAAAAGAAATCCCCGGCCGATGGTCGGGGGGTGTTAAGGCTCTTGCATGTTCTGCAGAACCACGTTAAGCGCGCAATTCTCGGGCTTGGTGCTGCATGTCGATATCCATGTGCGTGTTTTTGGCTCTCCAATGAGTATCGTAAGTCTCTTGATGAGGCATTCAACAGTCGCGCAGGCACAAAGATAGGCTATCGGATGCTGCAATTTCTCAGCAGCAATTTCCGCGAGATACTTTGCTTCTTGCCGGAGATTGGTCTTGAGATCGAAATCATCCATATCTGATTCGTCGAACTGCTTGAGAAGCTTGTATGTCCTATAAAAAACGGTGACATTTTCAAGTCTCTGATTGGGATTTTCTCCGCATTGATGAATAATCGCCAGTCGCAGATATTGCGTGAAGGGACCAGATAAGTATTTTGCCACGTTCCGGATCCTTTCTGAAAAAAGAACAGTGTAAATATGCGCCTATATTCGGTATGCGCTTTGCAGCGGCAATAGTCAATATGGTTTCCGGTTGCTATTTCCAGAAGATTCGCGTACAACTATGTATTGTCTATGAATGGATTGTTCGTTACTTGTGTAATAATAGAGGGGGTACTTCTATGCTAGGTCAAGATATGCGCATGGGCTGGGTTCGTATCGCGGGGAGCGCGGATGCAATTGCACGAGCTACTCCGCCATATTGGAGACTCACTCCCAACGCTTCCGGCGAAGTAAAGCAGCAACTCGTTCATGCAGTTCGAGTTACGGGCATTGCAGATGGGCTCAATATGGTCGACGGAATGGAGCAAGGGGCGAGTTTTCTTCTCTGGTTTCAGATGTACGGCACATGGTCCGTCATAAGCGATCGTGGAGAAAATGTACTTGTTGTTGATCTCCAAAAAGTTCCAGATGCGGCTTCGTTAAATGCGATGGAACCGGTGCAAGAAATTGCCGGTCAGATTAGTGTATATGGAGCTCCTGACCTGGCCCGAGCTGGAAATCTTGAGCGATGGCGGTGTGTTGTAGGTGGAAGAGAATTTCTCGTACGCTCGATGCGCGTGTATGGAAATGTCACGCACGAAAATTTTCAAACGGTTGAGAATCTATCTCCGGAAAATAGTGCAAAGTATCGCCAACAATGGCTGTCGTTTAATGGAGTATTGCGCACAGACATTGAAGGGAATGCCTCGATAGAGGTTAGATGAAAACACCGCAAGGACGCGGTGTTATTTTTTTATATGTTGAACGGCTTTTATAAATGCATCTCCCCTATCGAATTCGTGCAGGAAGAGTCCGAAGCTGGTAGCGCCTGGGGAAAGAAGTACGATATCGCCTTTTTTTGCAAATTCAGATGCGCTAGATACAGCTTCTTCCATAGATGAAGCATAATATGAATGTGCAGACGTTACGGGAAGAATTTCTTGCTTCATGCGATCAGTCGCCGTTCCCGGGAGCCAGATGAGGTGTTTAAGATTTTTTTGTTGAGCAATTTGCTGCGCAAGGTTTTCGAATTCTAGCGCTTTATCCGAGCCTCCTAAAATTAAAATAAGCGGTTTTTCCGAGACTGCTTTAAGGGCGGCGATAGTCGCGTCGGGCATTGTTGCAGTTGTGTCGTTAATGTATTGTACGCCGTCAACTTCTCGAACTAATTGCATGCGATGCTTAAGCGGTGGAATTGTTGCAAGCGCAGTTTTGATTTGTTCTGGCGTTGCGCCATGCAGTAATGCGATGAATATAGTCGGCAGCTTATTGCGGAGTTCATGGGGTGAGCTGTGTGGAATGTCCGAGACGGAGCAAGCGGTTTGGTTTTGATTATTCCAGTTTGTTTTTACATCTCCCCCATCAACCCAAATTCCGAATGCACCATTTTTTAGAGGCTTTAACGAATACCAATATAGTCGCCCTTTTACATCTTTCTCCCAAGTTCTGATAATCTCATCGTCGTAATTTAAAATCGCAATATCGTCTTGTGCTTGGTCTTTTATAATTTGTTTTTTTACGTCTATATATTCTTCGTAAGAACTGTATGTGTTTAAATGATCTTTATAGATTGATGTGCATACGGCAATATGAGGACTTATTTGGGTTTCTTGCAAAGCCTCAAGCCGCCATGAGGATATTTCAAATACGATAGGCGCTGTCTTGCTTGAAATATTTGAAAGCTCGCCTAATGGCGATACGCCGTCGATGCCAACTGCAGTCGTTTCCGAAACAATGCTCTTAAGTACGTGAAAAATGGCATGCGATGTCGTCGTCTTTCCTTTTGATCCCGTTATTCCAATAATCCGCTGCCGTCCAACTTGATTGAAAAAAATACTGCTATCCATTATGACCGGAATATTTTTTTCGCGAGCCAGTTCTAATAGTGGCGCCTTGCGTGGCACTGCAGGATTGCGCAAAACAGCATCTACGTCATCCAAACTAATATCATCTTGGTTGCCGAACAGAAAAGAAATATTCGAAACATCAGAAAGCTTATCAATAGATGGCTGCAATTGTTCTCGTGTCTTTGTATCCGAAACAGTGATGCGCGCGCCCTGTTGTGCAAGCCACCTGATATTGCCAATTGCTCCCCCATGCAACCCTAAGCCGAGAACGAGAACATGTTTGCCGGCAAAAGAATCCATATTATTTGCCAACTCCCATGCCGAGTAATCCGATAACAAGCCCGATGCTTGCGGAGACGGCAGACACGATCCAGAATCGCATTGTTACTTTTGTTTCAGGCCAGCCCAGGGCTTCAAAGTGGTGATGAATGGGCGTGGAAAGAAAAACTTTCTTATGGAAAAGTTTTTTGGACGTCATTTGAATGATGACCGAAAGGGATTCGATGACCAATGGAAATGCAATGATCGGCAATACTAATGCGGAGTTCGTGAGCATGGCAATAATGCCCAGCGTTGTGCCGAGGCTCATGGCGCCGGTGTCTCCCATAAAGAATCTGGCGGGATATACGTTGAACCACAAGAACGCAAGAATTCCTCCTGCAATAGCGGCGCACAGCATGGATAGCTCTATTCTTCCTAATGCAAATGCTAATGCGGTGTATGCGGAAAAGGAAAAGAGCAGCATTCCCCCCGCTAGCCCGTCTAATCCGTCTGCCTCATTCACGGAAAATGCCGTCGAAACGATAACGAGCATGAAAAGCGGAATGTACCACCACCCGATTTCAAAGTCGCCAATTCCGGGAACGTGGATAGTGCTCCAGTCTAGTTTTGTGTAAAACCACCATGCGCCGAATGCAGCAACGATGGTGTACAGAAATAGGCGATGTTTCATTCTGAGTCCTCCGCCATGAGGCCCTTTCCCCTTTACGTTTAAGTAGTCATCAAGCAGTCCAACGAGCGCCGAGGCAACGAGTGCTCCTAATGGCAATAACGTTTGCGGCCGGCTGAGGAAATTGAGCGCGTACGTGAAGCTGGACGGGAATAGTTCGCTTAAAACCCAAAATAGAAGCGCGAGCATTAATACGGTACCCCAAATAATAATCCCTCCCCCTACCGGAGTGCCTGCTTTTTTCGCATGGAGCTTGGAGTACAGCGGAGTGTTTCCGGTGTTGCGAATATTTTTCCCAAATTTATAGATATACAGAACTTTCGTAAGTGCGGGTGTAAGTAAAAAAGCAATTAAAAACGTGAGCGTGCCGATTCCGACGATACGCGTTACGTTTGCAACTAAATTTGGATCAGAGAAAGCAATCATGGCCATGTGTAGTTTCTGTATACGTACTCTACAACAGTCTTCATGTCTTGGAAACGGTCATCGCTCCCGAGGATAACTGCTCCTATTTTTTGCCCTTTTGGACCAGTGGTAATAATTGCTAAATTTTCTTTTGCCGCAAGGGTGTATCCTGTTTTCGCCGCCAGAATCGGCATGTATGTTCCGAGCAGCTTATCGGTTGTTACAAACGTGTGCTTATTTCCTTCAAGCGAAACTATTTCCCCTTTTTGTTCAGATAAAAATGGCCGCAAGAAAGAATCATTGTATGCGTTCATAAGCATGTGCTGAACATCTCGAGCAGTGGAATGTTGAATGCCTTCTTCGAGACCTGTTGAGTTTGCAAGGAGCGTGTGAAACAGCCCGTGCGATGCTGCATAAGTATTGGCATATTCAACAAACGCGGATTCTGACCCCTTCGCGGCAATTGCAAGCGACACCATCGCATCGTTTGCGGATGGAACTAGGCTTGCCTCGTACAAATCACTCGCGGATATATGTTCGCCAGGAATAAGTTTAACCCCCACGCCTTGTGCTTGTGCTTTTTTCACTTCTGGAGGGACAGCGACAATAGCGCTTGGAGGCACGATTGTCTTTGCGACCACTGTAGATAATAACTTGTTCAAACTTGCAATGGGACGCTCTTTGTCCGCATTTCGTTCGTATAAAATAGTATTGGTTGAAATATCCCATACCAGCGCAGATCCGGCGGTCAGGTCAACGTCCACGGCGTTTCCTGTTTTTGTCGGTATGTTTTGAATAGTTTGCTGGGGTTGTTCCGGCGCAAGCCCGGATGGCAGGCAGGTGGCAATTGGCTGCTGCAGAATCATGCACCCGATAACCGTTGCTACGCCTTGAAGAATCGGGATCATTTCTCCTGAGTTACTAATCGCTGTACATCCTCGCTGCCGGATAGATGTTCGAATTCCGGAAGTTCTTCTTTTTTTGTAATACCTAAATGCATTAATGCATCTTCTGAAATGTCGTACAAGGAAGCTTTCCCGGAGGTGCGGATCTGCCGCAATAATCCGCGCAGGAGCAATTGGCGAATCATTCTGCGAGAATCAACGCCGCGAATAGAGTCTATGTCATATCGGGAAATGGGCCCTTTGTATGCGATAACGGAAAGTGTTTCCATCGCAGCTTTTGAGAGTTCATTTCCACCTTCTTCCGCAAATTGCGCTAAAAATTCCGCAACTGCTTGGCTCGTTACCAGTTGAGTATGCGTGTTTGTAGTCACCAAGGTTAATCCATGATTCTTTAGTTCGGCGGACAATTCTTCCAATGCTTGTTTGATGTGTTCTTCGGGTACATTGAGCAGCTGCGATATATCGGAAATGGTTACCGCCTCGCCTGCGGTAAACAGTAGTGCTTCAATGTGTTGAGCTAGGCTTGTCATATTTTGTGTACCGTAAGTGTACTAAATGCCCCGTCTTGTTCCAACCGAACAGAATTCTTGCGCGCCATTTCCAGAACTGCCAAAAACGAAATCGCCTGTTCTTGCCGCGTTGAGCCGTGCACGGTGTCTTGGAAAATTAGTTTCTTTGCCGTTGCCAGCCTATCCTGAAACAGTGCCAAGATGTCTTTCATGGAGCGTCCGCGTTGGACTAAATGCGCAGAAGGCTGCGGAGGAGGAGGTATTCTGGTGATTAAATTTTTAAACGCATCAGCTATTTGAGTAGGTGTCATATTCGGCATTCCTATTTCTGTATGCTCCTGAAATTCCCCTTCTGCAAAATAGTGAGCAGGCAAAAGACGTTTCGTGCCCCATCGCGTGTGCAATACTTCTGCGATTGCGCGGAATTTTTCATATTGTGATAGCCGGTATTGCAGGTCTGAAATTTCTTCTTCCTCTTCAGTTTTTTGCGATGGCACCATTTGGCGGACTTTGATGAGCAGTAATGTCGAGGCAACAACCAAGAACGATCCGATTATTTCAGTATCTATTTCGTGCTCTTTTATATAGTGCAAAAACGAATCTGTGAGATTCTTGAGATTAATCTCAGATAAGCTGATTTGTTCTTTTTTTGCCAGCTCAACTAATAGGTCGTACGGCCCTTCATACTGCTCGATTTTTACTTCAGGAAGCGCGAATTGCATTCTTAGAGCATACCAACTATTGATTGACAAATCCAGGAGGAATGGGTATACATGCATGAGGTCCAAGATAGATACTCTGTTCATTTCATGGAAAGACTGTCATGTCACAGGCGGTTTTGAGCGTTGAGCAGTCGGCATGTGCTAAAAACTCTTGCCCAATTGTTTTAAAGGACGCGTTTGGCGATCCGGTAATGTCCGTTACCCCCCTTCCTATCCAGCACCAAAGCCCTGGATGCAGCCATTCGGTATGCGTTGCTATCCCCGATCTTACGTTCATCAAGAACGGAAATCGGGAGCACCATTGCTTGAAAATTCTCA
This sequence comes from uncultured Candidatus Saccharibacteria bacterium, assembly GCA_964450915.1. GTDB lineage: Bacteria > Patescibacteriota > Andersenbacteria > UBA10190 > UBA10190 > HO2-45-11b. The sequence continues at coordinate 13,546 of CAYVFG010000008.1, read as the reverse complement.
CTTCGGATTCAGTCCAGATACTTCAGGCCAGGATTCGAAAATTCGGAATCGATATCATCGATAACGCGAGGAATTACCCCTCGCTGGATGATGCAACGCAGTGGAGAATTGTTGTAGTGAGCGTCGGTCCAAAATCTCGCGGCGATTATTCGGTTAAAATCCTCATTACGATTCAATGCTGGTGGATGCGGCTGATTCCCTTCGAAAAACGCGCATTCGTTACCGTTTCCTACGAGGAACTCATTCGATTCGCCAAAGCAATCTCTTCCTGAAAGACAGCAAACAAGCTTGCAGTCCCCGACTTACCATCGGGGCTTATTTTTTATTTGTGTACAGGTTCTTCTTTTCCACGGAATTTCCAGAAATACTTGAATGCAGATTTGATATGTTCTCGAGTAGGCCTATTCGTAAGAATTCCAATAATTGCGTTGCGCTCAGAGCTTCTTTGATGGAAGTGTGAAAATACGGCTTGTGGCACATACGTAACCCGCCAGCCTTTTTCCCAAAACCTGCGGCACCAATCCACGTCTTCGAAATACAAAAAGAATTGCTCGTCCATTTTTCCAACTTTTTCCATCGCCTTTTTGCGAACCATGAGGCATGCGCCCATAAGCCAATCTACGTCTTGTATGTCTGCATGATCGAAATCTTTCATTAAGAAATTTGAAATCGTTTTTTTGCCTTGTGAAGTTTTTCCTAAAAATGTACGGCGATAGATAATCGTCATGACGGTATAAAACCGATAGCACGAGTATTGCAGCTTTCCGTTCGGAGAAATTAATTTGCCGCCGGATACGCCTACATCCGAATTTGCATCCATGAAGTTTATGAGAGTTTGAACGGATCCAGGTAATGCGATCATGTCCGGATTTAAAATTAAGTAATAACTACCCTTTGCTTTTTTGAGCGCGACGTTTACGCCGGCAGCAAGGCCCATATTTTCCGGATTATCGATAACGGTGATTTCGGGAAAATCGGAACGCAGTAAATACACGCTGTCGTCGCCGGAATTATTATCTACAACAATAATCTCCGTAGATTTCGGCAGATCTTTTAACAGCGACTCCACCAGGGCGCGAGTCAGCTGCCACATCTTATAATTCACGATGACTATTGACAATTTCACAGAATAAGAGTATATTTATTGGTTAGGTTCACAATTGCCTATCTCGTGCCAGAATGGCACGAAAGCCATATAAAAACAAGAAGGAGGTTCTTTGAAAATGGTGCTTAGGATACGAAGGGACAGATCGTTTAATACTCGATATTTTGTCTCTGGAGAACTTTTCTGCGATCGATTCTCAGTTGTTCGACAAGACGAAAGCATTCTGGGTGCTAAAAAGATTGACCTTAGGCATGTTCAGTTTGAAGCTTTTCTTAAGCGTGATCTTGAGTTAACTACTTCAACTGAGCAGCTCAAGCGTCTTTCTGCAACCGCCTATTTTCCTTTCGATGCTCGTATTGCTCAGACGCTAATTCTGCAGAAGGACCAAGTTGGTCTTGAGTGGTTGCGTAAAGAGCGGAAAATTGAATGTTTTTCCTGCCTTGGCACAATCTTTCTTACAACTGACCACAAAGAAAACACAAAAGAGTTTTGTCTTTGGGTTAGCTGGAAAAGAGAATGGGGAAAGTGGAGGTGTGAGTTTCAGGATATGGATAGGGAGTGGTTCGATATTTACCCCGCAGCTGTTCTCTAGTATTAATTAGCTCAATCGCGTACTCGCCATTTGGCCGGTACGCTTTTTTATTTCCTTGTACTCCTTCCCTTCTTTCGCATTTCTTTTAAACCAACCCACGTTTCTTTCCAAACGGAAAATAAATTACGAGAAAATAAAGAGAGGATAAAAAATGTTGCTAATCTAGATTTTATAAATACCCAGTGAAAAATAATTTCACGCGTCGATGCATTTTTTGCAATCATCCACATGTAGTTTCGAAGCGACCATCTTGTGCGTGGACTAGCAATTCGTTCGCGAATATTTTTCATACTCAATCCCCAATTAAATGCTCCGCGTTTGCCCAGTGTTCGTGCGTGATAGCTTGCCAGGACTGGAATATATTTGACCTGCCAGCCCGCATTATTCAGTCGCCACCCCAAATCCACATCTTCTTTGTACGCGAAGAAATTTTCGTCGAAGATTTGGCCTTCTTGTGCAACTTCTTGCAATGCTTCAAGTCTATACAGTCCGCACCCACCTGTTACGGCGAGCAAGTCTGCTTCAGTCTCATATTGCCCAGTATCGTGTTCATTTGCTCCGCGCTCAATGCCATTAAACGAGAGCGTTTGAACGATTCCTGCAGAATCAATAATATGGTCGCCGTTTTTTCTATATAATTTTCCCTGCACTGCTCCTAGTTTTGGATTTTTTTGCATTGCTTCAAGTAATTTCTCAATACCACTCCAAATAATTTCCTGATCTTGGTCGAGCGTCAAAATAAACGGCGTGGTGCATTTCGCAATGCCGGCATTCTGGCCTTTTGCAAATCCTTGATTTTCGTGAAATTTCAAAATATCTGCATGGGGCAGAATTTCCCGGATAATATCGAGGCTCGTGTCTTGAGAGCCGTTATCCACATATCTGATATCCGCGATATCTTGGGGTGCGTGCGCCAATGCTTCTGCTGTTGCCCGAAGATGCTTTTCCCCATTCCAGCCCAACACTTGAATTGTCAGCAGCTTGCTCATATACGAACTATACACTATATGAAACATGGTATTATGCATACATGAGTGCAAATATCGCATTATACTGCCTTGTTGGCCTTAATATTGCTTTTTGCGTGCTTTCTCAGGTGGCGCTATGGCAGCGAAAGGAATACCGATTAGATAGGATGAGTGCCTATCTCTTTTCGCCTGAAAAATCTGTTTTGGATATAGCGATTTGGGTAATTGCAACGGCATGTGCCGTTATGTCGCTTTTTTTACCGCTATTTGCATACGTTGGTTTAATCATCTTGCTTGCAGGATACGGGGCACGCGCAATCAAGCGCGGCGTGGTTCGTCCGAAATTTACGGTACGAGCGATTACTGTTTGTACAATAGCTATCATCGCTTCAGTTTCAGCGTTATTATTTGTTTCGAATATTTCTTGGATCTCACTTATCGTTGTAGCAACTCCTCTCATTGTTGCGGCTTGTGTTTCGTTGGTTGCGATTCCGTCCGCGCTAAAAAAATCAGCAGCAATACAAAAAGCAATAACATATCGTAGTTCCCTGACTTCGTTGCGGGTTATAGGCATTACCGGAAGCGTTGGCAAAACGTCTACAAAAACATATGCGCTGCATTTGCTTGAAAATGATGATCAAGAAATCATCGCTACAAAAAAACATCGCAATTCGCCGTACGTTGTTGCGCTTGATGTGCTATCGCAACTTACTAAACATACAAATGCATATATCGCGGAACTTGGTGCATACAAAAAAGGAGAAATTGCAGAGCTGTGCGAAATTGTTCAGCCAACTATCGGAGTGATTACTGCAATTACGAATCAGCATGCCGCACTATTCGGTTCCGTTGAGAATTTGGCGCAAGCAAAATGGGAGCTGGCAGAAGCTATTCCGGAAAACGGAATGCTCGTATTAAACAAAGATGATAAGAATATAAAAAAATTGGCGCAGGATTCCAAGAAGCGCATTGCGTGGTACTCCATGCAGGAATCCGCAGATGTGATGCTTGAAAGCATCGTATTGCAGCAAGACAGTGTTTCGTGCGTACTTGTTATTAATCAGCAGCGATTCGACGCGACTATTCCCGTTGCAAGCCGCGGCCAGCTCGGGTCCGTTCTTGCGGCGTGCGCAATCGCGCATGTAACGGGTGTGTCTGGAGAAGATATTATGAAAAAGCTTCCAACGCTTCCGGTGCTTGAAAAAACGATGGAATATAAAAAGTTGCGCAGTGGCGCTGTGATTGTAGACGACAGCTATTCTGCCAGCGAAGCGTCCGTCATGAATGCAATCGAATACGTAGGCGCTGTGGGCGATGAGCGCTCTTTGCTTGTGCTTGTTCCTATTATAGAACTCGGAGATGAAGCCCAAGCCGTTCATCAGCGAATTGGCGCAGCTCTTGCCAGTGCTCAGTGCAAAATATTCATATACGGAACGGCATATCAGGAAGATATTATGCAGGGGTTATCCGGAACATCGCATCTTGATATCACGTGGTATACCGATCCGAAAACGCTGGCTGAAGATGTTGCAGCGCAGATTGCGGAAAAAAGTATGATTGTATTTGAAGGGCGACTGCCTGGCATTGTAACAAACGTATGAAGCGCCCCATTGCCATTTCCTTATCTCCGAACGTAGATAGCAAAGACGTTGCTCGTGCTTGGAGTGTGCTTTTCTCCCGATCGCTTCGTGAGAATACGGAAATTCTTTCTGAAGTTGCGCATCTCATTTCGAAAAAATTTGATAATAGGTTTGTCGTACTTAACTCCAGCGGCCGCCAAGCATTGTATGATTTGCTTCGCGCATATGATATTGGATTAGGCGACGAAGTTATTATCCAGGCGTTTACATGCATTGCAGTCCCAGAGCCGATTTTATGGGTCGGGGCAAAGCCGGTGTATGCCGATGTTGCAAAGAATTCGTATGGCATCGATGTTCAAGACATTCTCAAAAAAATAACACCGAATACGAAAGCGATTATTGTACAGCATACGTTTGGAATCCCCGGCCCGATTGAAGAAATCGTGCGCATTGCAAAAGAGAAAAATATCGTTGTTATAGAAGACTGCGCGCACGCATTCGGAGCAACGTTGAATAATAAGGCCCTAGGAACGTTTGCAGACGCAAGCATTCTCAGTTTTGGCCGGGATAAATGCTTATCTTCTGTATATGGCGGTGCGTGCGTAGTGAAAAATCGCGAGCAGATGGAAAAATTGCGCGCATTTCATAACCAGCGGAAACAGCCCCCTCTTACATGGACTATTCAGCAATTGCTTCATCCTATTTTGTTTTCATGTATTGTTCCTTCGTATTTTGCGTTTGGAATCGGGAAAGCATTGCTCGTGTTGTTTCAAAGGGCCGGCCTGTTGAGTCGTGCAGTTGAGTTGCAGGAACGATCCGGGAGAAAGCCCGCGCATATTGAATATCAGTATCCCCCGGCTCTCGCCCAGCTTCTATCTCTCCAACTCGAAAAAATAGACGTGATGAATACTCGCAGGAAATATATTGCAGATAGATATGCGCAAGAACTTTCTCATGACAAAGCAGTGCTCCCTGCAGTTCCGCAGAATGCCCAGCCATCATGGCTTCGCTTTCCTCTTCTTGTAAAAAATCAAAAACAAGTAATGTTTATGGCGCGCGAAAAAAATATGCTGCTTGGGGATTGGTATGATGCGGTGCTCGTTCCAAGGGGATCGAATCTCATAGAGTTTCGTTATACTTCAGGTACTTGCCCCTCTGCGGAGCAACTTGCACAGCAGGTAATTAATTTGCCAACATACCCCGCTCTCACGGATACTCAAATAACCGAAGTAATAGATTGTATTAAAACCTATGCAAGTTAAAAAGATTACAGATCAATCAACCTGGGATGCATTTGTGCTTCCTCTTGCGCCAAATACCTTTTTGCAATCGTGGCAATGGAAAGAGGTTCAAGAGCATGATGGCGAGCAAGTTTCGATGCTCGGTTTTTATGAACAGGAGCAGCTTGTTGCGGCGTGCTTGATTATTCTCGTTCATGCAAAACGCGGGAACTATTTTTTGGTGCCGCATGGGCCGATTGTAAGCGATGAAAAAAAAATAGAAGAAGTTATGCAAGTGCTTACAACGTACTGCTTGCAACATAAGAATAATGCGGTCGCATTACGCATCGCGCCTCTTCTTTTAAATACTCCGGAACATAAAAATATATTTTCTGTTTTAGGTTTTCGCCCTTCTCCCATGCACGTGCATGCGGAGCTCACGTGGATGTTAGATATTTCAAAACAGGAAGAAGAGATACTTGCGGGCATGCGCAAGACGACACGCCATGCAATTAAGAAAGCAGAGACTGCCGGGGTTCAAGTTGAAATAATCACGGATGCAACCGGGGTGGATAGATTTTGGCCGATGTATGAGCAGACGACAAATCGGCATGGATTTGTTGCGTTCCAAAAACAATTGATACAATCCCAGGCAGATCTATTCGGAAAATCCGGCAGTATGTTTTTCGTTATTGCCAGCTACAATAATCAAGATGTTGCTGGTGCCATGTGCATGCAATATGGTGATACGGTCTTCTACTATCATGGCGCATCTGTAAAAACTTCTGTTCCTGCGGCTCAACTATTGCAGTGGCGAGCAATGCAAGAAGCAAAAAAGCGCGGTGCCGTGCGCTATAATTTTTGGGGTATAGCGCCAGACAATGAACCGAATCATCCCTTTGCCGGAATTACTGTATTTAAAAAAGGATTCGGCGGATACGCCGTTGACTTGCTCCATGCACAAGATTATCCGCTTTCATGGAGGTACTGGCCGATGTGGACCCTAGAAATGATTCGAAAAAAAAGACGAGGGTTTTAACTTGACAAATCGTATTAAATAAGTATTATATATATCGCAACTTGTTGTTGCGAACGGATTGTTCGTTTTAGCTATTTCAAGAAAGGCTCTATGCCATGCCGAAACGCTACTCTACCTTTACCCTCTTTCAGGGTGGATTCGAGCGTGATGAGCGAACTCAGTTCAAGTTCTTGGTCCAATGGCGTGACTCAAATTGTCACACATACCCTCTGCTGATTAGCTTTTCAGGCGGCCAGGAGGAACCTGAGGACAATCATGACCCGATTCGGACAGCCTACCGCGAAAGCATTGTGGAAGAGTTTGATTTCAAAAATCTTTTCAGTATCAGAGCTATTTCTGAGGTGGTCACATTGGATCATCCCGTAGCTACCGGTACTGACTTGGTGATTACGCGGTGCGCGCATCCTGTACCATGGCCAGCGAAGATTGCCGAAGGCGCGGGTGCTGCATTCTACACCTTGGGCGAGCTATCTTGGTTCGCAACCATGAACCTGGTCACTCCTGCCACGCAGTTGACTCTGGAATGGTTGTACGACAACAAGCCCGCATGGATTCCGCCTCAATCGTTTGCTGCATTGCGGAAGTAAGCGCACGTATATCTATCTTCGCCGATCAATTGGTCGGCGCTTTTTATTACAAAAAGAAAAACCGCGACTGTTCACATACAATGAACTTTCGCGGCTTGCGATGGGCTAGAGTACCCAATTGCATAGATGTTGAAGTTTTTGACGAGGAGGCTCTCGTGAGACGCCGGGCTCTTGGTTCATTTGGCAAACTACATAATTCACAATTCCATTTACCGTAATCTGAGCCATTCCACTTTCTTTGTCATTTTCGATTCCGTACAGATCGGCGAGAATCTCCAGAACTTGTTCCAGAGAAAATCCCGTCCATGCAAGTGTCGACAGGACAATGTGGGGTTGGACTTTTTCGATATCGATGGATGCGGAGTTTGCAATGACTCGAGCCACTTGATAAACGATTGCCTCGTGTGGCGGAACGACGCGTTTCATCTTTTACTCCGTTCTGAGGGTGTATGAAGTTGAAGTGTTCAAATAGCTTTTTATAATATAGGACAAAAATGTTATAAAGTCAAATTATGATTGGGTTTTTTGTTGTGAAATTAAAGCTGCAAGTATCCAAAATATGGCATTTGTGGGGTATACGTCCCAAATGTCTACAAATAGCGCTTGGACGATAAATGATGCAATAAAGCCTATTCCCGCAATGCCGAGCAGGCGTGTAATGCCAGTCGTATTGCTCTTTATGAGCGATAACGAGGCTGCGGCAAATCTCCAAAAAAGCCATGCAGTAAACACAACGCCGATAACTCCCATTTCGATAAACGTTTTCAAATATTGGTTATCCACCAGTGTCGCGTCCTTGGATAGCTGAATCGTTCGCGAATCGCCTGTTGTAATGTCGGCAGCTGTTACGTCTGACGGCGTAGCCGTCTGCGTGATGCTGCTTCCGAGCCCTTTGCCGATAATTGCATCGATGTCGGATGTTTGAGCAATGAGTTGCGTGATGAATCCGAATCGCGCAGCGTTGCTTGCATAGGTCGGATCAAAGGCGCTTCGCAGGAATGTGCCTACATGAGAAAACTGAAATATTCCCGCTCCCACGATGAGTAATGCGGCAACTGCTATCGCAATATGCTTTTTCTGAATCGTAATCCCTCCCGTTCTTTTCCAAATAAGAATTGCGAATATGCTCACCGCCCCGACAACAAATGCAATCCACGAAGCTCTCGTGTAGGTGAAGTATAGGAGCGGAAGTGTTGCTATGAATAGTGCGATAGCAATAATGTTGTTTCTTGCATGCTTGTATCCTGCAAGAATGTAGCCGATGCATAGCATTTCTGCTGTTATGAGGAATTCTGCAAAAGGAGTCGGATGCCCAAACGTACTCCCCATTCTCGGGATCCAAATTTGTCGCGCAGGATCGAACCGTAGTACGGTGCTGTCAGGGAATGATTTGAGCTGGATAATCCCCAGCGCCATTACTACCGCAAGCGTTGCGAGAAACCAAGTAAATCGCACTGCCATGATTTTTTTTGTATGGGGCAGGTAAAGAACTGCAACATATAAAAGGATATATAGCAAAATATCTCGTAGCCGCAATACAGCAAGTACGTGCGAGCTGGCATGGAGTGCCTCTACTATCGCCCACCCCGATAGCGCAATAATGGGGGCAAGCAAGGCGTTTTTTCTGTAGGGCAATGTTTTGTTAAAAAACGGGGTTAGGAATGTTTTAAAAAAGAGAGCAATAATAATTACGTCTTTTACGAGAGTTATATCGCCTAATGTTTGCGTAACTTTTAAGAGCGGCAACAACGGCGAAAGGACGATGAGCAGCAATAACCCTTCTTCGGAATTATCCCAAACCCACCACGCAACACACGAGAACGCGAGGATTGCTATCCCGAGTTGCATGCTGACAAATAACGCAACGAACAAGGCGCTTATAAGTGCGATAATTGCCCAGGCAAAACGGGAAGAATGTTTGGTAGCGCCGATCAGGATGGCAATAGCATATGCGATTGGGTACAAAGCGATTAACGCGGCGTATGAAAATTCGCCCAGATGCTTTTTTGCATATACAAGAGAGCTGTTTAAAAATGGAGCTGTTTTTTTAGCACCATACAGCTGATTAAAGCTCACTCCTCCGTAATGCATGATTTCTGCATGGGGCGTATATACAGTTTCCCACCCATTATTTTTTGCGCGTTTGCAATAATCCACTTCCTCGAACCAGATCCAGAATTGTTCATCGAGCAATCCGATCTGCTGAATTAGCGTATTCCGTATTAAAAATCCGGCACCCATCACTTGGTCGACTGAATGCTCGTGCGAATAATCAAAGTTGGTCATCATATATTTTTTCCAGAACGGTGCACTCGGAATGATTCTCTGCAATTTTAAGAATAGCGTTGCAAGAATACTGAGCGTTGGGAACATGCGTACTGATTCCTGTATAGTGCCATCTGCATGCGATAGTCGTGCGCCGACGATGCCCGCTTTGCTATTGCGTGATAAGACGGCAGTCATGTTTTTTATGGCATCCGGGCGTACTTCGGTATCAGGGTTAAGGAGCAGTATGTGGTCATCTTGCCCTTCATGTTCGTGAACATATCGAATGCCCAAATTTGTTGCCTTTGAAAAACCGAGATTTTGCTGCTGGGGTAAAAATGTTGCTGCATTCAAACCAATACTTTTTGCTTTATTTAGTGATTCGTCGGCCGAATTATTATCGACTACAACGACGTGCCGAATCATTGCTAATTCCGGGAGTGCAGCAATGCTGGCGATGCATTGCGCAAGCAAATCCCCTGTATTCCAATTCACAATGACTACCGACACCTTTTGCATATATGGTATAGTATGGTCTATGGCGCATCGTGATGCAATCGTGACATTTTTAGACGAACAATTGCCCGGCGGAGATTTTAACGATCCGAGTTTTAACGGCTTGCAAGTTGAGGGCAAGGAGTCTGTAACTAAAATAGTAACCGGAGTGACTGCTGGGAAAGAGTTATTTGCTCGCGCAGCAGAAGCAGAAGCTGATTTTATTGTTACGCATCACGGGCATTACTGGAGATATGGCACGCCGTCTCTTACCGGTTGGGAGAAGCGAAGGCTTGATATATTGTTGGAAAATAACATGTCGCTCTACGCATCGCATTTGCCGCTCGACAAGCATCCGAAATACGGAAACAATGCGCAATTATTAGCGCTGCTCAATGCGGAAATTACAGACGATTTCTCAACTCATGAAGATACGAGCAGCAGTTATACGGGGATGATTATGCGAGGCAAGCACCTTGATGAGATTACGGGGATTTTGGAAAATGGATTGAACACAAAGTGCATTACGCTTCCGTTCGGCCCTGCCATTATTCGCACGGTTGCTGTTGTGTCTGGCGGCGGTGGGTATAAAGCGTTTGCAGAAGCCCTTGATGCAAAAGTTGATTTATTTATTACGGGCGATACTGCGGAAATATATAACGACGCCAAGGATTCAGGAACAAATGTTATTTTTGCCGGTCATCACGCAACCGAGCGCCTCGGAGTGAAAGCGCTCGGTGATGTGCTCCAGAAAACATTCGAAGTTCAAGTAGAATTTATCGATGTTCCTACGGGTTTATAATTATCCCCAAAGGGTTACAATCGCTCCGATTAACGCAAACTGAACAAGATTATATCCTGCATGCAGTGCGTATAGCTTCCACGGCTTTCCATTCCATAGAACGGAACCCAAGAGAAGCGGCAATGCGAATCCGAGCCATGCCCAGAATCCGACCATGAGGCCGTCGCTTAGAGTGAGCGCTCCTACTGTTCGAGCAAACATGCCAAGAACTGTTGCAAATACCAATGACCCAACAAGCTGAATTGCATATGTTTTAGTCATGTTTTGCTTTTTCCCTTTTTCGATATCCGCCTGACTCCAGCCTTCAAGTGCGATCCACATTTTTCCAAATAATGGCCCGTACCATACGGTGCCGAGTATCATGCTGACGATGGCAGATCCGATAATCGCCAATATACTTACGCTTTCAAACATCATACTGTACTCACCCCCTTTATAATGCGCAGCGTTTCTGCTGCAGTTTTGTCCCAAGAAAATTGTGAAGCTCGTTCAGCGCATCTGTCTGCAATATCTTCTGCATGCGCAAGGGCATACGTAATTCCGTCGGCAATTGATTGCGCCGATAGCGGATCAACAAGCACGCCAGCGCCCTCCATGATTTCTTTTGTCGAAGAGCAATTGCTCGTAACGACAGGGGTTCTGCAGGCCCCAGCCTCTATAATAGGGATTCCGAAGCCTTCTTGGAGGCTTGGCAATGCAAAAACTTTTGCGTTCGCATAGAGCGTCGGCAGTAATTCATCAGGAACAGCGCCGGTAAGAAGAATATTTTTGCGGGCAGGAGACTTTTCTATTTGGTCGTATATTTCCTTGTTGTTCCACCCGTGCCCGCCGGCAATAACTAACTGTAAGCCAGAATCTTGTAGCAATTCGAACGCTTGTACTAATCGGCCGATATTTTTTCGAGGCTGAATTTGCCCTACGAATAAAATGTAGCTTTGCGTAATATCGGGATATTTTTCTTGCAGTTTTTCAAATCCAGATTGTTTCTCTGCATCTGAAAAAACTCTGAATCGCGCATGATCGATTCCGTGATGCACGACGTGCACGTTCTTTTCTCGGCCATAATATTTTTTAATATCTTGCTTCGTTGCATCTGATACGGCGATAATTGCATCTGCTTCTCGAGCGACTTGTGCGCTAAAAGTGTGTAGCAATAGCCAGTCTTTTGTTCTAAATTGCGGGCCGTATTCGTGAAATGCCAAGTCATGAATCACGGCAATTGTTTTCATTTTATTCCTGCGCAATATCGGCAATTGCTGAATTGGCATAAACAATACGTCTGGATTGTCCCAAAATAAATCCCACGCAAAGCGGGTTTGCGTCCAAGCTCCGAAAAACGGATCTGATAGCCAGCGAGTATTTGAGGAGCTTGCCCTGAGCGCAGTTGAAGGGCAAGTACACGGCCCGTAGAAGTCCCAAGTATCTTTTCGTGCCAACTCCGGTAATCGCGCCATGAGCTCGCGCGTATAGCGCGTTGTTCCGTCCGCTCTCCCGGTACATACGTCTGATGCATCAAAGGCGATATTCATATATGTATGGTATGGCGTTTTGGAGGAAAAAGAAAACCGATGCTCGAAAGCATCGGGTGGACTGTTGTCATTATGCAGTTGGTGCCACGGTGATGGAATTTGTTTCAACGTTGAAAGCCGAAATCGTGAATGTGGCTACCGTGTCTTCATCCCCAATAAGTATTTCCGCGGGAATTTCTTTGCGATTTGGAAAATTCAGTAGAAGGGGTCTTCTACATTCGGTGAGGAGATTGTCTGTTCCGATCACATACTCAAGATAGAATAACAGAGAGAATGAGTGATTCGCATTCTGTGTAACCCCGGTGAGGGTAATCTGGCCTGATCGGAAGTTTCCTACGCGTAATTGCTTATCTCCATCAGTTCCGTCCTCGGTTCTCATTATGGAGCGGCTAACTCCGGTGCGCCAAATGTATGGAGTGTCCGGCCGTGGAAAAAGAATGTTCATTATTGTCTTTCATTGTTGAGGTGCCATTCGAACTTAAAAACCGTGGCACAACCGTACTATTTTTGTTTCGTAATGTCAATGAGGAGTTTCTCCAATGCTTTTACTCTATTATCGTATCCGTGCTGGTGCGCTAGTTTCTTTCTTGCGGATTCATCTGATTTTTTTTCTGCAAGCTGCTTCGTGATAAGGAGTGTGAATTCTTTTTGCGTTTTTGCGTAGCCGATCATATCTGTATATTCTTCTAATTCAGGTAATCCTGTCGCAATAATCGGCTTGCCAGTCGCCATAAATTCCCAGAATTTGAGCGGGAAGCTGGAGCGGTTATATTCGTTGTTTTTATACGGGATAAGGCAAATGTCGAAATGCTGAACATAGGCAGGCACATCTGCTCGAGGAATGGACCCGATCATGTGAACATTTTTCAGACTGGTCAGTTTTTTTAATGCCTTTGTTTTCTTGTCTACAATTGGAGCTCCCACGAACACGAAATGCCAGGTAGGATTTTTTTCTGCAGTGGCAACGAGCAAGTCGAAATCATACTTATAGGAATCGAGCGCGCCTACAGAACCTAGTATCGGATGCGGAATATCCTTTAATGCGCTGCCGGCATTCTTTTTCGCGATATCTGAAATTTTCTTTTCGTACAATTCGACATCGCCTGCGTTGAGCACTAATTGTACATTCTTTGCATGCTTTCGTTTTAATTTAAAGAGATGCTTGGAGGTAACAGTTACTAAGTCTGCCCGCTTTAATATAGTTCGCTCTTCTTCGTGTACTCGCTTTGCGTTGCGGTTTACTCCGGCTTGGGATGCATGATTATCTACGCAGTCGTATATGACTGTTGCGTCTTTAAACATGGGCAAGTATTCAGCAGCTTCAGTATCATAGAGCCATAACTCCGTGTTTGCTTCTAAAAACC
>CAYVFG010000007.1:0-39562 GCA_964450915.1 uncultured Candidatus Saccharibacteria bacterium | reverse complement strand
CCCTGAACACCACCAAGACCGCCACCGAGCATACTTGCAAGAAGAAGCGGAAGCATTTGACCAAGACCTCCTAATCCACCCAATCCACCACCAAGACCGCCACCCCCGCCATTTCCGGCACCAGGACCAGGCTTACCACCTAACCCAGCAAATGGATCCTTAGGAACCTCGCCTTTTGTAGGATTACAATCCTTGTCTACCGTAACGCCGTCTGTTCCTTTCGACCCCACCGTATAATGTTTTCCAGTTTTCACATTCACGCCGTTCACATTATATTCCCCCAAAAGGGCACCATCTACACTCTGACCCGCATTCGGCAAATAGATAGTTGTTGTTTTTCCCTTATTCTTAGCGTCATCAGACTGCGCTTGCTTAGAAACTTCATCCCATCGTTGCTGATATGTACCAATCTTTTTATCGGTAAGAAGAATATTCTCCTGAGAATTTGTTGCGGGATCAAGTGGATTTGCGGGATTGTATTTGCCAAAGCCGGTAGCACTCCCCGCAGTTTTCACCCCTGCAGGCGGTATAAATTGATTTTCCACATTTCCACCCTGCATAAATATACACTCATCTTGAAGAACTTTTTTCTTTGCTTCATCTTCTGCCTTTTTAGCGGCGGCAAACTCTGCTAATTTCGCAGTAATTGCTTCCTCGCCCGTCGCAACTGGGTTTCCTTTTGGAAAATCCAATACTGGCTCCTGACCCCCATCACCTTCGATTTGCAAACTTTTCTGAACATCTATAGCGTTGGTGGCCTGCTCCCTTGCAGCCTGTATATCAGCTGCGCTACCACCAGCAGCCTTTGCCGCCGCCCCGGCTCCATCAATAACCTTATTTCTAGCAATTCCTGGGCCGAAACCGAAACCGCTCTGCACATGCATAACGGCAGGATTGTCAGTTGTCGGATAATTTGCCGCATCAACAGGGGCTACAAAAAAAGCTCCCAAGAAAAAGACGACGCTTACTACCGAGACACTAAAAAAAAGTTTATTCATATTATCATTGTACCACCGTCTCACTGTCACCGTGACCAAAAACAGAGGAAAGAGAAGAGATAATTGCGTTCATCACCGACTGAGGAACCCCCGCTGAAAGTAATTGAGTAACAATCTTTGCAACATCAGGAGATGAGGAAGAGGGGGATACACTCGCTGTAGGACAGACTCCATTGCTGACCTGAATTTGCCCCATCTGTTGCAACCAGCATGAATTATTATATGTTTTCCCGTCCGAACCACATACCGGAGAAACTCCGTACTGAGGACAAGACAATTGCGTATCTCCCGCATTCGAATTACTTCCATTACCGCTCTGATTTTGCCCCTGCCTTCCCTGCTGCCCTAACAAGCTTTGCAATAACAACGGCAACAAAGAATCTAGTCCGGAACCTTGCTGAGGAGTAGTTCCTGGGTTATTGCCACCATTATTACTTCCAGGATTATTCGGCAACGGCGTAAAAGACGGTTCCGTAGCTTTCCACTCCCTCGGATTGCATTCATTATCAAATGTAACTTTATCCGACGGACTAGGATTGTTCGCTAAGTAACGACGACCTGCGTCTAGTTTAATACCGTTCAACGTGTACGTTCCCTGCCCATTCGGATTTCCCCCAAGAGATCCCACAAACTCCTCTGCCTGAGCTTTTGTAGGAAGTATTACTATCCTTTTCGTAATACCAGGAGTCCTGATTTGCACATCTAATGCTTTCTGCAAATGCTTTTCAATAAAATCACTTCCAAGCTTTCGTAGGTCAAAATTAATCTGCGATTCGTCCGTAGTCACAGTATCTCGAACAGTGCCAAGAACAGGAAATGCAACCGGATCCTTCGTTCGTTCTTCATACCCACTAATGGAAGCTGGCTTATATTCGATAGTCTGCCCCTTAGATTCTGAACTGCCTGGCGAAAAACTATTATCTACCTGTCCTGGGCGCAAAATAATACATTCTGTATATTTTAAATATTTTGAAGCAACCTCATCATTCTTAAATGCGAACGGCTTTTCAGGATCCTTAATCTGAGATCGATTTGCAGCGTTGTCACCATACAACGCCTTCGCCAATTCACCCTCAGTTAAAACACCATCCCCATTCGTATCCGGATTTAGTGGATCACCATCTTTAAAATGAGAAAGCGTACTTTTAAACTGTTCTCCAAAACGAGCATACCAAGGTCCGCCGGTGTTCTCCACCCATCCGTAATCGCCCGGATTCGCAGCAGTAAATACACCGTCCAAATTACCGGACCCAGCTAAGTCAGGAACAGCGCACACGTTTCCAGAACCACAGCTTTCAACGACCCCGGTGACCTGTCCACCTTTTTCCGCAGCAACATTGCTTGCGGCTCGCATCGCATAATCGCGCGTGAATGAAACCCCGTCCGTACTCAAATCAGATAAGCTTCCATGTCCGCCATAAACAAGTAAATTTTGCCCGGATGTCATATCTTGGCGAAGCAACGACTGGTATTGATCGAAACTCACCCCCGTAATATCTCGCTGCACTACTGTAACCCCAGGAACATTGGCAAATGCGTTATAAGAATTCAGGTAAGCACCGCCAACAACAGGATCGTTCGTATGCGTGTAAATTAACACCCTAAAAGGAGTAGCTGCTTGAACGGACTTTGCTTGAAACCAACAGCCAAAAACTACTACAGAAATTAAAGCTGATGCAAAAACAAGATTATTGTAAAGTCTTTTCATACTACGGAATCGTTACTTGCGAATTGGGAGTCAGTGGGATTGTATTAAACGCACTCACAATACTGTCAATTAGCGACTGCGGAACCCCACTTGCAGCCAATTGAGTAATAATGTTTGAAAGGTTTGAAGAGGAAGAACTTCCAGCTGATCCGCAAACTCCGCTACCAACCTGCGTCACTCCATACTGTTGCATGTAACAGGAGTTTGTATATGTTTGTCCGTCAGCACCACATACAGGGGACGTTCCATAAGCAGAACATGGAATAGCGACATTTCCATTTCCAGCACCCGCTCCACTTTGTCCGCCCAAGTTTCCTTGATTGCCTTGGCCGCCACCCAGCAATCCCTGCATTAAAAGAGGGAGCAGAGCAGCTAATCCGCCAGCTCCGCCAAGCGCGCCGCCCAAGCCGCCACCTAGCCCGGAACCTGGACTGCCGCCCAAGCCGCCCTGGTTACCTTTCAACCCAGAAAAAGGATCCTTCGGTGCTGCGCCTTTTGTTGGATTACAATTTTCATCCACAGTAACACCATCAGTACCGGTCACACCCACCACATATTTTCCACTTACCGGAACTCCATTTACGGTATATTTGCCTGTATTCATTGCAGATATTGACTGCTCAGCGTTTGGTAGATAGATAGTAATCTTTTTTCCTGGATTTTTTGCCATATCTGCCTTTGCTTGCGCAGACACTTCATCAAATCGTGTCTGGTACGTATTTTCTCCGCCGTAAAAAAGTGCTAAATTTTGCGGGGAATTTGTTTCAAAGTTCCCCGGATCGGTTGGATCATATTTTCCATAACCAGTAGGATTCCCCGCAGTTTTTGTTCCACCAGGGGGTGTAAATTGTTCTTCCACATTTCCACCCTCCATGAAGATGCATTCGTCTTGAAGCGGTTTTACCTTATCGCTTATTGCCTTAGTAGCAGCATCGATTCCTGCTTGATTTCCAAGCTCTATTTTTGCACCCTCAGCAGGATTATTAGTCCTAAAATAATCTTCTAATTTCACTGTCCCCTTACCAGGAATATCGGCATATAAATTTGATGCCTGACTTCCATTAGCAAAAGGTCCTGATGTTGCTGGAATTCCAGCCGCGGAAAGCTGAGAAGCAATCTTAGCCCCTATCGGTCCGTACCCACAATTACCACATGTCCCTATAAAAACTGAGCCGGCAGCAAAAACCGATTGGGCATTTAGCGCAAATAATCCGCTCACAACCAACAGGCTCGCAACCAAGCCAATTGATATTTTAAAACTCATATCCCTATTGAACTGTTACGGATGTACACGCAGTAGTAGAAGCATCAACGCACATCTTATACACTTTCTTAGTTGCGAATCGGAAAATCTGTGATGTCTTTGCGGCTATGCTGTTGCTTTGCAACGAATGGTCGGCGGTATCCGTGTTAATCACAAGTGCGCAATCGTTTTGAGAGAGCGTAAGTGTTGACGGGTACGGCTTTGTTGTAGCAGGAGATGCAGTAGTGTCGTTTACAATAAAGATTGATTGAGAACACGATGGAGTAGGCGATGCACTTGGATTTGGTGTCGGAGTTATATAGTACGGACTATTTGCTGCGACGCTTGCAGGTCCGCCTGCTCCAGGAGCCACATACTGCTCATCAACTTGCCCTGTCTGCGGCGTGCTTCCAGCTCCTCCGCCCGCTGAACTTGCGAGCCCTCCTAACATGCTTGTTAATAGGCCAGCCATTGCTAACCCCATGTTACCGGAAAGCAATCCTGCTAATGCTAAAAATTGCCCGACCTGTGCAACTCCGCCGCTTCCGCCAGAACCAGCTCCTCCGCGCCCGCCCTGCATCATCATCATGAGCAATAGCGGACTCATTCCTCCTAAACCATTTTGATTATTCTGATTTCCGCCCAGCAATCCTTGAGCAGATGCAAATCCCGGAGTCGCAATAAACGTAAATAATAATACGATACTAGCAATTGTATTAAAGGAGCGTGTGTTCATAAAGATGAATAAAATAAGTTGACTACATTGTAACACACATCACGTGTGAGCTGTTGAAAACTAATTTCCGCTTGCAATTGTTTCTACCGTTTGTCGAAGCTGTGCTAGCTGCGTTACATAATTCGGAAGAGTATTCTGCATCGCAACTAAAGCATTTGCTGCTACCTGCTGATTCGTTGTTGCATTCTGTTCGATTGTTTGCAATGTTTGTCCCAAGAACGTAATAAGCGAAACATATAACTGATGATACTGAGCTGCATTTTGCGGCGCAGGGACGCCTTTTAGCGCAGTAGCAAATTGCTGAATTCTTTGTCGGGCAGCAGTAAGCGGAGCAGTGTTCCCGGAAGCGGCGCTTTGAATTGCATTTGTAATGGTAGTTCCGTCAGACAATTCTTGCGGACGCAGAGAATCTATTTGCGATAAATATGCCTTCATATCCGCTGCTGATGTTTTATTCGTGATATTCAATTCTGACATTGATATGAGCGCGATATTGCTTCCCCCCGTATTTACATTGCCCGCCGAAGTCGGCTGAGGCGTAGCATGTGAGCCACCCGTAGCAGGCGTCGGCGTAGCGTTGTTATTCGGAGAATACGTAGGGACCGGCGTTGGAACTCCGGCAGGAGAAGGGGTAGGCAGACGATCGCTCCCGTGCCCGTCGCCCCTCTTCGCAGGATCAAACCCAGCTTTTACTTCCGCACCATCGGTAAATCCATCGCCATCCGAATCTGGATTGAACGGATCCGTATGCCATGTCGAACACTCAACGTCGTCCGTCAACCCGTCGTGATCGCTATCCAGCTTTGCCGAAGAATTAGGATTGAGCGGATCATGGCCGGTGCGCACCTCTGCTCCATCGCTATATCCATCGCCATCAGTATCCGCGTTATTTGAATCCGTTCCGTAAATAGCTTCTACGGAATCCGGCATACTATCCCCGTCCGTATCTTTTTGCCCAATCCACGTATCCGGACACACTCCGCGAAATGCCACGGGACTAACGCTCGGATTTGGAACAGAGGAAGTAGCGGGTAACCCTCCTGGGGCGGTAGGTACCGGAGTTGGGGTTGCAGCCGGCTGCGCCTGTCCTCCGCCTAGAAAAATAAACCATACGCCAAATGCGATTCCTGCAACTGCAAGAACCCCTGCGATCACCCCCAAAAGAACCCTCCAGTTCATAGCATCAGTGGCTCGCGCCTCCTAAAATTGCCCCCGTGATTCCCGGTGCGGCATTCTGAATATCAGCAGATGATGCAAACGGAGTAATACTAGGCGAAGGCGATGCATTATTTGCCTGCGTTTTCACTTGATTGCTTGTGGAAGAATTCGTTAAGAGCAACGTCGCCCCTGCCACAGACCCGATAATTGCCACGAGCACAATCATCCCCGTCCATACCTCAAACGCCATTTTCTCGTTCAGAGTCATGCAGATATTGTAGCACAGATCTGTCGCTAGACTACTTGCGCTTGCCTGCCACGTCGCTCATGAGCGACGTGGCCTGCTCGATAATCGCCTTATACACGTATGCGCTGGGCCGAATCGTCCGTTGCTGGGTAGCATAATCAACTGCAATGAGCCCGAAGCGCGGAGCAAATCCCTCCGCCCATTCAAAGTTATCCAACAACGACCAATGCAAGTAGCCGCGAACATCGACGCCCTGCCGCTGCACATTCTCGATTGCGCGAAGATGCGAGCGAATAAATTCTGCGCGATTATTGTCTTGTTTATCCGCAATTCCGTTTTCTGTTACATATACCGGCTTATGATACTTCTTCACGCTGAGCAATATCTGCTCGAACCCCTCCGGAGAAACAATCCAGCCAAGATCGCTTCGAACAGCGTCGGCCGTGTTCGAATATTCCGCAAAATAGTAATTCACTCCGATAAAATCCTGCCTATTTTTTATCAGCGAAAAAAATCGATGGTTAAAAAACCAATGCTTGAGTGTTTGGTTAGGAGCAAACGCAACCATGCTTTTCGCAATTCCAACTGGAACATGCGGAGTGATACGATGCAGTGTTCGATATGCAAGCAGGTGAGCTTTGGCAAAATTATTCACCACGCGCATCATTGTAAACACATTCTTTTTTTGCGGAGGCCACACTGCCTTGATATACGATTGCACCGCATACACCATCGGTTCGTTGATAGTAATCCAAAAATCTACCAGGTCCCCAAGATGTTGCGCGCAATAAGAAACATACCTATTAAATAGTTCAGCAGCTTCGGAAGATTCCCATGAACCTCGTTTTTCCAGCCACAGCGGATTCGTAAAATGATGCAGCGTTACAAATGCCTTTATATTATATTTTTTTAATTCCAACAGAACATCGCGATAATGCTGTATGGCAGATTTGTCGAAAACGCCTTCCGTAGGCTCAATCTTACTCCACTCCAGCGAAAGCCTATGCGCCGTGTGCCCGAGCTTATGAGCCAATGCAAAATCTTCTTTATATCGGTTCCAATGATCGCACGCGATACCAGAACGAAACTCAGACGGTCGAGATTGTTCGTATTTCCACCAGTTATTATTTACCGAGTTCCCCTCCACCTGATGTGCGCTTGTAGCAGCGCCATACAGGAATACGTGCGGTTTCATGCATTCATCATAGCACGACGCCCTCCGGCTGTCGGACTATCGCGTCTTTCTAAATGACGCTCGATGGCGCAACCTCTCTAATGCAACGTTTTGCAGCTGGCGCACTCGTTCGCGGCTAATATGGAAGCTCTCTCCGATCTCTTCTAATGTTTTCGGATTATTATCCGTTATACCGAACCTCGCATCGATAATTTCCCGTTCCCGAACAGGAAGTCCGGCTAAGGCACGCGCAACCTCCAACCTGTCCAGCGAGTCTTGCGCTTGCTGAATAGGGGAGACGGCATCCACGTCTTCTATCATATCTTGGAGAGTCCCTTGTTCATCGTCATCGTTTCCGCCCCCGATTGAGCGTTCCAAGGAAATAATATCCGTAGAAAATACTTCCAGCTCGCGCACAATTTCAGGCTCAATCCCCATTTCAGCTGCAACTTCGTTTGCGTTCGGAGTACGGCCGAGCGCTTGAGATAGCTTTGAACGGGTTCGCTGCATCGCAAGTACGCGATCAAACACATTCTCGGGCAAGCGAACAAGGCGACGAGCTTTGAGCGCACGGAGAATTGCCTGGCGAATCCAATACACGCCATACGTAGAAAATCTGGTATTGTAGATGCTTCTGAATCGGTCGACAGCCCGCATCAAGCCGATATTCCCTTCTTGAATTAAATCCATCAACACATCAGAATCGTTTCCCGGAACATACTGCTTTGCGATATTTACAACCAAGCGCAAATTCGCGAGCAACATTTGCTGGCGCGCTTTCGAATCTCCCTTTGCGATCCTGTCCGCGAGCTCTCGCTCTTCTTGCGCGGTCAGCAAGGGGGTTCTTCCTATCTCTTGCAAGTATCTTGTAAGAGAAGATATTGATGTTGAAAAAGTGGTTGTAGTCATACCAAAAGAATGCATTAAAAGTTATGAACGTTGTGTGAAGCGTAACTATCGGAAGTGGTACCGGATAACACCGGTGAAGATGCGGGGGCAAGTTAGCACTCACAACACCCGACTGCTAACAATGTACCCCTGTCAGCAATAAAAAGCAAAGGGAGTTTTCCCCTATTTTGTCAGTATTTTTTTACGCGCGCTCCAGATAATCTCCCGTTCGAGAATCAACTAGAATAAGGTCCCCTTCTTTAATAAACAGCGGCGCACGCATATGGACTCCGCCTTCGATCACAATATCTTTCGTAACATTCGAAGATGTATCTCCGCGAACCCCTTCAGGAGCTTCAATGACCTTGCGTTCAATTTTAATAGGCATGTCTACTGAAACCGGGCTTCCTTCGAATAGCATAACCTGCACTTCTTGGCCTTCAAGCAAAAACTTCGCAACATCTCCAATAATGTCTGCTGGAATTTCATTTTGCTCATACGTCTCATTATTCATAAATACATACTTGCCGTCTTGCTTGTACAAATACTGATGAGGCATGCGCTGAATATCAGCCTCCTCAACCCTATCGGACTGTTGAAACGTATGCTCTCTTGTTTGGCCGGTGCGCAAATGCTTCATAATAGTATTTACAACAGGGCGACGCATCTGTTTTCTCAAAAATTCTGCGCTTGTTATAACAAACGGCTCTCCATCAAGCACAATGATCTTCCCTTTCCCTTTTCGTATATCGTTAAATTCAAGCATAGTACATTAGTTAGCAAATAGAGTATGTATCGGAACGGTTATTTTTTCAACCCGGGTCCCGGATTCGGCGCTTGGAAGAAGATTTGGCGCATATACGATAGCGGGGTGCTGTCCCGGATTCGGCAATATCAACAAGGCAATCGAGAAACCGATGATCATTACTAATAATCCTAGCATTTCTCGAAAATTATCAAAAGTTACCATAACGGAACACTATAGAACAAAGTAAATGGGTATGCAATCCTTTTGTGCGCTGGTATGCTAGTAATAGGACGTATCATCCACTAACAACACTTGAAGGAGGTGATTTATATGGTAGGAACATGTACAGGATGCGGAACAGAGAACGTTGAATTAAACGAAGCTGGCCTATGCGCAATGTGCGCAAGCAAAGGAGAGATGCCGAGCACGGATACTCCAGCTGAGCCAATGGGAGGATCAGCAATGTAATTTCATTGTTGAGTATATAAAACCCCGCTCCAACGAGTGGGGTTTTATTTTATTATAAGAGAACCCCCATACTGTTTTAACCAGGAGCGCGACGATGCGTAATTTGGGTTCAGCTGCGCAACAGCTTTCCAGAATCGCGGAGAATGGTTCGCATGGATAATATGAGCAACTTCATGAGCCGTCACATATCGAGCAACGTGTTCCGGAGCAAGCGCCAGCCTCCAATTAAACGTAAGCGTGTGCGTCCTGTGATTGCAGCTTCCCAATTGCGTTTTCATATCTATGACGCGCACTCGAGGAATTTTCTTGCCGATAATCTGACCATACTCGTGCGACTGCCCGATAAAATACTGCTTCGCTTGCGCAATATAAAACCGGGATACCGCCGATCGAAGTTTGGAGATATTCGGGATACGAGCAACGAGCTCTCCGCCCCTCTCCTCAAGAAATGATCTCGTCCGTTTCGGCTCTATAATTACTCGGAGCAGCAAACTATCTCCGAAAAAGGGGAGCGACGCCCCGTTTTTTAATTCAGTAACAGGCATAACGCGTACCGTTGATTCCTGCTTTTTCAATATTTGAATAATCCAATCTTGTCGCTCTGCGAGAAATGCCATGCCGGATGCTTCAGATGCGCGTTTCGGCAACACCAGCTCTACCTGCCCCATCGCCTCTACATGAATTGCCATGCGGCGCGCACGAGAACTCCTTCTCACAGAGACCGGGAATGGGAATAAATCTAATTGCGCTTTCATAGGATATCACCCATGCTATATCCATGTTCAATATTTGGAAAAAGAAATCAAAAGAAGAAGGGCAAAACATGCCATCCGCTCAACAATCTCCTAAGGCAGGTCAGCTGTCATGGGATAACTCGGCTATCACGGCGCTCGCGCAGGCAGTTTCTCAGGCTCCAGTACCATCAATGATGAAAGGACGCATCAAGCAGGAACTTTCAAACGCTGCAGAAGAAGCAGCGAGGAAAGAAGGCAAAACTACCGTTACGGCGCAACATTTAATGGCTGGGATCCTTTCCCGCCTGCCTGAAAATATGCGGAAGAAGGTAGAAGACGCCGCAAAACAAGGCCCAGCAGGACTCAAGAAGCTCCAGGACGAATTGAAATAGCGCGCTATTTATTACGCTCCTCTTGCATGTCGCGATAGATTTTTTCTGCTCGAATAAAGTCGGCCGGCTCGTCCAAATCAGTACTTGTTCGAGGATCTAAAACAAACCCATGAAGGTTTTCTCCCCAAATATTTTCTAATTCCAGCGCTTCAGGGCGCAGCACGAACTTTCTTCGCGTAATATCAACCTGGCCGTCTTGGAAAAACACCGGGAACATCTGTTGAATTTTTTGCCGTGGCTGATCTGGCCCATGCTGGCGCCGAAAATCATTATCAAATACGGGAATCAGTTTTCCCGATGACCCAATTTCGGTCGAACCCTCTAATTGCCACATTTTGTATGGATGTAAAGGGGTAGGGATAACGCTTTTCAATCCGTCTGCTCCTGAACTCTTTATGTGTTCAACCATGCGATCAATATCTTGAGCGAATCGGAGCGGACTTGTCGGCCGCAGATTCACTAAAAACTCCGGAGTCCATCCATGCTCGTGCTCCATCCACTTTACTGCATGGTCATAAAATCCTGCATCGCCCGATGTCGGTTGAGAAAATTCTTGCGGGCGCGGAGCAACCAGTGCCCCGAATTTTTTCGCCTCTTCTGCAATTTTTTCGTCCTCCGTAGACACGATAACAACATCAACATTTTTAGCTTCAAAAGCAACTTCAATAGCCCACTGGACCAAGCTTTTTCCGCCCAATGTTTGGAGATTTTTGTACGGCACGCTTTGCTGGCCTGCGCGAGCCGGGATGATAACTGCAACATCAACTGGTTCTCGTTTTGGATTCGATAGATTATTCATACCCCCATGATACACTAAAATAATGCTTCACGGTCAATACAATAAACCATATACATATAATAAGCTCTTAACTCATCCAGCTTGGGAAACAACGCTTTCCTGGATTCAAACGCATGCCAACAACCTTCCGGACGGCGAACACAAGATACAAGATCGAGATATCTATGCCAATATTATGTCCGTTACCACGCTACGACCAGAAGACACATTCTTTGAAGTACACGAAGAATATATTGACATTCACTATTGTTTGAGCGGTGGAGAGGCTATTGGGCACGCTCCGATAGGGGGGCTCGCAGAAAAAGAGCTTAACAAAGAAAAGGACTACCAACTCTTTCTTCCGACAGAAAAAATGAGTCTCTGCATCTTGCAACCTCATGATTTCGCCATCTTTTTCCCTCAAGAACTCCATATGCCGAAGCTTCAAAATGGCATACATAAAGAAGTAAGGAAGGTTGTTATAAAAATTAAAAAGAGCATGCTTGAGATATGAATAATCAACTCGGATCAACAAGCTTGGAAGTATCAAAAATCGGTCTTGGGACAGTAGAAATTGGCCTGGCATATGGGCTTGGAAACGAAGGGCTGCCAAGCGAACAAGACGCTATCACGCTTTTAAAAAGTGTGGTCGAAATGGGGATCACATACATCGACACGGCGCGCGGATATGGGCTGGCGGAAGAAAGAATCGGCAAGTCTGAAATCGGAAAAAATCCGAATATTGTGATCGGCACAAAGTTCGGCCAGTTCCTAAAAAATGAGCCGGGATTGCACGGCGCAGAACTTGAAAAACAGTTACGAGAAGACATCGATTTGAGCCGAAAAAACTTGAACCAAGAAACACTCCAGCTCGCGCAATTTCATAACGAACTAGAAGACTACACTGATTTTTCTGAGATTATTGAAATTGCCGAAAAACTCAAAAATGAACAAAAGGTGATGCACGTCGGGATCGCCGTTCGCGGAGAAGCTGTTGCGATGGCCGCGATTGAAACTAAGTTTTTTGAGACCATTCAGCTTGCGAACAATATAGTTGATCAAAGAATGGCGCACAATGTCCTTAAAAAAGCACGTGAATATAACATCGGTATTATCAACAGATCAGTCCTTCTAAAAGGCGCCCTTACCCCTGCCCGATCAAAATTACCGAATGAGTTAGCCGAATTGAAGCAAAAGGCGGATATCGCGGAAGAAATTGCAAAAAGCATAGGGACGGACTTGCCAGCTCTCGCGATTCGGTATGTGTTATCTAATCCAGCTATATCAACTGCGTTAATCGGGACAGTAAAACCAAATCGTATCGAAAGTGCCCTGCAAGCTCTGGAGCAAGGTCCGCTACCAGAAGAAATACTTATTCAGCTTCAAGAGCTATCAATTACTGATTCCGCCCAAATTGACCCTTCCAAGTGGCCCAAGGTAGACTAGTGCTATGACACTCACCAATAAAGTAGCGCTTATAACAGGAGGAAATGGTTTCTTAGGGCAACATTTTGTCACTGCCCTCAAAAATGCAGGAGCAACCGTAGTAGTAACAGATCGAGATAATGCGGAAATTAATCTGGATGTTACCAGTAAGCAGTCTATTGCAGAAGCCTTTGAGCAAGTAATCCAAAAACACGGGAAAATAGATATCGTTATCAATAATGCTGCAATTGATCCGAAATTTGATGCATCTACAGATCAAAATGCGAAGCAGTTTGAAAACTACCCGGAAGAATTAATTAAACAAAGCCTGGATGTAAACCTGCTTGGCTATACGCTTATTGCGCAAGAAGCTGTGCGTCGGATGATTCCAAAGGGTTCAGGAAATATTATTAATATCTCTTCCATCTATGGCGTCGTAGGGCCGGATCAAAGCATTTATCCTGAGGGCACCCAGAAGCCCGTTGATTACTTTATTACAAAGGGCGGAGTTGTAATGCTCACCAAGTTTTTGGCAACAACATACGGAAACAAAGGTATTCGCGCTAACACATTAACACTCGGCGGCGTATTTAAAGGTCATGGAAAAGATTTTACAGATAAGTACGGAGCACGAACTCCATTAGGGAGAATGGCAAATCCAGAAGAAGTAGGCGGGCCGTTAGTATTCCTCGCTTCAGATGATAGCAGCTACATGACCGGCGCCAATCTCATCGTCGACGGCGGATTAACTGCGTGGTAATTATTTCTTCCTCGCGATCACAACCACTCCGGCAGACGCAACCCAGGGAGAAATAGTATTGCAAATAGCTTTTACGATTTTGCCGAACATATTAAGTTCGTATGGCTTGCTGCCGCGCAAGAATGGAAACGTTGCATATAATCCGTAATGGCTTCCGCTATCAGGCAGGTCGTGTGCCATAACTGCTTCGATGGCAAACCCCGCATTCATCAGCATGTCTTCTAGTTCGTTTCGACCAAACAAGTAATATGCAAACGTAGGCTGCTGATTGGTCATGCGCATTACTGCTGCCTGAATTGCTTTGAGGGGGACATATGCAAACCTTCGAAGCGTGTTGAGCAGCGGAACTTCTACGCATAAAAATCCTCCATCGTTGAGCAACCGATGAAATTCTTTGAGGGAATTTTCTACTGCGCCTTGCGTATACTCTAATGATCCAATAGAAAGAATGCCGTTAAATGCACTGTCAGCAAACGGGATTGCATCGCTACCTGCAATCTTGAGTGATAAATCAGGGTTGTATTCAGACATAGAACGCACTGCCTGCGGATGTGCATCGATTCCTTCTACCCGGTAGCCTTGTTCCGATAAAAACAAAATCCATCCGCCGATTCCGCAGCCCGCATCTAAATAGTTGCCTTTTTGATCAAACTTTTTTTCCAGCTCGGGCCAAAATGCCTGTTTTTTATATGAAGACAAATCGCCAAGCAGCGTGTACATGGTGCGATATCGATCTTCCCACATGCGAGAACGGTCAAAGTTTTTCGGGTCGAATTTGTAAATAGGAATCATAGTATAACCGTATGCTACTTCATGTATTGCTTCAAATGGTTCATCGCCTCTAAGAAGCCGCGCCCGCTATGCAAATGCCCCTGCCAGATTTCCGGAACCATCGTTTCGGAATATCCTGCAAGCGGGTCTAATATCTTCTTAAAATCCACCGTGCCTTGGCCTATTTGTAATCCTTCTTCTCCGGTACCGGAACCATCTGCAACATGAAGGTGGTGAATGAACGGTTTTAATTCTGTAATCATAGCAACCAAATCCTCGCCGTATTGATTGCAAGAAAGCGCAGCATGAGACGTATCAAAACACATCGAGTACCCAGTTTCTTCCAGAAACTTCTTAATTTCATCTTTGAGCATAAAGATATTCGTCACCCATTCGCCTCCAAATACCCATGGGCGAGGAGGTAAGTTTTCAGGAAGCATTTCTACGCCGTCTGATTTGATTTGAGATAACGTATCAGCAAATAATTCGAGCAGCTTTGCCGGATGAGGGGATTTCGTCAGCGTAATTCCTCCCGGATGAATGATAAATTTCGGCGTACCTTGGAATGATTCTCCGAGCTTTCGCGCAACATCCACACTTCGCTGCAGAATGGCAATAACAGCTTTTCGCTCATCCGGATCTTCGGATGCAGGGTTCAAATACACTCGTTTCATGTATTCAGGAGCATGAACAACCACTTCTTGCTCAAAGTTTCCAGTTGGGATCTCTTCATCCAAGTCTTTATCGCTCAAGTGAAACTCGAATAAATCCGGCTTATAGTGCAGGTAACTTTCAAAATCTTTCCATCGAACAACGGGTCCCCATTTCCACGCAATATCTTCCGATGAAAACGTTTTTGCTAAAGAAGCGCCTGCCAAATCATCCTCCGTAAGTGCGTCGCCAGCAGGAATGTCCCTGCATGCAACAACCCCGACTAATTCTTCTAATTTTTGAGGAGAGAGGCCCTTTGCAGGACTTTTTGTAGTAAGCATATCGCGCGTAATGACGGTTCCGTCCGCAATAAACGTCTTTGCAACAACACTCTTGCCCAGCAACTCTCGATTCATAATCTCTCCTCGGGACAACTTTTTCACGCCTTCCCCGACTGCCATCTCAACTTCGCGAATCCCTGCAACCATATCCTTAAATTCTTGCGGAAGCAGAGAAGCTTTGTGGTCCGGCCCTTCCAAGTTTCTATCCGTCGTAATATGCCGCTCGATAATGCAGGCCCCTCGCGCAACTGCTCCGATAGAAACGGCAATTCCGCGTTCATGTCCGGAATACCCTACCGGAACGCCGTACACCCCCAGCGAATCCATATACTTCAAATTAATTTCCTTGAACGGCGCGGGGTACGTGCTGTTGCAATGAAGAATCGCAAACGGGACGCCAAGTGTTTTGATAAATTCCACCCCTTGCCTAATTTCGTCTTCTTGCGCCATGCCTGTTGAAACGATCATGGGCTTTTTTGTCTTTGCGATATATTCCAAAAGCTCATTATTTGTAAAATCAGGAGATCCTACTTTGTAGACCGGAACATGCAACAAGCTCTCGATCATGTCGCAGCTTTTCTTATCCCACGGATTCACCATGAAAATAATACTTCGCTTTGCAGCATACGCCTCTAGTTCCAGATACGCATCGTCAGACAATTCAAACTCTTTGAGCAGGGGAATCAAATACTGATATTTCTGTTCTGCGCTATTTGGATTATCAAGTATCTTTTTTTGATACACTTCCGCTAAATTTCGCTTTTGAAATTTTACCGCATTAGCCCCGGCATCTGCGGCAGCATCAATGAGTTCCCGCGCACGAGCTACGCTGCCATTATGATTCAATCCAGCTTCCGCAATAATAAATGTGGGATTCCCGGGTCCGATCTTTATATCTCCTACTATAAGTGGATGTACCTGCATACGGTCAGTCTAGGCGGGTTTATTAAGAGGAGCAAGTACCGCGCGAGCAGGAACGCCGTCTATACCTGCTATAGATAACGGCAAGCATATGAGCTGATATTCTCCTTGCCGGACATCAGGCAGATACAGCCCTTCGAGAATCACTATATTATTGGTCAGCAATATTTCATGCACTCGATCTTTTACGCCCTTTTTCTTAATAGAGAGAGCATCAAGGCCAACTAATACTATGCCAAGCTGTGCAATTTTTTCCGCAGCGCTTTCATCAAGCGCCGTAAAGTCTGACCGAAATTTTTCAACAGGAAAGCTTGAATTAGCAGTTTTAAAAATGATTCGCTTGCTTCCCGAATCAGGTACGTGCGCAGACGTTATCACTAAAACATCCGAGGGAATTTCTACAACTTCGCAATCGCCTATATATTGGTCCAAGCCAAATGATTCTATTCCTGAAGCAGCAGCATTAATATGCGAGAGCGCATCGATATGAGTACCCGTATGAGATCCAAGCGAAATAGCAGTAAGCCCGCTTTGGCCTGCGCCTGCTTGTTGAATTTGCAGCAGCTCAACGCCCGGATTTCCAGGATATATCGCCATAGCAGAGTGGAGAGGCCGCGAAATATCAATCAGCATAGAATTATCATATACTGTACACTATTTGCATATATCTATGACACTTATTCTTGATCATATCTTGCTATGGGGAGCATTCTTTTTACTGGGCATCTCTCTTGGGTATTTAATGACTACTATCCTTATTTGGGGATCGAAAGTGAGGTTCTAGTATGGATGCCCCATTTCTAACAACTCTTGCGGACATATTACGAAATACGGCAATCGTATTACTGTATTTCGTCGTAGGATTTGGCCCAGGATTCTGCATAGGCGTGCTGCTTGCCAATAAATACGTTGGAAAAGACCACCAATTGAGAATGGACAAGCATAACGAGAATATTCAAAAAGCCGGCCAGCACAACAGCCAATGGCATCCAGATAACTCTAGGTGGAAAGAGTAGTTCCTTCGTGAGGGTACGTGGTCGCGACGCTGGGCAGCGCCTCGCTTAGCTTTTCAGTGAGCGTCTTTGCTTCTTGCTCTTCTCCGTGCACCAATGCGATTTTTTGCAAACCCTTTATATGCTTTGCAAAATCAATTAATTGCGGCTGGTCCGCATGGGCAGAAAATTCATTGAACAAAAACAGTTCTGAACGGACGGGAAACCACTGCCCGTGCAGCTCGATATTTTTTGCACCGGATAAAATCATCCTCCCCGTCGTACCCCGGGCCTGATATCCCGTAATAAACACTGCGTTATTCGGATTACCAATAGTATTGCGCAAATGATGGACCACGCGCCCGGCAGTCATCATTCCGGATGCAGAGATGACCATGAATGGCCCCTTTTTGCCATTGAGCGCCTTGGACTCCTGGACTGTGTGCACATATTCAAGATTTCGAAAACCAAGGGGACGATCATCTTCCCGCGCAAAATCGGCGCGCGTTTCAACGTCATACACATCGGCATGAGCGCGATACACTTCCGTAATGTCGGTCGCAAGAGGAGAGTCTACGTAAATAGGAAATCGCGGAATTGCACCGGTATCTACCAACTTATGAATAATATAGACCAACATTTGTGTTCGGCCGAGCGAAAACGCAGGCACAACCATTACCCCGTTTCTATCGCACACTTTTTTAATAGCCTGTGCCAATTCAACCTTCGCCTGCTCAAGAGGGGTATGAGCTCTGTTCCCGTACGTGCTTTCCATAAGCAATAGCTCTATTTCTTCTTTCGGAATCTCGGGATCGTGGAGAAGAGGCACCCCCTTAGGGCCTATATCGCCCGTATACGCGACGCAATGCGACGCACCGCTTTCTTCATACTTCAAAACAGTAATAGCAGAACCGAGAATATGCCCAGCGTCATAAAACTTGATAAAAATTCCGTCAATAATTTCATGCCACACACCATCATCGTCGCGGGCGTAGGGCAGGGGCTCAAAATGCGACATCAGCGCGGCAACATCTTCAAGCGTAACGAGCGGTTCTCGATCATCAGGAGAACCCAGGTGATGCAAGGCGCGATATTCGGCATCCTGAGCCTCAATTCCTACCATGTCTTCAAGCATGCGCAACGCTACGTCTTTTGTTGCGGACGTACAATATATTTTCCCCACAAACCCTCTCTTTACCAACAGGGGCAGCATTCCGCAATGATCCAAGTGCGCATGGGAAAGAATTACCGCGCCTATTGAGTCTGGAGGAAAGGGAAATGATCTATTCCTCTCCCGTACATCGGGTAACCCTTGAAACGTTCCGCAATCAAATAGAATTCTTTTTCCGGCAACCTCAAACAAGTGCTTACTGCCGGTAACACTTCCCGCTCCGCCAAAGAAGGTTATACTAGCCATATGATAAGTATACTCTACGAATGGCTTGCAGCCATCATCGCGCTCGTTGTGCCCGCATGGATGGGCATCGCAATAGTTATACGCATGAATATTGTCCAAGAAAAAACATTGCAACTATCGATAGGGGCGATACTGGGCATTTCTGCATTCGGAACACTACTGTATTACGTTGCGCACATCATGCCGATATACGCATGGGTACTATGGCTCATGATTGGATTATTCTTATCCGTAGGTCTTTTTGCTCATTTCTGGAAAAGAAATAGAACGCATTCCACAACACTAGATAAAACTGCTCTTCTTATATTCATACTAGGTCTTATCCTATTTTCAATCATAGGGTCAAAACTGCTCATTCAGCGCACCGATGGACTATATACGGGAATCATAAATGCATACGGCGACATTGGTTGGCACACCGCGCTCATTACGCAGTTAGCACAAACCAAAACATTGCCCCTGCAAGATCCTATTTTCGCCGGGACAAACCTCACATACCCGTTCCTATCAAACGCCATGAGCTCCGCAATGATAATCATGGGATCTTCCCTTTCCGCAAGCGTAGATGTGCCGGCGATTATCCTCTTGCCGATCATCATCGTGCTGCTCTATCAATTCGGAAAAGTATACGGCGCATCTCGCGGAGCGGGAATACTTGTCATGCTGCTGTTTTTATTCGGGGGAGCTACATTTGGATGGACACGAATTGTCGCGGACATCAGCCAGAGCAGCACGTCGCTCGTACAGTTTTTTACCCATCTCCCCAATAGGGACTATTCCGGGGTTGGGGGAGACATTGAAGGATACGACTTTCTTAATCCAGTAACCTCGCTGTTGCTTCCGCAACGCGCCATGCTATTCGGCCTGCCCATTGCGCTAGCCGTCCTCATTCTTCTGTCTCCGACTGTAATCAAGAAAAAATATTCACCAATCGTTGCGGGGCTCTTATCCGGGATGCTCCCGCTATTTCATGCACATGCGTGCATCGCGCTCGCAGCAGGTATTGGCGCGCTTATCATCACGAATCCGAATAAACGATACTGGCTGCGATTTTTTATCCCCGCATTTTTATTAGGCATTCCAGAACTGTTATTTTACACGCACGGCAGCGCCGGTTCCGGATCATTTTTCAGGTTTGAACCAGGATGGATGAAGGGGAATATCAACTTCTTTGTATTCTGGGCTCAAAATACCGGAGTAATTATTCCACTAAGCATCATGGCATTATTCATCAAAAAATGCCCTCAACCGGTGCGCGCGTTAGCGTTCGCGGGCACATTCTTATTCTGTCTGGCCAATCTGTTCCTATTTGCCCCATGGGCTTGGGATAACTTTAAAATTCTGGTGTTTTGGTATTTATTCGCATTACCGATTACTGCATGGGCGTGCGTTCATCTGTGGCAATCTCACGCACGGCACCTGATCCGGCCAATCATCGTTATTATTCTTTTTGTTCAAATCTTTTCAGGAGCACTCGATATATGGAAACTTTCCCTTCCCACCGCAACAACATGGCAAGAATGGGACGCCAAGGCTATCATATTCGCTCAGTATGTTCAGCAATTCGTTCCAGTAACAGATCCTGTGGCTACCGCATCAGTGCATAATTCTTCGGTGGTGTTAGCAGGCCGCCTCCTTTACCTCGGATATCCTGCGCACGTATGGAGCCATGGAGTATTGCCATGGACAAGGGAAGCTGAGGTAAAGGCGTTCTACGCAGGAACATCCTCTACAATCAACAATGAAATACCGAAATTTATCGTAGTGGGCCCCCAGGAGTTATCATCGTTTCCCAATCTGGCTATCCAGCCAAGCTGGATAAAAACAGCAGAGTACGGCCCTTATATACTGTTCCGCCAATAAGCCAGAATATCTTCCAACGATTGCTTAAGCGATATTGCTGGGCTCCACCCCGTTTTTTCCACAAGCCTGGACGCATCCCCGATCATAATTGGATTGTCGGACGGCCGCATTTTCAAAGGATCCTGATGCACTACGACCTTAACGCTACTTTGCGCTAACAAGCTGTCCAAAATTACTTGGATAGACGTACCCTTGCCGCTAGCAATATTATAAACCTGCCCGACTTCCCCCTGCTCCATAAGCAGGCGGTACGCACGAACAACATCTCGAACATCCGTAAAATCTCGGATCGCCGTAAGATTACCTACGGACAATACGGGATCTTGCTTACTATGTTCTATTGCAGCAACTTGAGAAGCAAAGTCCGCAGTGACAAACCCTCTCTTTTGATTTGGCCCAATATGGGGAAATGGCCGTACTCGAATGCATATATCCAAATAATCCTTCTCTATAATATGCTCCATCTCTAATTTGCTTTGTGCATAGGGATTAGTAGGGTGGCAATCTGCTAATACTTTTTCCGCAATAGGCGCACTGTCGCCATGGCCATATATATCAGCACTGCTTACAACAAGAACTTTTGCATGTGGGCAAATTTCCCGGACATGACGCATCAGCGTCTCCGTTCCGATCACATTTACTGTTCGCGTAATTTCTGGGTGATCAATTGCAAATCCCACGGAGCTTACTGCGGCTAAATGAATAACCCAATCGGGCATTTCGGATTTTAAAATATCAACATACGTTTCCGGTTTTGATATGTCGCTTACGTATTTCGTAACAGCATCGGGCAAAGAATCGATATTCGTATCCAGGGCAATAATCCTGACCCCAGCCCAATGATTCTGCAACTCGGAAATAAGATATCCGCCAACAAACCCTCCAGCGCCCGTAATGAGAACAGAGGATGATTGCATAGGCGTAATTCCTAATTATTTAGCTTCTCCTACCAACTTCAACTCAGACTCAACCATCATTGATACCAATTCAGGGAAAGAAACACTCGGTTCCCACCCCAGGACGCTTTTTGCTTTTGAAGGATCGGCAATAAGAAGGTCCACTTCCGCTGGCCGCATAAATTCTTCAGCTTGTTCAACATAATCCTTCCAGTTAAGCCCAACGTGCTTAAACGCTAGATCCAAAAACTCTTCCACGGAATGCGTCTCTCCGGTTCCGATAACGAAGTCTTGGGCAGTATCTTGCTGCAACATAAGCCACATTGCCCGTACGTAGTCTCCGGCAAAACCCCAATCGCGCTTTGCATCAACGTTTCCCATTATAAGCTTGGAATCAAGCCCTGCTTTAATCCGAGCAACGCCATTCGCAATTTTCCGCGTTACGAATTCCCGGCCCCTACGCGGAGACTCGTGATTAAACAGCATTCCAGAACATGCAAACAAGTTAAAACTCTCTCGATAATTAATCGTTGCATAATGACCATATACTTTCGCAACACCATACGGACTTCTTGGGTAAAGAGGGGTCGTTTCTTTTTGAGGAACCTCCATAACCTTTCCGAACATCTCACTGCTGCTTGCTTGGTAAAAACGAGCATCCGGCTTAATAATTCGAATTGCTTCAAGCATGCGCGTAACGCCAACCCCCGTTGCACTGCCCGTTAATTCCGGAATATCCCAGCTGGCTTTTACAAACGATTGCGCAGCCAAGTTATACACTTCATCAGGCATAGATTGCTGAACAGCACGCATGAGTGAAGATGAATCTTCCAAATCACCAGTAATCAACTGAATATCTTTTAAAATATGCTCGATATTCTCAAACTGGTAATTAGCGCTTCGCTGCACCAATCCGTACACCTTGTATCCTTTTTCTAATAATAGCTCCGCAAGATACGAACCGTCTTGTCCGGTAACCCCTGTTATTAATGCTGTTTTTGACATACAACAATACTACAGAACATATGGATATAAATACAACCCCACGGCGAGGAGGACTCCTCATTAATAAACAGGCAGGAATAACGTCGCATGACGTTATTTATCAACTTCGAAAAATGCCCCAGCTCCGTGGCATAAAGATTGGCCATAGCGGGACACTCGACCCGTTTGCAACGGGAGTATTGCTTGTCCTTGTTGATGGGGCCGTACGCTTGCAAGACGAGCTGCATTTATTGCCGAAAACCTACCGAGCAGAAATTACGCTGGGGGCAAATACGGATACGGACGACGCGACAGGTGAATTTCTGCCTCGATTAGATAAAAACAAAGAGACACTCATACCATCTCCTAAGCAAATACTCGCCGCACTCGACAACATCAAACAGCAAACAACTCAAATTCCGCCTATATATTCCGCAATTCAGATTGGCGGCAAAAGAATGTACAAGCTGGCTAGAAAAGGGGAGATAGTTGAGCAAAAGCCAAGAAATATAATTATTCACGATATTACTTTGGAACATTACTCTTATCCCACAATCACAATTACCGTAACGTGCGGCACAGGAACATACATACGAGCAATTGCGCGAGACATTGGAGCTATGCTTGGCACTGGCGGATACTGCTCCCAGCTTGAACGCACGGCAATTGGAAATTTTCAGATTCAAAACGCGCATACTATTCAAGACATTGCATTGAACATAGATAGTGTTCTTATTCCGCTCGAACAATTAACGGAACACTTACAATCAATAGCGTTCGAAGATTCCAATGTCGCAAAATTAAAAAATGGCAGGGAAGTGGAAATACCCCACGATACTCCCAAGAATACTCCAGTAGCGTTAAAAAATTCTGAAAATAAAGTCTTCGGCATCGGAATTAGGCAGCCTGACACCCTTTTCATCACCCCAAAAAAAATATTTCTCTAGCTTCCCTGTTTTTGGATAAGAAAAAACACCGTCACGTTGAAGTGGCGGTGTTACTGTTTTTGCTGTTTCGAACCATAAGCAGAAGGATGATGCTGTACAGCGTTACGAATCCCAAGCATGGAATAAGTAATGCCGTGTCGCTGTAGTACCATCCGTACCAACTCTGAAACGAAACCGAGGCAAGCATTGTGAGGTAGAACGAGAACGATACCTGACCGTTCGCCTTCCTAACACTCCATGCTTGATGTGCAGCACCAATAAGTCCAATGTGCATTACGAGCACGAATCCGATGACTCGAAGCGAATCAACCGCAGACATAAGTCCGAGAACCAATGCTCCGAGCATAAGCTCGATCCAATTGCTTTTAGTGAAGACACCGAAGCGAATTACACCAACGACAATCGGAATAAAGAGCGAAGTTCTAATAACGCCTTGCGCGAGATACATGAGACGATATTCTGCAACACCTCTTACGAGATAACTTGCAAACAGCGTTAACATAATAACGCTCATCATCCCCGATACTCGCTCGGCTTTTTTGCTTTTCCAGATCTTTTGAATCTGGCTCGATTGAC
This sequence comes from uncultured Candidatus Saccharibacteria bacterium, assembly GCA_964450915.1. Taxonomy (GTDB): domain Bacteria; phylum Patescibacteriota; class Andersenbacteria; order UBA10190; family UBA10190; genus HO2-45-11b. Next base: position 15,746 of record CAYVFG010000007.1, on the reverse strand, counting down.
CGTACGCCCCAAGAAGGGTCATGACGATGCAACCGATAGTAGCGACGGTGGCCTGATTAAGACCAAAGTCATTGAAGTCCTGCACAATATCTCCTTTTTTGGTAAAGAGCCTGATAAACAACCGCTTTGATCAATCAACCGTAACGTTTATATATTACTCCTATTTTACATTTTTGTCAACTATAAGAAATACTATTATGCTTTATTGAGCCATAAAATTATAATTTCGAGATATCCTATAAGATACCAGCCATAAGCTAAAAGCTAGTGTTTGACATTCCCACTCCCTTTTGTCATACTTCCCTTCATGCCACAACTATCCGCTGGAAAGAAAGCTTTACGAAAAGACGCACGACGACGTGCTGTTAATGATGTTTGGAGAAAGAAGATTCGAGAGGCTAAAAAGGCCGTTCGAGAAGCTATCGCCTCTAACGATGCAAAAAAGATTGCAGAAGTAGCAGTGCAAGCAGAAAGCATCTTCGACCGAGCAGCTCGAAGAAACATTATCCACCCGAACGAAGCAAGCCGACGAAAAGCTGGATTACGAAAACTGCAGGTAAAGGCGAAATAATTACGACGCCAAGCTTACCACAAGCATTGTAACGATGGACCGAGGGTCCATCGTTTTGTTACTGTTCATGGATCGCTCTACGCCGGCAATACGCACAAGAGCATCTTGAATTGCGGGAATAGAAAGCCTGCGCACCATCGGCATTGCCTTTTGCACGGCAATCGGATGAAGTTTCGATTGCTTGGAAATAACGCTGGCGCTTTCGCTGCCATCAATACCTATTCGTACTGCTAAAAATAGTCGAAACTGGTACGCGATCATTGATGCAATAAATCGTTCTGAAGCGCCATCTTCAATCATCTTTTGCAAGATACCCGTAGCGATAGCGGGCCTTTTCGCTGTAATCGCCTCTAGTAAAGGAAACGCGCTTGCGACAGCGCCACTTCGCTCCGGAACAATCTTTTCAACATCCTCTTTGGTTATCACGTCTTTATATGCTGCTAATTTTTGCAATTCCGATACTAATGCATATGTATCAAACCCAACTCGCTGCAGTAACAACATAATCGCATCTTGATGCATCGCATCACTCTGCATACCATCTTCTTGCATATACGCCCGTACCCACTGAACACCTTGCCGAATATCACCAATTGCCGGGAACTGCTCAACCCCTGCATTCTTTTTGAGAAACTTGTGCATAGCAGATCGTGCATCTACTCCCCCTCTTTGCCAAAAAATGCTATCCGCTTTCATACGTTCAGGGGTAAGGTAATCAAGTATTTGGGTGCGAATAGGTTCTGAATATGCCAGAGGATCACGAAACACGAGAAAAGATGCTCCGAATAAAGAGCCTTTGGCGCTATCAAACACGGACTCAATAGATGATTTTTTAATATCATCCTCGTCTACAAAACGAACCTGCGCATGCGATTTATTCGCATACGCAGTTATCTCCGCCCGCGCTGTTCGTGTATCTTCCCCGAAGAAATATCGGATCATGAATATACACTACACGCTCCTACTTTTCTGTCCAAGTCACTGAGATGGTCGGCTCAACTGCAGTTACCCAAACCTGTCCGCGAGTAAATGTAATAGGTTTTCCTTGTGCGTCTAAGAAGTGCACAGGGTCTTTCTTATTATTAATATCCTTCGTCCACTTGCCCGTAATCGCTTTCCCGTCCTCATATACCGTTAAATCTCCCGTTCCTTCAATGGCAACGTTATTGTATCCGCCAGGACCGTCCATATATGTATTCGTCGCACGCATGACCACAACTACGCTTGGAGCAATCACTTTTTTATCGTATCCATCAGCCTGCTTTACGCCTGCCCAATATCTCTCGTATCGATTTGTCGTAGGGTTGTATTGGTAGCTTACCTTGAATGCCCCCGGCCAATTAATTGTGAGCGTTCCTCCCGCAGGACGGTCGCTTGCCGGAGCATCATCCTTGAAGTCATATCCCTTAAATTGCGTCTCTGTTCGATAGCCAAGCTTCTGCAGGGTGTCCCACAGTCGCGCATATGTAGTGAACCCGTTATACGGCGCAGGCAAGTTATCTTTGCGGAAAAATGCATTATTCGGATTCTGCAAAGCATTCATTGTTTGAAATTGGCCTGCTGCAATCATATTAAGCGCCCAGTAGCTTCCTCCCCAGTGCGCCATAATGCCGTCGACACCATCCAGCAAATACAGATAGTCATGTCGCGCGGAACGCACTGACCCCATTTCAGGAGCCTCACCGCACTGATACACAGCAGTGAGCCGCGTAACATCGCTTACCAGCACCGGCAATTCAAACACCATGTCTGCGGTCGAAAATCCTGAAAGAGGACGATTGATCGGGTCTCCTGCAAGCATTACGCCAATAGGTCTTCGATTCGGATGATCGCATGGCATTCCAGACAATCCGCTCGTATCTCGATTTACCGGAGCGGGAGTAGGCGACGCATTTTGCCCAAGCGGAAGATTTCCGTACGTAGACGTGCTTCCCGAACCCTTGGATTTAGAATGGAGCCCGGCATATGCACCAACAGCAATAACGATAACACCCACGGCCACCGCGATTGCGATTGGAAGCATCTGCTTCTTTTTAGGAGAGGGCGAATGCATCCCTGCTTCCGGATTAGAATGTTGAGGATCTTCTTCAGACATGATAATTATGCTAGAAAATAAATGATTCCTTTATAATACCTCACTGCCCTATCCAATATCAAAAAGTGACTCGCTCATGTATGAATCGTGCTCCACTTTATCGCTTTGTTGATTAGGTTTTACTCCTTCAAATCGAGAGACTATCTCCTGCTCAACATCAACGCGGTTCCTGCCATAGAGCGTCCGCGAATTCTCTTTTATCTGCTCAGCAACGATAGAATCTCCAATTGCGGGAGGAAGCGGGACCGAAATACTGCATGCGCGCTCTGGCGTACTATGCACAAGAGGGCGAACAACGGCAGTGAATCGCCGTAAATTTATCAGATCATATTGCGTGAACACCGGCGCAAATTGTTTTTCCATAAACTCCGCATCCTCAACGCCGATGCGATACGAAACAATCGTTCCCACGTTTCCAAATACGGCATCTGCAATAGGCTCATCGAGCTGATTGATAAACTGATGCGCCAAATTAAGATTCAAATGATACTTTCTTGCTTCCGACAATATCGTTGCAATACTGTCCGTTGTAAAGTTTTGAAACTCATCTAAGTACAAATAGAAGTCGTTACGCTCGTTTTCTGGAATATCGGCGCGCCCAAGCGCGGCTATTTGGATTTTGGATACCAGCACAAATCCCAACAAATCGGAATTCATATCGCCTAATTCCCCTTTCGATAAATTGCATAGCAGAATTTTTTTCTGATCCATAATCTCCCTCACATCAAACGACGACTTTGCCTGTCCGATAATATTACGCACCGTGTCGTTGCTAATGAATCTGCCGAGTTTGCTAATGATGTAGCTAAGCATATCTGCGGACATTTGTCCGCGCTGAGACTGTGCAAATTCTTGGTTCCAAAACTGCAGCACAATAGGGTTTGCAACTTTGCTCAATATTTGCTTCCTAAACTGCTCATCCACAAACATGCGAGGCACGTCCAATAGCGTTGCGTTCGGATCTTCTACCAGCGCTAATAATGCATTCCTCAGATAATGCTCAAACATCGGACCGATTGATTCTGGGTTTAATCTTGCAGCAAGCTTTTGCAAGATTTGCACAACCTCATTTACAACCAAATCCCTCTGCTCCGCATTTTTTGATTCTAAAATATTAAACCCGAGCGGGCGCTCTTTATCTCGCGGATCAAATAGCACAACATCCTTCAGCCGATTCTGAGGAATATGATGCAGAATATCTGAAATTAAATCACCGTGCGGGTCTACAACTCCCACCCCATGCCCTGCCTGAATATCTTGAATAATCATATTTAAAAACATCGTCGTTTTTCCCGTTCCCGTTTGACCCAACAGGTACATATGGCGCCTCCTATCAGACGGGCTGATATGTACGGGCGTATCAATTCCTCGATACTGATTAACGCCGATCAACACGCCATCTTGGGCAAGATTGCTCGGGGCAGGGGCAGACTTAGCACCCCTCCATGCAATGTTCGGAGTCGATGTAGTAGGCAGGGGAAAATGATACATGCTTGATATTTCGGCAGTTCCGAATACAGACGCAGTGGATTCGTCCGGAATTCTAAATACCATTTTTTCTATAAACTTTTTCTTATTCTTGGGTTCCTTGTATGTTAATTGGTTTAAATCCGGAAAATCATATTGAGAAAACGCAGACGTAAGACCATGAAATACTCGCTCCGCATCATCCTGTTTCCGCACAGAAACTCCTACGCGAATAGTTACAGCGAACTGCTGTTGCGCCATTTTTGCCTCCACTAGTTCAATACGCTGTTGCATGCGCGTCGTCATCTTGCTTGCTCGCTGCTCATTTACATCTCTATCTGACTGCGTTTTCGTTATTGCAGATAGAAGCGAAGAAAACCCGAACGAGGAGCTTGAAAGGTCCGCCTGCTTCCCCAGCATCGTACGTTTTGTAGCCTGGGATGCCTGGATAGATGACGACCTCGATGCTGGAGTAAGGATGTATTGGATCAATGCGGAGTCGGTGCTTTGAATTTTTGCCAGTGCGCCAGTAAGCGGCTGCATCGGATCAACTTCCAGTTCTTTATATGTTGCAATTGGCAAATACTGCTTTCTTCTTAGGCGGAAACTCGCAACTCGCACAGCATCCCCTTCCGCAAAAATAGTAAATTCCGGAGCATCTTTAACTTCCGCTTCCGGGTAATGCGCATAAATCTGCTTTTCCAAATGCTGGATATACTTTCGCTCAGTTCCTGCAAAAAACAAGATTCCTTGATCCGGGATGCTCGCCATCTCAAATACCACCGCCGGCTTACCGTAGAGCAGCCGATGCTTCCACGATGATGGCAGAGATGAAAGCGTAGACAAAAACTGCTCACCCACTGCGATACGCTCCTTGATTGACTGCCCGATCCCTTCTTCTCGATCCTCCTTCTGCATATCTTTCGGTAAAAGCACTTGGAGCATTTGAATATCCAATGAGCGGGACACTCGCGCACGCTGACGAACAAGCAGCGCTATTGCCACAAGCCCGATGCAACAGAGACCAAAAACAATAACGAGAAGTAAAAATCCGATGAAAGAAATCATAGGGAGTACATAAACACTACAACCGCACCAATAATAGCGGCGAATAATGCGAAAATGCCAAGCAATACTTTAGGAGATACATAGTGCTCATTAACACGGTCGGCAATCACGGCGTCGTACAATCTCCCCGTCAATACGTCGTGAAGCAAATCAATATTCCTTGGAAAATACTGGCTCGTTCTTGCCTTTGCAATCGCCACATCGAGCCCTTCAGAGAACGCAGTTTCAACCAACGCCTGAACTTCTTGATGCTCCTTCGGCGAGTGCTCCCATGGTTCTCTAATAGGCGTAACCCCGACGCCTTCATGCTCAAACGCCTGCACTAACTCTTCGCCCAACAGTTCCCTATCGCGCGTTGTTCCAGGGACTGCATGTTTTTCAACGCGCCGTTCGTACGACTCTTGAAATGAGCGCGCTTGTTCTGGATTGCGAAAAATCAACGACTCGCGCACCCCTCCCTTGCGAGATTCCAATGACATATGCCATAAGTATATCAGTTAAGCTACGCCCTGAATATCACCCCAGTTCGAACCAATTCCAACATCTACAACAAGAGGAGCGTCGAGCACAACTACGTCTTCCATAATATCTTTCATGTCTTGCGCAAATCGCTTGGCATCATCCTGCTTTACTTCACAAACAAGCTCATCGTGAACAGTTAGTACAATTGCACCATCCTGATACTTCTCTTGCATGTGAGCATACAAAGAAATCATCGCCTTTTTTATGATGTCCGCCTCAGCGCCCTGGATCGGAAAATTAAACGCTGCCCGTTCTGCGCCCGCTCGAATTGCAGGGTTATTTGAATGAATCTCCGGAATATATCGCTTCCGTCCAAACATCGTCTCCACAAACCCATGCGTTTGAGCATCGTCAACAATTTTTTGAATACAACGAGTAATCCCCTCATACTGTTGCTGATATCGATCAATAAACGACCGCGCTTCTTCAACACTCACCCCCGCGGACCGCGCAAAGCTTTGCGCACCCATCCCATATAACACACCGAAATTAAGCGTTTTAGCCTGTCTGCGCATATGGTCAGTCACCTCTTCGACGGGAACAGAAAACACCCAAGCTGCAGTAGATTTGTGAATATCTTCTCCTGCTTTAAATGCGGAAATCAACTTTTCATCTTGAGATACGTGCGCGGCAATCCGTAATTCAAGTTGCGAATAATCCGCTTTTACAAGCACAAACCCCTCACGGGCAACAAACGCCTTGCGAATTTCTTGTCCAACATCCGTTCTAATGGGAATATTCTGGAGATTCGGATTTGTAGATGAAAGCCTGCCAGTTGCCGCTATTGTTTGGTTGAAAGAGGCATATATTCTATGCGTTTTACTGTCTATAAGAGGCGGCAGAGCATCTAAATAGGTGCTTTTCAGCTTCGACAGCTCTCGATACTCGGATAAAAACGCGATAATAGGGTGCTTGCCCGTTAACTTATCTAATTCATCCGCCCCGGTAGAATATCCCGATTGAGTCTTCTTGATTCCGACAGTCGGAAGGTTCAAATTCACGAATAATATTTCCCGCAATTGCTTCGGAGATCCGATATTGAAATGGACGCCAGCAAGCGACCATATTTGTTGTTCAATTATCTTTATTCGATCTGAAACTTTTTTGCTCAGACGTGTGAACACTTTTTCATCAATCGCCACCCCGGTCATTTCCATATGAACCAAGACATCCAGTAACGGGAGCTCGATTTCTTGCAACACATCTAGCAGCTTTTCTTCTTCAATTTTCGGCAAGAAAAAATCATACAACCGAAGCGATACATCGGCATCTTCAGCGGCATATCGAGCAAGCTCCGTGAGCGGAACTTCTTTCATGCTTTTCTGATTTTTTCCGGAGCCGATTAAATCAGTGATCGGAATTGGCGTGTAGTTTAAAAATTCTTCGGCCAAGTCGTCCATGCCAAAATTTCGAGATCCCGGACGAAGCAAATAGCTCGCAATCATAGTATCGAAAACAACCCCCTTCATGTGGATCCCCGATTGGGCCAATACCTCCATATCGTACTTTAAATTATGGCCCGTTTTTTGAATCGTTGAATCTTCAAAAAAATCCTTCCACAACAAAACAGACGTTGCATCAATCGGCACATACCACGCCTCAATGCCGGATTCAGTATGGCAAGCGAAGCTCATTCCAATAATCGGACTCGTCCTTCCGCCCAGTCCGTCAGTTTCTGTATCAAAGGCGATAATCTTTTTATCTTTCAACACTTTTTGCAAATCTAGCTGTTCGTCTCTTAATTGAGCAATAAAATATCCATCTGGCAATACGATTTCTTCCTCGTTTTTCATACCAAGCGTAGGCTGAAAGCCATCTTGACTTTTCGGAAGGCGGCTAATTAAACTTCTAAATCCCAGTTTCTGAAATTCTGATCGAACCTTCTTTTCATCATATGTAACAAATAACGCATCTTCCAATACAACATCTACGGGAACGTCCTGGTGAATAACAGCCAACTTTCGAGAAAATAATGCGTCTTTTTCGTGACCCACAATATACTTTTTTGCCCGCGACGGAAGCTCTTCCTCATGATCAAAAATAGATTCAAGCGATCCGAAGTTGCCAACTAAATCCTTTGCAGTCTTAACACCAATCCCTGCAACGCCCGGAATATTATCGGAGGGGTCGCCAGCCAATCCTTTATAGTCGGGGATGTATTTGGGCTCAAATCCGTACTTCTCTTGCACTAATTCCGGGGTGTATAAAATCGTATCCGAGATACCTCGCTTTAATGTAAATACGGACGTTGCTTCAGATACCAATTGAAGCGTATCCATGTCCCCCGTTACTACAACTATGGGGATTTCTTTTTCTATTTTTTTTACAATAGTCCCGATAATATCGTCTGCTTCAAAACCTTTTTTCTCCAAAATAGGAATAGAAAATGCGCGCACTACATCGCGCACAATATCGAACTGAACAATCAAGTCATCATCCAGCTCCTTGCGGTGCGCTTTGTAATCCGCATATTCTTCATGCCGAAAGGTCGGCCCCTTCATATCGAACGCAGCGATCACATGAGTAGGCTTCAGTGTGCTGATCATTTTCATAAGCATTGTCGTAAACCCGTACACCGCATTCGTTGGCACGCCTTCCGGACTCGTCATCGGCGGAAGAGCATGGTACGCCCTATGAATAAGCGCGTGCGCGTCTATAATTGCCAGTTTTTGCCGTTTTGCCATATATCTATTCTACTCTACCTATAACAACAATTCGCGCGTTATTCTCGGCGCTAGTAATGGAAACATTCCAGTAGGCTTGCGTAATTTCGCTGCCCAATTTTTCTGGCCACTCTATTAATACAACTGCGTGGTCGGGCTGCGCAGTATGCAATACTTCGTGAACATAATTAGTGTCCATTGATTCTCGATATGCATCGATGTGAATAAGCTTCGTAATATCATGAGCATTTTCATGAATTGTATACTCGGCCAAAATAGTATACGTCGGCGATGTTATGTCATCGTGTACGCCCAAAGCCTTCCCAATACATTGCACGAATGTCGTCTTTCCTGCTCCTAAATCGCCTTGTAAACAGATAATATCTCCTGGGCGCAATTGCTCAGCAACTAGGGTGGCTAGCAACTCAAGCTCTTGCAGGCTAGATACAGTATGGGTTCCAAGTATTTTTTTATCGCTCATACGACTATCCTATCTGAATTTTTCGAAAATACATATATTTTCCACATATGCACAGTTCCTTTTCTGTATCAGTCACGATACGATAATACGATTTCCTATGAGCATACCCGAAACCCAACAAGCACTCTCCGTTATTACGCGATCAAGCAGTATTGCGCTCTTCGTACCAGAAAAACCCTCAATCGACGCGTTCTCCTCTATGATGGCGCTATCTTTAGCGCTCACTGCTAATACAGAAAAAACTATATACAGCATTAGTCCGGTGCATGTTCCAAGCGAATTGCAGTTCCTGCCTGGATCTTCTCAAGTGGAAATGAAACCCCACTTGCAGCCAACTCTCGTCATTGATATTGCGGGAGTTTCAGCTATCGCCAATATCGAACAAATCCCAACAAAGAATGGCCTAAAGATTCATCTGGAACTCCCTGCGAATACGGACATGAGCGCTGACATGGTCGAAACGCACGTGCGCCAGCTTCCATATGATTGCGCAATCTTATTCGGTGCCTCGGACCTAGCTGATTTAGGGCCAATGTTTACGGACTTTGCAGACTTCTTCTACAACATCCCGATTATCAATATTGATCACAAACCTACTAATGAATACTTTGGCACTATTAATATGGTAGATATCACCGCGTCGTCCATTGCCGAAATTACTCACGAACTTATAACGGCTCTTTCCCCTGACGCTATCACTCAAGACGTTGCAACGGCATTATATGCGGGTATCGTTGGAGCAACGGAATCATTCCAAAAACCCTCAACCACGCCAAAGGCGTTTCAGCTGTCAGCAGAATTAATGACCAAGCATGCTCAAACAGACATCGTTATCCAGCATCTCGTAAAAACGAAGCCGCTATCATTGCTGAAGATCGCCGGACGCACATACGCTCGACTTCGACACGATGAACACGGGCATCTGTTCTGGAGCATTTTACGCGAATTGGATTTTCAAGAAAGCCATGCAGCAGAAACTGACATTCCCCTTATTATGCATGAATTAACCAACAATATTTCCGGGTACAATGCGGCGTTCATTTTGCATGAAAACGAACGCAAGGAACATGTGGTGTATATAACACTCGGCAAGGGATTGGCAAAAAAGCGACAAGAAATTCAGGAGCAGCTTTCTGCGAAGAAGCAAAACGGGATGCTTGTACTCACGCTTCCGCAGTCGTCGCTAGAAGATGCTGAACTTGCAGCTGTGCAGAAAATCAGGCAAATTCTTCCGCAATTTCACTCCTGAGATACGCGCTCCACTTCATCGATCGTAGTTTTCTTGTCGATAACTTTCAAATAGGCGTCTTGGGCAATGGTTGTCATTCCAGCTCCGAGGGCAACTTTTTGAATATCGGCGCTGCTTACTCCTTCCAAGATGAGCTTTTTCATTTCTTGATCGACAGCAAAAATTTCAAATGCGCCCAATCGACCATGATACCCCGTGTTCCCACACACCTGGCATCCGACCGCTCTCATAAATCGCAACGCAGGATCATCTAACACCGCTGGATCGAAAATATCTTTTCGTATGCTTTTCATCGATTCCTTTACCTTATTTCTCAACGTTGCATCGGGATCGTACTCCTGAGCGCAAGAGCTGCACACCACACGAACCAACCTCTGAGCAATAACAAGATTAAGCGCAGGGGCAAGCACGTACGGCTTAATGCCCATATCAATAAGACGAGGAATAGCTCCTGCTGCATCATTTGTATGGAGAGTAGAGAACACTAAATGGCCCGTCAGCGCTGCGTGCACTGCCGTTTCTGCAGTTTCTACGTCACGCATTTCACCCACCATGATAACGTCCGGATCTTGGCGTAAAATACTGCGCAATCCTGCTGCGAATGTATACCCCGCATCCGGATCTACTTGCGTTTGCTCAATGCCCGGAATGCGATACTCAATAGGATCTTCTAATGTAATGATCTTCGATCCCGTAACGTTCACATCTCGCAAAAACGAAGCAAGCGTTGTTGTTTTACCGGAGCCGGTTGGTCCGGTAATCAGTATCATGCCATTTACTCTCTTAAGCTCCGCATTCACCACATCCAAATCCCTGTTTTTCATGCCAAGCTCCTTCATCGCAACTGCTTCGGCGTCTCTGTTCAACAAACGAATAACGATGTTTTCTCCGTATCCCCCAGGCAATGTAGAAAGACGCATATCGTATGTTTCTTCTCCGATGCGAAGCACAAAACTCCCGTCTTGCGGCGCATCATGAATATTCAGCTTTAATCTTGCCATTACTTTTACGCGAGATAGTACAAGCGACCATCCATCCCGCTCAAACTCAACGATATCTTGCAATACGCCGTCAATACGAAAGCGAAGACGCGCGCTCTTTTCCTTTGGCTCTATGTGAATGTCGGATGCTCGCAACCTGACCGCGCTTATAGCGATTGCAGTAAGAATTTCAGTAGGAGGCATAGTAGTAATTCGCTTCCCCAACTCTTCCAGGTTTTTCAATTCGGTGGCAAATGTATCTGCTTCTTTTTGGCCGATTTTTAATTCATCTTGCGGAACATCTTCGAGGGCAGAGTCTCGTCGATATCGAGCAATGCCGGCAAGCAAGCTTCGTTTTGAAATAACATACATGTGCGGATCATAGCCTAGATCCTCTTTTATCTTTGCAACGAGGCTGCTTGTTGCGGGAGCAGCGGGGTTAACTGCCCCGATGCGAATATCTCCTCCTTGCTTATAAAATAACAATGCCTCAGCAGCCATCGCTTCTTGCTTTGGCACCCTCTCTAGCACATCAGAATCAATAGGAAATACCACGAGATTAATGTAAGGAATTCCAAGCTGCTCAGAGCGGTGCTGCGCCAATCGCTCCTCTTGACCCTGAGAAAACGTAACGAGCTTTGCGCCAAGCTCTTTGTGGCGCTCAGATTCCGATACTGCAGGATCAAATACCATGCAGGTAAGTATATAACACTTTATTTATGCAAGATACGACGAAAATATTTTTCTCATCTCCGCATCATCATGAACAAGTACCGGCCGAGGGACACTATCGCTTGCATCCTGCTTAGCTTCTAGTAGTCGAACTACATTTTCTCGAATCAATGTGTACGCATGCTTCTCTTCCATAAAATCTACCCAGGTTTGCCCCTCAACAAGAGAAATTGGCACTCTTCCGGAGTTCGCAATAACAGTATCAACTGGCCTGCCAATATAAGACTCATACACGCGCACAAAGTCCTCCCCCGACCAACCCACTGTATGCAGCGGAGTTGTAAGCAGCGTCATGACAACGCAAATCTCGGCGTTACTGTCCCGAAGAGCCGAAGAGCCGCCTATTGCAAGCGATGCTAATGTCGGCAAAATAGATCCAAACGTATGCCCCGGGGCAATAATAATGTGAGTTGCCGCATCAAGCGCTTGTTTTGCGCGCGGATTTAATCCGATATTTTTTTCAGCAAACGTAACCTTAATATCTCCGGGATTCCAATTCGGGTCAGCCTGCGCATCTACATTCCACGATATAAAATGCTGTCCGCTTCCCAATAATTTCTCCTCTCCGTTCTTTTGCAATACAACCTGCTGCGTCAACGCTTCGAGCGTGGTTGGAATAACCCCGGCAAACTTTGGAACCTGCAATACTCGGGCGAATGTTGCGATCGCAGCATCCAAGTCGCTGGTAAGCTCAAGCGCCGTAAGCAGAACGTTTCGAAGCGTATGCCCGGAAAAGTCGCCGTTTGCGAATCTGTATTCAAGCGCTTTTAAAAACTTATCTCCTCGAATATCTCCTCTCAGAGAACTTAATGCCAGCAAGCATTTCGTAACATCTCCCATGGCGCCCACATCGTATTGCTCGCGAAGCCTCCCCGTCGAACCGCCGTCATCAGCCATGTGAATAAGCGCATGGAGCGACGCAATTGATCCGTTGTCTAGCAAAGGAAGAAGCGCCGCAAGCAGCCTGGAGGTGCCGTTTCCACCGCCCAAAACAACAATTCGCTTTTCTTTCTCATTACTCGAAATAAATGCCATAGATCAATTAAACCAGATTTTTTCCTTTCGCGATATGCCCGATATAAGTTGCCCGCCCGCACAAAGCATCCCAAACGCCACAAAAAACAGCTGTTTTTGCTTATGTGCATTCGAAATACCTTCCGCACCATGCACAGTTTGGATAACATTACTGGGCAGCAATCCTGGCCAAATACGGGAAGGTTCTAACTGATGCAGCACGCTAGTCGCACCAGCAACTCTTGGCTGGGAGGAGGAAGCCTTTTTAGTCTTTACCCTCTTTGGCAATGGCGACACTTCTTCATGAACACTTATTATGTTCTCTTTTCCGGGGGTCAAAATATCGGTCCATTGGTACGACCCATCATCTGTCCTGCTAAGCGACTGTCCGGGATATGTTTTTTCATACGCAAGGATCGCGACAACTTTTCCGTGTGGATCAATAAGTCGTGCGCTGTCATCGCTATTATTCAGCGCGATCTTTGTACTATTTTTATCAACAGCAAGAATCTTTTTTTGCCCAATTCGATCGCCAGCCTTAAAGTGATACGCCCTGCTTCCGCCGTCCTCGTCATCAAGAGTCCAACCAGCCAAAGATATTGATCGATTATCGAGATTTTTTATCTCTATAAACTCACTATTCTTATCATCTTTTACCGTGTTGGGATAAACCTCGTTAATGATAATTCTTGATGAAAAATCATATGCGATAGAGGCAACAGTAGGCTTCGGGGTGGCGGTTGGTTTCGGGCTGGCAGTAGGCGTGGGTATAGGAACTTCAATACTATTTGCCTCTCCCGGAGTTGGGCGAGTACTTTGTTGAAAATCACCACCATCTACATAATTGTATGAATACCCCTCCTTGCTACTAGCATATACTATATCATCCAACACAATCCCGTCCGACCTGATAAATCTCACATGTTCACTATCGTTGTTCAAAGATATCTTTGTCTGGCTGCTATAAAAAACTATATACCCTCCTGCCGGAATATTGGTATCGTCTGGCACTATGAACGGTAAGCTTCCTGTATCGGCCGTATCATCCAGCTTCCAGCCCGATATATCAACTACGCTATCAGAGCTATTGTATAGCTCTATAAACTCCAGCGTCGCATCATCCCCTGTAGGATTTGGGATAAATTCGTTGATACGAACATCCTCTGAGTACTCCACAGCTGGTGTGGGGCTGGGGCTCATGTCAGGAGATGCGGACGGGGTTGGCGTGGGAGCAGGGGTGGGGCTGGGGTCGAGTATATTTGAAGCATTTGGAGTGGGAACGGAGCTTTTGCTATAAGTACCGTCATCAAGCCTATTGTACGAATGTCCCGTGATGCTTCCGCTATATAAGGCCGTTTCATGTATCGTTGCGCCTGGATCTATGAGAGAAACACTTCTGTCTCCCGTGTTTGCGAGCATGCTTCCTGTTTGCGAACTATAAAACGCTACATACCCGCCAGCATCCACATGTACGCCACTCGGTATAGTAAACGTCTTCCCGGAAGCGTTTTTCAGCGCCCAGCCGGAAAGATCAATAGAATTATCAGAGTTATTATGTATTTCAATAAATTCCAACGTATCGTCATCTCCCACTGGATCTGGGAGAAATTCACTTATATGAACCTCGCTTGAATACTCAGGAGCCTGCGCCCTAACACTTAAAAAAGCCCCCGCGAAACATCCTACGGAAAAGAGAATAATGAACCTACTTCGCCATGTGAGCTCTACCAGCATCGGTCACCTCTCGCCCCCTTGGCGTACGCACAAGAAATCCGCATTGCACTAAAAATGGCTCTATAACATCCTCAATGGTTCGCTCTTCTTCAGAACACACCATTGCGAGCGTCTGCAACCCAACTGGCCCACCTTGAAACTTATCAATAATAGTTTTCAAAACCATTTGGTCTGACATATCCAACCCCATCTCGTCTATATGCAGAAGCTCCAGCGTTTGAGCAACCACGTTACTGGTAACAACCCCATGCCCGCCAACCTGAGCAACGTCCCGAACTCGCTTTAACAACCTATTCCCAATTCGAGGGGTTCTTCTGCACCTGCGAGCAATTTCAAGCAACGCATCATCTTCTATAGTAAGGCCGAGCAACTGAGCAGACCGAGCTAAAATCACCTTCATTTCATCAACATCATAAAAATCCAATCGATACGTCATACCGAATCGATCGCGAAGCGGAGCGCCTAGCATGCCCACGCGAGTAGTAGCCCCTACGAGTGTAAATTGAGGCAAATCTATGCGAAGCGTTTTTGCTCCAGGACCTTGCCCCACTACCAAATCAAGCGCAAAACTTTCCATAGCGGGATACAACACTTCTTCTATGGAGCGGTTTAATCGATGAATTTCGTCTATGAACAGCACATCGCCCTCTTGAAGATTCGTTAAAATAGCAGCCAGATCAGCAACTTTCGTAAGAACAGGGCCTGCTGTTATTCGAATGCTTGCAGAAAGCTCTCGAGCGATAATCATTGCAATACTTGTCTTTCCCAGCCCGGGAGGCCCGGCCAGCAAGACGTGTTCGAGCGCTTCATTTCTCTGCTTTGCCGCTTGTAAAAAAACCTGCAAACTCTTTTTTAAATGTTCCTGCCCAGTAAAGTCGCTCAACATCTTCGGACGAAGCGTTGCATCCAAATTCTCATCCTCAGGAATGCTTGCTGCCGTTACGACGCTGGTCTGTGCCTCTTCAATAGCCATGCCATCTAGTGTACCTATGTTGCATTTTTTCCGCCAATACCCTATAGTTGCTAGTTATCTTCATAGGTAACTGTAGACATTGCTTTTGTGGGGTTTGCGCCCAGATCGGATTGCGTGGTTCCGCCTTGGCGAGACGACGCACCTCCTCGGCACCTATCCTTCTCATGTCTACAGCTACCTACGCGGAAAACATGGTA